>JANQZT010000037.1 GCA_030728325.1 Pontimonas sp.
TTGCACATTAAACAAAAACTCCCTCAATAAAGGCCTCGACTGAGGCTCTAAATCAAGGGAATTGCTGGCGGAGAATGGGGGATTCGAACATACCAACGTCGGAGACATCATGACATCCCAGACTCACGCTCACTGGCTGGAGCTTCGCAAGACCATTGTCGTGTCGCAAATGGCGCCCACTGCTTTACTCATTACTACCGTCGCGCTATTGCAATTCGGATTGGCCGACACCGACCTGGCAGTGCGGATCGCAGCGGCCGGCATCCTGCTAGCGTCGGGAATTCTCGGCGCGCTCGTCCAGTTTCAGACCGCGAGCGAGGCAGAAAAGCTTGCCGCTGACGACGCGACCCTTACCTCGAGTGCACGGTGGCTGTGGGTTATCAAATACGTGACACCGAGCATTTTTGTGGTCATCTTTGCCGCGCTGATGGTGGCGCTGTTCGGCTAAAAATCTGGTGGGCCCGGAGGGACTCGAACCCCCGGCATCCACGGTGTAAACGTGGCGCTCTAACCAACTGAGCTACAGGCCCAACGCTTCATGCTAAACCACGACGAGCGGTAGCTCGAAACATTTCCCGCGCCCAAACCGACCCCACTAGACTTGGTGCTCACCTCATGCAGGCAATCCCTGCCCGGTGAAATGTCCCGATCTACCAGACACAGGAAGAGGTCAGGGTGGCTGTCAACGACCAAGATCCCTATTCGTTCAACGAGATGGACTCGGATCCCACCGAGACCACGGAATGGCGAGAATCTCTCGACTCGGTCGTTGCTCAATCTGGTCACCAGCGAGCACGAGAAATCATGCTCAGCTTGCTCAAGCGCTCCAAAGA
Source organism: Pontimonas sp. (assembly GCA_030728325.1). Lineage (GTDB taxonomy): Bacteria > Actinomycetota > Actinomycetes > Actinomycetales > Microbacteriaceae > Pontimonas. The sequence goes on from JANQZT010000037.1 coordinate 834, forward strand.
GCTCCACTTGGGTGTCCCGATGGTTCCCACCACGGACTACTTGAACACCATCGCCACAGACAACGAACCCGACTTCCCCGGCGACGAAGAAATCGAGCGTCGCTACCGCGCCTGGATTCGCTGGAACGCCGCCATCACCGTGCACCGAGCTCAGCGACCCGGAATTGCGGTCGGTGGCCACATTTCCACCTATGCATCTTCGGCAGCTCTCTATGAGGTCGGCCACAACCATTTCTTCCGAGGGGCCGATCACCCGGGCGGTGGCGACCAGATTTTCTATCAGGGTCACGCATCCCCCGGTATGTATGCGAGGGCGTACCTCGAGGGGCGACTTTCCACCGACCAACTCGATGGGTTCCGCCAAGAGAAGTCACACCCCAGCGGTGGACTGTCCTCCTACCCCCACCCGAGGTTGATGCCAGAGTTCTGGCAGTTCCCGACCGTCTCCATGGGGCTGGGACCGATCAATGCGATTTACCAAGCACAGCTCAACCGGTACCTGCACAACCGCGGGATCAAAGACACCAGCGATCAGCACGTGTGGGCATTCTTGGGCGATGGCGAAATGGACGAGGTGGAGAGCCGTGGCGCCCTGCAACTTGCGGCCAACGATGATCTCGACAACCTGACTTTCGTCATCAACTGCAACTTGCAGCGACTGGACGGGCCAGTCCGTGGAAACGGAAAAATCATTCAGGAGCTCGAGAGCTTCTTCCGAGGCGCTGGCTGGAATGTGATCAAGGTCGTCTGGGGTCGTGAGTGGGATGCGCTCTTGCAGGCTGACACCGAGGGCGCCCTGCGTGACCTCATGAATCGCACGCCCGATGGCGACTACCAAACCTATAAGGCAGAGAGTGGCGCCTACATCCGGGAGAACTTCTTCGGTCGTGACCCGCGCACTCTGAAGATGGTCGAGCACCTCTCCGATGATGACATCTGGAAGCTCAAGCGTGGGGGCCACGACTACCGGAAGATCTATGCGGCGTTCAAGGCCGCCACCGAGCACAAGGGTCAGCCCACGGTGATTCTTGCGAAGACCGTGAAGGGCTACGGTCTGGGACCAAGCTTCGAGGGTCGCAACGCGACCCACCAGATGAAGAAGATGACGCTCGAGAACTTGAAGACATTCCGGGATGACATGCGCATTCCGATTGCGGACTCAGCTCTTGAGGCAGATGTCTACCAGCCTCCGTATTTCCACCCGGGTGATGGTGATGAAGCCATCCAGTACATGCACGAGCGCAGGCGAGCGCTCGGCGGGTATCTGCCCGAGCGTCGATCAAAATACACCCAGGTTTCCCTCCCCAGTGCCGACGTCTATGACGGGGCTCGTAAAGGCTCGGGAAAGCAAGAAGTCGCCACCACGATGGGGTTTGCTCGCCTGTTGAAGGACCTCCTGAAGAACAAAGACTTTGGTCACCGTCTCGTGCCGATCATTCCCGATGAGGCGCGAACGTTCGGTATGGATGCCTACTTCCCGAGCTCCAAGATCTATAACCCGCACGGACAGGCGTACACCTCGGTGGACCGCGAGCTTCTGCTCGCCTACAAGGAAAGCCCCCAGGGTCAGATTCTTCACACCGGAATCAATGAGGCCGGAGCGTTTGCGGCTTTCACCGCGACCGGAACCTCGTATGCGACCCACGGGGAGCCGATGGTTCCCATCTACGTCTTCTACTCGATGTTTGGTTTCCAACGCACCGGAGACGCGATGTGGGCAGCCGGTGACCAAATGGCGCGGGGCTTCATCATGGGGGCGACCGCTGGTCGCACCACTCTGACCGGTGAAGGGCTCCAGCATGCCGATGGGCACTCACCCCTTCTGGCGTCGACTAACCCCGCTGTGGTCACCTACGACCCGGCGTACTCCTACGAGATTGCGCACATCGTCAAGGCCGGTCTCGAGCGGATGTACGGCGGCACTCACCCTGATCCCAACGTGATGTACTACCTCACCATCTATAACGAGCCGATTCTTCAGCCTGAAGAACCTGAGGGTCTCGACGTTGATGGCTTGCTGAAGGGGCTGTACCTGCTGAAGGAAGGGCAACTCGAGGGTGCTCCCAAAGCCACGATTCTGGCCTCCGGAGTTGGTATGGCGTGGGCGCTGGAAGCTCAAGAGCTTCTCGCAACCGACTGGGGTGTCAGTGCCGATGTCTATTCCGTCACCTCGTGGAACGAGCTCCGTCGAGACGGTGTGGAGTCCGAGCGCCACAACTTCCTTCACCCCGACCAGCCAGCACGGGTGCCCTATGTGACCCAAAAGCTTCAAGGAGCACAGGGGCCCATCGTCGCAGTGAGCGACTTCATGCACTCGGTTCAAGACCAAATTCGCGAGTTTGTGCCGGGCACCTATCTCACGTTGGGTGCAGATGGGTTTGGGTTTAGTGACACTAGGCCAGCGGCCCGTCGGCACTTTGCGATTGATGGACCCTCCGTGACAGCGCGCGTTCTCCAGCAACTCGCCAAAGAAGGTGCCGTGGCCCCAGATGCTCTGCACCAGGCCATCACGAAGTACCAACTTCTCGATGTGACTGCTGGAACCAGTGGTTCCGCTGGCGGAGAAGCATAGGGGTCTTGTCACCCCACGAGTGAGGACACCATGAGCGCAGCCATGACGAAGAAGCAGACGCTGTCGTGGTTGCGCAACATTTCCGGTGAGATGGCGAGTGCCACCCTGGCCAGGCTCGAGCGGGACCTGCCCTGGTACAAAGACATGCCGCCCAGTCGACGCTCGGCAGTTGGCATGGTCGCTCAAGCCGGAATCACGTCCTTCATTAGTTGGTATGAATCACCTGGCTCCACTCCCTGGATTGCCTCCGATGTTTTTGGCGTGGCACCCCGGGAGCTGTTGCGATCAGTCAGCCTGCAGCAGACTCTCCAACTCATTAAGGTGACCGTGGAGGTCGTCGAGGACTTCTTGAAAGACGCTCCCCACGAGCTTCGTGAGGGCATCCTGCACTATTCCCGCGACATCGCTTTTGCCGCAGCAGACGTGTATGCCAGAGCTGCGGAAGCTCGTGGCCTCTGGGATGCACGCCTCGAAGCGCTCGTTGTGGACTCGATCCTCAGCGGCGAATACGACCAAGAGCTCCCTTCCAGAATCGCGGCACTCGGGTGGACGGGACATGGCGAGGTCAGCGTCATCGTGGGTACAAGCCCTCGCATGGTCGATGTGGACGCGATTCGTCGCACCGCCCGACACCATGACACCGACGTACTGGTGGGAGTGCAGGGCAATCGACTCGTCGTGGTCGTAGGTCGCCGTATTGAAGAAGACAGCACCCACGAGGTGATCTCCTTTATCGACATCGCAGCTGCTCTCGATGAGTCCTTCGGACCGGGAACCTATGTCGTGGGCCCCACTGTCCCAGCAGTTGTTGACGCCGTGAAGAGCGCGAAAGCTGCTCTCGCGGGGTTCTCTGTGGCGAAGAGCCGAAGGGAGCCTCCCCGACCCCTTTTGGCTGACGATGTTTTGCCGGAGCGGGCTCTCGCCGGGGACCCGCTAGCCCGTCGCGCCCTCATCCAAGGAATTTATGAGCCACTGCGCGATCACGCGCTGGATTTGTTGGGAACCGTCTGGACGTATTTCGAGACGGGGCACTCTCTCGAAGCAACAGCGCGCGAACTCTTTGTCCACCCCAACACTGTCCGGTACCGCTTGAAGAAGGTCATCGAGGTGGTCGACTGGGATCCGGGTGTCCCCCGCGACGCCTTCACCATTCACGTGGCGGTGATTCTGGGCTCGATGAGCGAGCCCAATCAGGGTCCAAGCTCTGCAGGAAGCCCCAAACTGTAGGGTCCCCACAGTGTTTGCTGGCCCCCGTGGGCATGTTCCTCTAGCCGATTTATTCCTGTGGACGGGAGACTAGAGACCATGTTTGTGATTGCAGCGCCCGGACAGGGTTCCCAAAAGCCCGGATTTCTGGAACCGTGGCTGGAATCCTCCTCACATCGGGAGAACCTCACTCGATGGTCAGACCTCATCGAGAGCGACCTCATTGCGCACGGAACTACTAGTGACCAAGAGACCATTACTGATACCGCGGTTGCGCAACCTCTGATTGTCGCCGCAGGCATCATCACGGGGCGCGCTCTGCTGGAGGCACTGCCCGAGGGCGCATCACTCGCCTTCGCCGGGCACTCGGTCGGTGAATTTACTGCTGCAGCGCTCTCGGGTGTCATCACCGATGACGAAGCCGTCTCGCTGGTTGCCCTGCGAGGTCGCGCCATGGCGCAGGCTGCCGCTGAGGTTCCCACCGGAATGTCAGCTGTGCTCGGCGCCGATCTCGAGGTGCTCACCACCGCGCTCGCGGAAGCAAACCTCTCTGCCGCGAACTTCAACGGGGCAGGTCAGGTTGTCATCGCCGGCGAACGAACTGCGTTATCTCGGTTCCAAGAAAACCCTCCTGACGGCATGCGTGTGATTCCCCTGCAGGTCGCGGGTGCTTTTCACACCGCGTACATGCAGAGCGCTGTCTCAGCACTGGCAGAAGCAGCTTCCGGCATTACCTCCCGCGAAGAAACGCACCCGCTGTATACGAATCGAGATGGGTCACGAGTGGACCACGACCTGGCTCTTAGCTACTTAGTTGACCAGGTGGCCAGACCGGTCCGATGGGATCTCTGCATGGAATCGTTCGCGAAGGATGGCATCCAGGGCATGATGGAACTTGCCCCTGCCGGCGCACTGGTGGGGTTAGCGAAAAGAGCTCTGAAGGGAGTCCCCACCGTGGCACTCAACACCCCCGACGATGTCGCTGCAGCCGTGGAGTTGGTGAGCGCTGCATGAGTCCCCTCGCCCAATCACACGGTGCTCAGTTCACACGCATCCTTTCGTTAGGTGCTGCCCGCGGCGACACGGTCGTGAGCAACGACGACATTGCCGGACCGATCGACTCCTCGGATGAGTGGATTCGTCAGCGCACCGGCATCATCGAGCGCCGTCGCTCGAGTGATGCCGAGCAGGCCATTGATCTTGCCGTTCGCGCCTCGAATGAGGCCATCGAGAAGGCTGGAATCCAGCCAGACCAGATTGGCGCTGTGATTGTCGCAACGATTAGCAACGCTGTGCAAACACCGTCGTTGGCAGCGCTGCTTGCCGATCGCGTGGGTGCTACTCCCGCCGCGGCGTATGACATCTCTGCAGCCTGTGCCGGCTACACCTATGGCATCGCCCAAGCAGATGCCCTCATCCGCTCGGGAACAGCGAACTATGTCCTGGTCGTGGGTGCTGAAAAACTCAGCGATTTTGTGGAGCCCACCGACCGCAGTATTTCGTTCCTGCTCGGTGATGGCGCCGGTGCTGCCATTGTCGGCCCCAGTGACACCATTGGAATTGGCCCCACCCTGTGGGGATCCGATGGCTCCAAATGGGACGCCGTCGGAATGAATCGGCCCCTCAAGGAAGCGTTTGATGACCCTGACGGTGGCTTCCCCACCCTGCGACAGGATGGCCAAACTGTGTTTCGTTGGGCCGTCTGGGAGATGGCCAAGGTCGCGAAGGAGGCTCTGGAGAAATCCGGTGTGAGCCCTGAAGAATTGACTGCCTTCGTCCCTCACCAGGCCAATATGCGCATCATTGACGAATTTGCTAAGCAATTGGGGCTTCCCGAGAGTGTCCTGATTGCTCGCGATATCGAAACGACCGGCAACACCTCTGCCGCATCGATTCCCCTGGCAATGCACCGGTTGCTCGAGGAACACCCCGACGCGTCCGGTGGCCTCGCCTTGCAGATTGGCTTTGGCGCCGGCCTTGTCTATGGCGCACAGGTTGTCACTCTCCCCTAGACCGAAAGGCTGGCTCTAAGATTGGAGCCGGTCACTACACCCCCACAGAAAAGGAAAATCATGGCTCACACCACTGAGGAAGTTCTCGCCGGCCTTGCCGAGCTCATCAACGACGAAACCGGCATTTCCGCCGACCAGGTCTCGTTGGAGAAGTCCTTCACCGATGACCTCGACATTGACTCGATTTCGATGATGACCATCGTCGTGAACGCTGAAGAGAAGTTTGACGTCAAGATTCCTGACGACGAGGTAAAGAACCTGACCACCGTCGGCGAGGCAGTGGAGTTCATTACTAAGGCTCAGGCCTAAGGACCTCCCCTCCGGGGAACACTATGACCACCGTCGTCGTCACCGGAATAGGTGCTACCTCTCCCCTCGGGGGAGACGTAGCGTCCACCTGGAAAGCTCTGCTTGCCGGTGAATCCGGTGTGACGACGCTGGAGCATGAGTGGGTCGAAAAATATGAGCTTCCGGTAACGTTTGCGGGTCAAGCCAAGGTCAAAGCCGAGGACGTTCTCGAACGCCAAGAATTCAAGCGCCTCGACCCCTCTGCGCAACTCGCTCTCATTTCTGCCCGAGAGGCGTGGGCGGACGCCGGAGCTCCCGACGTTGCGCCTGAGCGCATTCTGGTCGATTACGCCACCGGAATCGGTGGGCTCTGGACTCTGCTGGATGGCTGGGACACTCTCCGCGAAAAAGGCCCGAGACGTGTCCTCCCCATGACCATTCCGATGCTGATGCCCAACGCCGCTGCAGCCGCGGTGAGCATGGCACTGGGCGGTCGAGGAGGGGCTAGAACCGTTGTCTCCGCTTGCGCGTCGGGAACAGAATCCATAGCCAACGCCTACGAGCACCTGCAACTAGGGCTTGCTGATGTTGTGGTGGCCGGGGGAACTGAGGCGGTCATTCACCCTCTGCCTATCGCGGCTTTTGCGGCGATGCAGGCGCTGTCTAAGCGCAACGATGACCCCGCTCGGGCATCACGGCCCTATGACGTGGACCGAGATGGTTTTGTCCTGGGTGAGGGTGCGGCAACTATTGTGTTGGAAACCAAAGAGCACGCCGAAGCACGTGGCGCGAAGATTTATGCCGAGCTAGCGGGTAGCGGTGTGACGAGTGATTCGTATCACATCACGGCTCCTGACCCCGAGGGTCTGGGGGCTTCCCGAGCAGTGATGGCAGCGCTCGCGCAAGCAGGTGCCACCCCCGACGATGTCACGCACATCAACGCTCACGCGACCTCCACCCCAGTGGGCGACATTGCAGAATTCCACGCGCTCAAAGCGGTGTTCGGAGACCGTGTCCACTCGATTCCTGTCTCTGCCACAAAGGCAGCGACAGGACACCTTTTGGGTGGCACGGGAGCCCTTGAAGCAGTGTTTTCGATACTTGCGGTCCATGAAAGGATTGCTCCTCCCACCATTAACCTGGATAACCAAGACGAGCAGATCCCCCTCGACGTGGTGACCGCCCCCAGAGACTTGGGCTCAGGGCCTCAGTTAGCGATCAGTAACTCGTTTGGTTTTGGTGGCCACAACGCGGTTGTCGCCTTCCGCAGCGTCTAAGCGCTGCCTTTTCCTAGAAACAGCTGGGAAGTACCTAAGAAACTGACCATGTGGTCAGTAATGGTTTCCCGAGAGCCTTAGGCTCCTCTACGTGAGTGTTCGCGACCAGATTCTGCAGGCAACTCTTGACCTGTGTGCGCAGCGAGGAATCGCTGCAACGTCGCTTCAGGACATCGCCGATGCCAGCAATTGTTCCAAAGCGAATGTGGTCTATCACTTCTCTCACAAGGAAGAACTCATCAACGAAGCTCTCTCCCCCTCACTTGTCGCCACAGAGAAACTTCTCGAGGCGGCAACCCTTCAAGGCCTCGCCACAGAAAGCGACCGAGTCACCTTTGCACAGGATCTCGTCAGGCTTCTGGTCAATCATCGCCTCGCCACCCATATTGTGATCACGCACCCCTATTTCGTGGATTCAGTTCCCGCGCTCAAGAAAGCGCATGGCCTGATGGAGCAGATGGCTGACCTGGTGAGCCAGCACTCTGCCGGAGAGCACGACCGCTTAAGGCTGGGGATTGTGATCTCAGGAGTTACTTACGTCCTCGTGTCGGCCGCGATTTTGGGTGTCGAATCACTGGATGAGACAGAACTCACTGAGATGCTGACCGAAGCAGTAACCGCCATGGTCCGCAGTGACCAACAGACTGTGGGGACACTGAACTAAATGGCTACTCTTCTCTATCGCCTCGGGAAGGCGAGTTACAGAAACGCGGGACGCGTGGTTATCGCGTGGGTTCTCGCCATGCTCGCGGTGATCGGAGTTGGGTTTTCCCTGGGAGGGCAAACCGAAGAGACATTCGAAATCCCGGGTAGCGAGTCCCAAGAGGCCTATAACCGCCTCGAAGCAGTCTTCCCCACCTTCGCGGGAGCATCTTCTCAAGTTGTCCTCGTAGCGCCGGAAGGGGAACGACTTGACTCTGCCACCAACCGGGCAGTCATTGACGAACTCGCCCAAGCACTCGAAAGCGGCGAGGGGGTTGACTCCGTCACCACTCCTTTTGACGAGTTTGCGGGAGACGCGCTCAGTGATGACGCACGATACGCGATAGTTCAGGTCCGGTTCGACGGCCCCACACCCTCCGTCACTGACGAAATGGTGGAGGAACTTCTCTCAACGAGGAGTATTGCGGAGGAATCCGGGCTCACTATTGAATACGGCGGCGCTATCTTGCAAGACCAGAGTCCAGGAATCAGCGCCACCGAGCTTATTGGGGTGGTTTTTGCCGGGCTGGTTCTCATCGTCACGTTCCGGTCCGTGCGGCCGGCGTGGATTCCCCTTGCCAGCGCCATTGTGGGAGTGGGAATTGCTGTGGGGGCAATTTTCTTCGCGGCTCTCGAGGTTTCTGTGTCCAGCTCCGCGCCTCTCCTTGCAGTCATGCTCGGACTCGCCGTCGGCATTGACTATTCGCTCTTTATTCTCTCGCGCCACCGCAACCAACTTGCGGCCGGCGATGATGCAGCAGAGTCCGCCGCCCGAGCGGTGGGCACGGCAGGAAACGCTGTTGTTTTTGCGGGCGCCACCGTGATCATTGCTCTCTTGGGGCTCTTCTTAGTGGGCATACCGTTCCTTAGTGTCATGGGAGCCTCGGGCGCTCTTGCAGTATCAATTGCGATTCTTGCTGCGATCACTTTGCTTCCCGCGCTCATGGGAATGATGGGAGAAAGGCTCCGCCCTCGGTCGGGTTCAGCAGCGTCACGACTTGCAATGGGCTCCAGCGATCGCCCCACTATGGGGCGTCGGTGGGTCCGCACTGTGATGCGGAGACCCCTTCTGGTAAGTGTGGTCTGCATGGTGGGACTGGGATCACTGGCACTCCCTGCACTAGAACTCGATCTGAATCTTCCCGGCGGTGGGCAGGAGCCCATAGAGTCAACCCAACGAAAAGCATTTGACCACATCAGCGAAGGCTTCGGACCCGGCTACAACGGGGTTCTTCTGGTCGCGGTGGACATCACGGGTAGTGACAGCATCATGGACGATCTCGACGCACTCCGCGATGAGCTCGAACCGATACCCGGGGTTGCACTTGTGGGCGACGCATTCCCTTCACCAGGCCTCGATACCGGAATCATTCAAGTTACCCCTGAGTACGCCCCCGACTCGCCTGCGACCAAAGCTCTGGTTGCTGACATTCGAGAGCGAGTTCCGGAATGGGAGGAGACCTGGGGGAATGACATCGCGATCACCGGATTCACGGCCATTGGCGTTGATCTGTCGCAGCGCATCCAGGACGCGCTCATTCCTTTCGGAATTGTCGTCGTGGGACTCTCGATCCTCTTGTTGCTCGCGGTCTTCCGCTCCTTCATTGTCCCGGTGAAGGCGGCCTTGGGCTTTGTTCTCTCGGTCACTGCAGCGTTCGGCGTCGTGGTTGCCATTTTCCAATGGGGCTGGTTTAGCTCGTTCTTCGGAGTGGATACGCCCGGTCCGATCCTGAGCTTCATGCCGATCATCCTCATGGCGCTCCTGTTTGGACTTGCCATGGACTATGAAGTGTTCTTGGTTTCCGGTATGCGGGAGCGCCATGTTCACACCGGCGACTGGCGATACGCAATCGAGGAAGGCTACTCCTCCGCAGCGAGGGTAGTCACCTCCGCAGCTCTCATCATGTTCTTTGTCTTTATCGCTTTCGTGCCCCACGGGAGTAACACGCTCAAGCCCATTGCCCTGGGGCTCGCTGTAGGCATCGCCCTCGATGCCTTTGTTGTCCGTATGACGCTTGTCCCCGCTGTGATGGCGTTGTTCAAAGAGCTCGCCTGGTCGTTCCCGCGCTTTTTGGAGCGAGCCATCCCTCACGCGGATGTCGAGGGAGAGTCGCTTGGCGAGCACATTAAGAACAAGGCGTGGGCTAGCCAGCACTCCTCTTCACTCGTCCACGCTCAGTATCTCGTCATCGGAGAGGGGGAAGTCCGCAGCGAGCCCATGGCATTGGAATGGAATGCTGGCGATCGTCTGGACGTCTCAGCCGAGCCTCACCTCGCCCGGGCTTTTGCCGCGACTTTGACAGGAGCTCTCCCTCACTACTCAGGTTCCCTGCATGTCGCGGGGCACCCCCTGCCGAGTGAAAGTCGCAGTGTTCGCGCAACAGTGTCCGTGTGGAGCCCCCAAGATTCCGACGCTCTGACGCCGCTGGGTGAAGCTTTGCAGGAGCGCATGAGGTGGTCGTCCTCGAGAGGGAAACTTTCAGCATCCCAGACCCGGCAGCTTGTTCGATCTACGCTCTCGACACTCAATTCACTCAGTGAGGAATTTGCTCCCGGACAGACCGTCACCGAGTCAACTCTCCCCGGCTTACTGGCTCCCGGCCAACAGATTGTGGTCTGGGCGGCGTTAGCGTTGGCAGACGGATCACCCCTCTGCCTCGTGTCCCCCGCAGACCCCTTGTCGGACAATGACCACCGCGAGTTGTGGTGGAAGGCACTGGGCGCTCTGGCAGGACAACATCAAACGGTGGCGTTGTTTAGCCTTCCTCCCGCCAGGGCTCTGAGTCCAGTAAGTATCTCAACCTCCATTGTCGACGTGACCCCAGAACTGGTGGCGGTGGGCTGATGACACTGAGGTCGCAGTGGCGAATCTGGATTATTGCGGGGGTGATGACCCCTCTCATCATCGTGGGTGGTCTTCTGGGAGCGATGTCCGCAGGGGACACAGCTCTGGAGCGAGTTCCTGTAGCGCTAGTCAACAACGACGAACTGATCACAGAGACCGACGAGGCTGGCGAAGAGACCATCATCTTCGCGAGCAAACCTCTAGTGACAGAACTCGTCACCTCTGAAGACTTGGCCGTCGACTGGCTCGTCACAAGCTCAGAGCAGGCGCGTGAGCTTCTTGCATCCGGAGATGTCTACGCCATCGTGGAGATTCCGGAAGATTTCTCCTCTGCGGTGACGACACTCGACACTGACAATCCCCAGTCGGCTACTTTCACGATCATCACAGACTCCTCACACAGTTACCTTGCCGGAATCCTGGCCGACCAGATTGGCGCGGGTCTCGCCGCGGGAGTCAGCGACGAGTTTGGCTCTGGAATTATGGAGGGCCTATTCACTGCCATCGTTGAACTTTCCGATGCTTTTGACGAGATAGCCGACGGAGCCGACACACTGGCCGATGGGGTGGAGGAAGTGTCCGAGGCCGTTTCCGAGCTCGACGAAGGTGTTGAAGATTTGGCGTCGGGTTATGAAGAATTCGATGATGGGCTTGGTACATTCAGCGACGGTGTGACCTCGCTCTCTGATGGGCTCGATGCCCTGGGGGCCGGGACTTCGGGGCTCACAGACCTCTCTGCAGGGGTCAAGACGTATACCGACAGCATCTCAACTCTGTCTGCAGGACTTTCAGGAGTGAAGGCTTCGGGAACAGTCACCGGGCCAGGCCTTGCGACGCTCAATACCCTGATTGATGGGCTCGCCACAGCTGCTGCAGGAGGCAGCACTCTGTCGTCGCAAACCTCTACCGCTCTCAGTGGAGTGACCACCGGAATCATTGAACTGGATAAAGGTGCCGATGCGCTCGATGATGCCGGCCAGGACCTCGCTGAAGGCTCAGGAGATATTCGCACCGGGTTGAATGAACTCGCGGATGGCACAGCAGAGTTAGCTGAGGGGATGGTGGAGCTTTCCGATGGGGCTCGCGAATTCTCCGAGGGTGTCACCGAGGGCGCTGAGGAACTTCGCGAGGGTAGCGGGACGATGCCCAGTGATGAGGCCCTCGATGTGTTGAATAACCCCGTAGTTTTTGATGGCAGCAATGTGTCAGAAGACATTGGATTCCAAGAGACTCTTTCCAGCGCGCTTGTTCCCGTGGGAATGTGGCTCATCGCACTCACCTATTTCCTGACAGTGCCCAGCTACTCCTCCCGAATCCTCAGCAGCACAGCCCGAACTCAGGCCCTCCTCTTCCGCGCGACACGCCCCACTCTTCTCATGGTGGGGACCTGGAGTGCGATTGTCCTGACCCTGTTGCACACTCTCGGTGGCGTCTCATGGACAGCGCTGGGACTTACTGCACCGATCATTGTGCTGACGGCGCTCGCGCTGGCCACTGTTCACTTCGCCGTGTGGGCATGGAACCCTCGCTGGTTGGCACCACTCTCGCTGACCGCACTAGTGCTCCAGATTGTGAGCCTGGGAAGTGTCATTCCCATCGAAATACTTCCTGGCTTCTACCAGGCGATTTCGGGTGCGACACCTCTGGGGTGGAGCACAGATGCTCTAATCGCATCACTGGCCGGTGGCGACTCACAACGTGTGGTGACGGCCGTGGTCTCTCTCTCACTCCTGAGTATTGGTGCGTACATCCTCTCGGCGCTTATCCTGCGCTCGAAGAGGACACTCGCCACACGGACTGAGGTCCGACTGGCTGCCTAGCCAACTCGGTGGAGCCACACCACGGAGCGTGTGTCGCCAGCGCGGCGAAACACTTCAAGTTCGTCATCCCACGCGCCACCGAGTGCAACTCGAAGTTCCCGGGATATCTCATCAGCGTTACCGTGGGCCACCTCTAGTGCATAACGAATTCGGTCCTCAGGCACCACGACGTTTCCAGCAGAGTCTGTCTGCGCGAAGAACACTCCGAGATCGGGGGTGTGCATCCACCGGCCCCCGTCTGAGACCGAGGTGGGCTCCTCAGTGACCTCGTATCGAAGATGCTCCCAACCGCGCAGGGCGCTCGCAATAGCGGCACCAGAGCCCACTGGGCCCATCCATTCCATTTCTGCTCGCAGTGTTCCCGGCAGGACTGGTTGGTCCTCCCAGCGACAATTCACCGGATAGCCCAGGGCGCTACCAATAGCCCACTCCAGGTGGGGGCAGAGAGCGCGCGGTGATGAGTGCACAAAAAGCACACCGCGAGCGCGGGTGGTTGTCATCGTCTACTCCTTATTCCGTTGGTTCGACTTCCCCATCGACCGCGGAATAACCCGAGTAGTTGACTCACCGGTCCTCAGACCGGCTCCTAGTATGCGCTATGAACCCTAAGAATTACAAGTGTGTGACTCAGCCGTGAAGCAGAGAACCATCTTTGGCGAGTACATTCTTCTCTCCCGCTTCGATGGCGAAAGGGAACCTGTTTTGCGCCGGAGGAAGCGGACAATTGAACGCGTAGGAGAACGCACACGGAGGAAGAATCGCGTAGTTGAAGTCCAGGGTGATGGACCCATCGGGGTTAGGGGCAAGGAACAGGAATCTTCCGACGCTATAGGTCGAATCACCGTTGGTGGCATCTGAGAACACCAATTGGAGAGCTCTTCCTGCTTTGAACGCCGCGATGCTGTATTCCACACCCGCGTGGGTAAAGGTAATTTCGCCAGGAACCACTTCATCCCGGGCCACACCTTCATCCTTCAGATGCTCAAACCCGACACTCTTTCCACCAGGAATCTCTGTCCATGTGCCGGTAATGACCCACTCTGGCGCATAGGGAAAGGCATCCACCTCCCCAAAGTTCTGAATGCCCTCCGACTGGGAATCCCACACGCGAAGCGCATAGGCTCCATCCGCAGCGATGACATGCCCAGTCACGGTGTCACTGAACACAACAGTGGAGGGCGACTCGTCGTCTTTTCCTCGGACAACGACCTGGCCATCCACAGCGACACCGTCCACGACGATGCCATCTGAGGCTTCAGCAGTAAGGAGAAGCCCTGAACCGCCATCTATCCGCGGCGCCCACGTTCCGGGGACGCCCCAGATTGTTTGCTCCATGTCGACCCATTGGGTGTTGGTCAGTGCCAGTGGCCCCTCGGGTTGAACCGCTGCGAGATTGCGACGCTCGCGGAACGTCGCGAGCTTTTCCTCAGCTTCAGACACGGGGCTAATCCGTGAGAGCAGGGATGATCGCGCCAGAGAACACCTGGTAGGCCAGGGCAGTCTTCGCGATCAGACTGAGGGTGATGTACATCCGCTCACCGCGGAGGTAATCCTTCCATCCGCCCACTCGGTGATACTGCAAGGCTTGATTCACCGCGAAGGTGTTGAAGAACAGGAAGAGGGAAATGATAATTCCCAACACAAAGTCAGGCGCTTCCACTCCGGAGGTTGATCCAGGCGCCAGGAAGTAAATCAAGATGACAATCCAGGGCACCAGCCCCGTCATCGAACCGAAGACAAAGGGCAAGAAACCACCAGACCCAGGCTGCTCGTATTTCTCTTGGATAGCCCCGAACATGATCATGGAGGCGTTGACAGCAAAGATGGAGAACAAGGCAGCAATATCCGTGATTCCGGTGATTTGAGCGACGAGCCAAATCATGACCGAGGAGCTCAGGGAATATTCCGTCCAGCGGAAGTAATTGCGATTGAGCTTCAGCCCCGCTGCGTAACGCTTGAAGAACAGAGGGGACGAGATTAAGTAGTGGAAGAACGCGGACATGGCCAAGAAGGCGACAACGCCAAAACCGACGTTGATGTCGAAGAGCTCCACTCGCTCGGGTGGCAGCGGAACACCGGGAGGGCCTGCTAAGTAGTCGGCGGTGACTGCATACGTCACCTGGTCCTCGAGCAGAAAGAGGACATAGCCCAGCCCCACGGCTTGGAGCAGGTGAAGTGATCCGGCAACAACGTTGTAGGTCCGGAGGCGAGATATCTTCTGGTCAACAGTTCTCGTGTGTCTTGCCATGCTTGTCTCCTCGAGGTTGCCCCTACCGTACCCCTGATAGAGAGTGCTAGCGGGGTAGCAAGCCGGCAATTTGGCGAATATCTCTGGGTGAATTAATTCCGCCGGGCCCCTGAAGTTCAGCCAATCGAAAGACTCCCCTGTTAGCGTCAAAGCATCTAGGGGCCCGTCAATGGTTCTTCTTCGGCTGGGAAGTCAGTACGAACAAGGATCCATATGTCGAATGCGGTCATCGACCATCCTCTCCCCCGCCCCCACTCCTACACCTCAGAGTTCGCCGAACTCCTGACCAGGATCAAGGACGAGGGCCTACTTGCGCGTTCTCGCACCTACTACATCACCCTGATCGTGATCCTCTCGCTGTCTTTACTGGCGACTCTGACCGGAATGTATTTCCTCGGAAACACCTGGATCCAGATTGCTCTAGCACCGGTTATGGCCGTCATCATGACGCAGTTCTCCTTTGTCACCCACGAAGCGGCACACCGTCAGGTGTTTAGCTCGGGCAAAGCTAACGACAACACCGCGAGAATCCTTGCCAACGCGGTCGTCGGCATCAGTTACTCCTGGTGGATGGGCAAACACACTCGTCACCACGCCAACCCCAACACGGTGGGCAAGGACCCCGATATTGAGTCTGACTTCATCATGTTCCAAGAGGAGAAAGCCGCCAAGACGTCAGGCTTCACCAAAGCATTCGTGAAGAGACAGGGCTGGCTGTTCTTTCCTATCCTGACTCTCGAGGGCCTCAACCTTCACGTTCAGGCGTTCCGCCGAGTGTTTAGTAAAGAGCCGCTCAAGCACCGTGGGACAGAAATCACCCTGCTTCTTGCCCGCAACATCGGGTATCCCCTCATTCTGTTGGCTCTCATGCCCTGGTATATCGCGGCGGTTTTCCTTGTGGTCCACATGGCCCTCTTTGGTGTCTATATGGGCGCCTCTTTTGCCCCCAACCACAAGGGCATGCCTCAGATCGCTGCGGGCATCAAGGTCGACTTCCTTCGTCGCCAGGTTCTGACCAGCCGTAACATCCGCGGCGGTCTCTTCATGGACCACTTCATGGGCGGGCTCAACTACCAAGTGGAGCACCACCTCTTCCCCAGCATGGCAAGGCCCAAACTCGCCAAGGCCGCGCGCATCGTTCGCGAGTTCTGCGCCGAAAAGAAAATCGCCTACACCGAGACCGGACTTTTCCAGTCTTACGGCATCGTGGTGGCCTATTTGAACCGAGTCGGTCTCGCTGCTCGCGATCCTTTCGATTGCCCTCCTGCGCAGGTGCTGGGCAGAGCATAGGTTCAATTCCGCTCAATCCGCTACACTCAAAGAACCGGTGAACAAATTCTTGTTCCCTGCGTCGTAGAACGCTCCCTCACCACATCAGTGGTTGATAATTTTCTTGCGGCGAACGACTACATCACTCGATGTGCTCGCCCCCAGTCAGGCTCCGCCTGTCACAACGTGATGATCACCATCACCAGAAAGCACCACAACTATGAACACCAACTCTTTTTCCCAACTCGGCGTGCCCGCGGGCATTGTCTCCGCTCTCACACGAGCAGGTATTGATACCCCCTTTCCTATCCAGGTCGACACTCTCCCCGACACTCTTGCCGGCAAAGATGTGCTTGGTCGCGGAAAGACAGGCTCGGGCAAGACCCTGGCTTTCTGTATTCCCCTGGTCGCCAGGCTTTCCGGCGAACTCTCCGGAGGCGCAAGGCGCAGAGGTCGCCCCTTGGGTCTCGTCCTCGCCCCCACCCGCGAACTGGCCACCCAAATCACGACAGCAATGCGTCCGCTCGCGGAAGCCATGAACCTTCGGGTCACCACCATTTTTGGCGGAGTATCACAAACTCGTCAGGTTCAAGCGCTCCGCGATGGCGTGGAAATCGTCGTGGCAACGCCGGGACGACTCGAAGACCTCATGAAGCAAGGACTCTTGCACCTCGACGCCATTGAAATCACCGTGCTGGATGAGGCAGATCACATGGCTGACTTAGGCTTCTTGCCCGTCGTCACCAAGATCCTCCACGCCACACCACCGTCAGGGCAGCGTCTGCTGTTCTCGGCGACACTGGATAACGGTGTCAACAAGCTCGTGGACCGTTTCCTCCACAACGAGGTCATGCACGCGGTGGACGAGGAGAACTCTCCCGTCGTCCAGATGACCCACCACGTGTTCGAGACCCCGAGCGTTGAGGCGAAAAAGGACCTCGTCCACGCACTGGCCTCCGGGACAGGGCGTCGAATCCTCTTCATGCGCACTAAGCACCACGCCAAGAAACTGGCGAAGGCTCTCACGCAAGCAGGCATTCCCTCCGTCGATTTGCATGGAAACCTGTCGCAGCCAGCCAGGGATCGAAACCTTGCTGCGTTTAGCGATGGCTCTGTCAAGGTCCTTGTTGCGACAGATGTGGCAGCCCGTGGTGTTCACGTCGACAACGTGGACCTCGTCATTCACGTGGATCCCCCCATGGAGCACAAGGCCTACCTACACCGCTCAGGCCGTACCGCGCGTGCTGGAGCCCAAGGTGACGTGATTACTCTGTGCCTGCCCACCCAAAAGGGTGACCTTGCGTCCCTGCTGCGGAAAGCTGGCATTACCGTCACGCCCCGCGCTGCGAGTGCTACCTCACCTGAGGTTGTTGCCCTGATTGGTGACGTGGCACCGTATGTGAAGCCCGCACCGGTCGAACACCACCAACACGGTGGTGGAAGCCGAAACCGTGGGACGTCAACGGGTGCCAATGCCCAGCGGAAGAGATCACGACGGGCCGATGGTGCTCGCCCCACACAGGATTCCGCGAGGAAGACAGCTCGGCCGCCTCGAGCTAGCTCGGGTCAGCCCAGTACTTCCGCACGCCGTTCACACCAGCGAACTCGCTAGAGCCCTCGAATCCCGCCCCAGCGGGCGCGACGGTAGAGCCAGGGCGGAGCCTCGGTTTTACGCTGTGCGCAAGGACGTTGACGCCCACCTCACCACAGGTTGGCGGAACCAGCGGATGAGAGCCAGGATACTGACGATCCCGAGCAGGGGCAGAAGTATCTGAACCGCGAGAATGACGAGTGGGAACTCTTGGTTCCACTCGTCAGGGGCGAGGTGTCGGGAGAGAATTCCCCAGAACGCCCAGACCAGAACCAGCGCGTAACTCGCCGACGAGTTGACGATAGCGGTGAGTGTGCCAATCAGCGCGGCAACAACCAGAATGATGACCGTCCAGACTTCGGCGGAAAAGAACAATCCGTCGGAAAAACCGGCTTGGACCAAGAGCGCAGAAATGTTGGCCACCGTCGCGACCGTCACCCAACCGAAGTACACCGCGAAGGGAATGCGGATGGATATGGTGGCACCCAGAGTGGTGCGCTCCGCAGTGGTCTCTTGGTTGATGCGAACCAACGTCCACAGCAACGCCACGATAATGACTGCTGCGAGCCAGAGTGCCTCGTAGTGCCAGGCGACAATCCAGGCGCCGTTAAGAACACTGCTGGCAATAAACCACGGTGTGATAGCTCGAATAACTGAATTGTCCGCCACCAGCTGCACCACGGTATAGACGCCGAGGAGAAGATAGATCACACCCCAAATCGCGAAGGTGAAGCCAATCGGGGCGAACAAGGTGTCATAGCGGTCAGAAATCTCGTTGGTCGCCTGTCCATTCAACGGCAGCGTCGTTGCCAAGACGTTCATGACCAACATAAAAACAAACGCAGCTAGAGCGAGCAGACGCGGGGCCAGTAGTTTCATCATGCTTGAGTCAACCACACGGCAGGCAGATGGGGAGAAAGACAGAAGGTCCCAGTGTGGAGGGTGGACGAGACGTGACCGCGTGATCGAGGGTGTGGAGAGAACCAACTGCACCACACCTCGCAGTGGTAATCTTGACACACATATATATTGGTATATATAAACCGGGCGAAGGGAATGTCGTGGCCATAACCAGCGTAGATGTCGATAAAGGCGTTATTGCCGAGATCAAAGAACTCACGGGCTTAACAACGGACCGCGAAGTCATTCACGAGTCGTTGACGAAGACGCTGGCCCTAGCCCGCCAACAAGAATTACTGACTCGGATGAAGTCCCGCGTTTTCGTCGATGATCAACTCTCGAGTGACACCATCGACTATTCACCGTGACCCACCTCGTTGACACCAGCGTGTGGCATCGCTACGCCCGCTCCCCCGCGGTGCAAAGCACAGTGGATGGTCTTGTGTCCTCGGGAAACCTACTGACCACGTGCCCCGTGATTGTCGCGGAATACTGTTTCAGCGCCAGAAACAGCGCCGAACTGGACGAGCTCCAAGCAGACATGGGGTTGCTGTATTTGCTGGAGTCCGACGACCTCACCCCGCGTGTAAAGCACATACAGTCGGCTCTGTGGTCGACGGGGCTTTCCCGAGCTGCTGGATCATCAGATACCCTCACCGCTGCGTATGGTCTGGAACACAACCAAACAATCGTGACGTGCGATGTCGACTTCGTCCACATTGCACAGGCGCTGGAGAAAACAGGGACCCAGCCCCCGCTAAGAGTCATTCACGTCACGGAGCCGGCGTAATCACGGCAAGCACAGCCTGATCGCGCTGTTCCATAACTCTTATCTCTTTCAACATGACAAGAAGTGTTACGCATCAGCCGAAACCACTGTCACGCATCAGGCGAACACATGCCACCCATCACCCGGACACGTAATGTCACCAATCAGGCGGAACCATACATTGACTTTGTAGGGCGGACGGGACTTGAACCCGTGACCGACGGATTTGGTGCTCAGCTCGACGGTTGCCACCCGAGAAACGTCAGCTCCGGACCAGCAACGCCGGGAATTGCAACCCTGCCTCAGCGGGACTGATAGCCGCTCGCAATCTCCAAGACTGCCAGGGCACCAAGGCGAACAGTCCTGAGGTCGGGCCCATCGGCGTGAGCATCAATCTCGGTGATGTCACAGGACACGACTGTGGGAATCTTTCCGAAGGCGAAGGCAAACTGGCGAAGTTCGTCAGCACTGATACCTCCCGGTGTTGCTGCTGGGCAGGCAGGCGCAACACTTTGATCACATACATCCATGTCGATATCGACGTGGAGCTTTCTGTCCCCCAGCAGGGAAAGAGTCTGGTCGATGATGGACTCAAGCGTTCGGGTGCGCAAAGCCTGGCGCGTAATCACGTTAATCCCGCACTCTTTGGCTCGCTGGGCGTACTCCGGCGAGTTGGAAAAGTCATTAATCCCTATTTGAACAATGCTGGTTCCCGGCAATCCTGCCTCGATGAGCCTTCGAACGGGGGACCCGTTCGATATTCCGTCGCGCAGGTCGTGATGAGCATCGAGGGTGATGAGGCCGGCCTCTGACAAGCCATCACCAAACACGCCACGCATGACGGCGTAGGTAATGGAGTTGTCGCCACCGAGGGCGATGCTCACATCCGAGGCGCCGGAGACCCTGCGGGCAAGACCCATCGTGCGATCTTCGCCTTCTGGCGTATCGGGTTCCTGCACATCACCGAAGTCAGCGAAAGATATGCTCCGCAGGTCAGCGTTGGCGGCGTAACTGAAGGTGGAAAACCGAGAGAGCGCCTCTCGAATCGCGGTGGGAGTGTGGTGTGCTCCGGTCGCCGATATCGACGTCTGTGAGGCAGGCACACCGAAGATTCCGAGCTTGGCAGGATCAGAGGTCGCTGGTTGTAGCCAGTGGGAGGCCCTGGGCCATAGAGAGTCTTCGCTCACGAAGTGGTGTCCTTGCACGAGGTAAAAATAAGTCGTGATGTGACATTACTCTGTAGAGGAAGCTCGCCACACATCGCTGAGGATGGAGGACACGATGGCCACAGTTACTCGCGGAGATCTGCACGCAGCCACAGGCTCGACGATGAGCGCTAAAGGGTGGGGTCAGGAAGCGGCGCTTCGCATGCTGCACAACAACCTCGACCCTGCCGTGGCTGAACACCCGGAAGAATTGATTGTGTACGGCGGCAGTGGGAAAGCTGCACGGAATTGGGCGAGCTTTGACGCGATGGTGAAAACCCTCACCCATCTCGAAAACGACGAAACCATGCTGGTCCAATCGGGCAAACCCGTGGGGGTCTTTCGCACCCACGAGTGGGCACCTCGAGTGATCCTGGCGAACTCCAATCTCGTCGGCGACTGGGCCAACTGGCCAGAATTCCGCAGACTCGAACAGCTGGGCCTCACAATGTATGGCCAAATGACCGCTGGCTCCTGGATTTACATCGGAACCCAAGGCATCTTGCAAGGAACCTACGAAACCTTCGCTGCGGTCGCGGCAAAGAAGTTTGGCGGCACCCTCGCCGGGACACTGACCCTTACCGGTGGATGCGGCGGCATGGGCGGAGCCCAGCCGCTCGCGGTCACGATGAACGAGGGAACGTGCCTGATTATCGACGTTGATGAGTCGAGGCTGAGGCGCAGAATTCACGACCGCTACCTCGATGAGTTGGCAGACAACCTCGATGACGCCATCGAAAGAGTACTGAGATACAAGGCCCAAAAACGCGCTATCTCCGTGGGTTTGGCGGGTAACGCGGCCACTGTCTTTGCTGAACTGCTCACGCGCGATGTACCGATTGATATCGTCACCGACCAAACGTCGGCCCACGATCCTCTTTATTACATACCCGAGGGCGTCAGTATCGACGATGCCAGGGAGTTGGCCGATAAGGATCCGAAAGACTTCACCATCCGCGCAGAAGCCGCCATGGCTAAACAGGTCGAGGCGATGGTGGGCTTTATGAATAAGGGTGCTGAAGTGTTTGACTACGGCAACTCAATTCGCGACGAAGCCAGAAAGGGTGGCTTCGCTGACGCATTTAAATTCCCCGGTTTTATTCCCGCCTACATCCGGCCACTTTTTTGCGAAGGCAAGGGACCGTTCCGGTGGGTTGCGCTCTCGGGCGACAAGAAAGACATCTATCGAACGGACGCGGCAATTCTCGAGCTGTTTCCCGAGAATGACCATTTACGTAGGTGGATCACGATGGCCCAAGAGAGAGTGGCCTTCCAAGGCCTGCCTGCAAGAATCTGTTGGCTGGGATATGGCGAGCGGGATAAAGCGGGGGCCGTGTTCAACGATCTGGTCAAGAAGGGGGAGGTCTCCGCACCCATCGTGATTGGTCGAGATCACCTTGACTGTGGGTCCGTTGCCTCGCCGTATCGGGAATCGGAGGCCATGCTCGATGGTTCAGACGCCATTGCTGATTGGCCACTCTTGAACGCCATGATCAACATCGCCTCTGGCGCATCGTGGGTGTCAATCCACCACGGCGGAGGCGTCGGAATCGGGCGGTCCATTCACGCTGGTCAAGTGTCGGTAGCTGATGGCACCGACCTGGCTGCCGAAAAGTTGCAACGGATACTCACCAATGACCCCGGTATGGGAGTGATTCGCCACGTGGACGCCGGCTACCCCGAAGCGGAAACAGTCGCACGGTCCAAGCACGTTCACGTACCCATGCTCGATACCGAATAATCCATGTCCGTTGTTATTGCCAACATTGGCACTCTCGTCACTAATGACCCTTCTCTCGGTTATGGCGTGCTCGGCGAGATAGCCTCAGCCGCCATCGTCCTCGATCAGGGCAGAGTTGCCTGGGTGGGAGACTCATCCGCTGCCCCCGCAGCGGATGAACACATCGACGCAGGCGGACATGCCGTCATACCGGGTTTTGTTGATTCGCATGCTCACCTGCTCTTCGCAGGCGATCGCTCCGCAGAATTTGCCGCCCGAATGCGGGGCGAGAAATACACCGCCGGAGGAATCAACGCGACAGTGACCGCCACGAGGGCCGCCACCGATGAGGAACTCGAGAGCAACATGCTGTCCCTCGTCGGCGAGATGACACGATCTGGCATTACTACCTGGGAAACAAAATCGGGATACGGGCTCACGCCGGGGGATGAAGCCAGAGCGCTCGCCATCGCTTCGCGGCACACCTCTGAAACCACCTTTCTGGGCGCCCATGTTGTTCCGACCGAGTATGCGAAGGATTCAGATGCATACGTGTCGCTCATTCTCGAGCAGATGCTGGACGCCGTCGCGCCGTCCGTGAAGTGGATCGATGTCTTTTGTGATCGGGGGGCGTTCGACGTCGACCAGGCCAGAGTAATACTTACAGCAGGCATCTCGAAGGGTATGCAGCCTCGCCTCCACGCGAACCAATTGGCCAATGTCGGAGCGGTTCAACTCGCAGTGGAACTGGGGTGCGCTTCCGCTGATCACTGCACTCATCTCGATAGTTCCGATATTGACGCGTTGGCCGGCAGCGCCACAGTGGCGACCCTTCTCCCCGGCGCGGAATTCTCGACCCGAGCGGCTTACCCGGATGCCAGAAGACTGCTTGATGCCGGTGCCACCGTTGCCCTTGCCACTGACTGCAACCCAGGCTCCAGTTTCACCACCTCGATGCCTTTTTGTATTGCACTGGCTATTCGGGACATGCATTTCACACCCGAGGAGGCGCTCTGGGCCGCCACCATGGGCGCAGCGCAGGCTCTGCGGCGCAGCGATGTGGGGAGGTTGTCTCCAGGCTCACGCGCTGACCTCGTCGTGTTGAATGCGCCGAGTTACCTTCACCTGGGTTATCGGCCAGGGGTAGACATGATTCACTCTGTTATGAAGGCTGGCTCGATGATCTACAAGGGAATCGCATGACCATTACACTCAACTCCTCCGGCCTCACCGCAGCGCAGGTCGTCGACATTGCTCGAGGTGGCGACACGGTAGCTATTTCGCGCGAGGCACTCGCGCTCATGGCCACCACCAGAGCCCACATTGAATCACTCGCATCCGCAGACACACCGGTCTATGGAATTTCCACCGGCTTTGGCGCGCTGGCAAACCGACACATTGCTCCAGCCGACCGAGTTCAGCTCCAGAAATCGCTGATTCGCTCCCATGCCGCAGGCATGGGAGACCCCGTCGAGAAAGAAGTGGTTCGAGCTCTGATGTTGCTTCGACTCGCGACGCTCCTCTCCGGGCGCACAGGCGTGAGACCCGTTGTCGCAGAAACGTACGCTGCACTCCTCAATGCACACATCACTCCCGTTGTTCACGAATATGGCTCGCTGGGATGCAGTGGGGATCTCGCCCCACTTGCGCACTGCGCGATGGTGGCAATGGGCGAAGGTCGCGCAACGGACAGACAGGGGTTCGAACGACCCGTCACCGAGCTCCTTCATGAGGCCGGAATAGAACCTGTAGAACTCAGGGAGAAAGAGGGTCTTGCGCTCATTAATGGCACCGATGGAATGCTCGGAATGCTCACTCTCGCGCTGCACGACTTGGACAGGCTCTGCGATCACGCAGACCTGATTGCCGCCATGAGTGTTGAATCACAAATGGGCACTGACCAAGCGTTCCGGCCGGAACTCCACGAACCGCTTCGGCCGCACCCGGGCCAGACTCGCAGTGCCGCCAACATGTTTGCGGCACTGAAGGGCTCCGAAATTGTCGCGTCCCACAGAACGGGAGATGACCGTGTTCAAGACGCGTATTCGCTCCGGTGCGCCCCCCAGGTTACTGGCGCCGTTCGGGACACGATTGACCACGCACGCCTAGTCGCTGAGAGAGAAATGCGCGCAACAATCGACAACCCTGTGGTGTTGGAATCAGGGGAAGTATCTTCTAACGGGAATTTTCATGGCGCTCCGGTGGGGTATGTCCTTGATTTTCTTGCCATTGCCGCCGCTGATTTGTCCTCGATGTCAGAGCGTCGCACCGATAGGGCACTCGATAAGCACCGCTCCCACGGACTCCCACCTTTCCTGGCAGAGGACGCCGGGGTGGACTCGGGCTTGATGATCACCCAATACACGCAGGCGGCCCTGGTCACTGAGAACAAGAGGCTTGCCTCTCCCGCCAGCGTCGATTCGATACCATCCTCGGCAATGCAGGAGGATCACGTGTCTATGGGCTGGCATGCAGGCCGCAAGCTGAGAAAGGTCGTCGATAATCTGCGGATGGTTCTGGCGGTAGAGCTTGTCACGGCCGCTAGAGCGCTAGAGATGAGAGCCCCTCTCACCCCAGCTCCCGCAACAGCTGCCATGGTTCACAGTGTTCGCGGCGTTATTGAGGGCCTTGGTCCGGACCGATTCTTAGCGCCCGAACTTGAAGCTGTCGAGAAGCTGCTGAGAAGCTGAAGGTCGTTGCAGCGAGCGATGGGGTGTGCAAACTCAAGCTCTCCACGTTCCCACGTAGCGTTACTCGGGGATAGAGCTGGAGTCCAACGGGAGCCATAAAGCTACTTCCCATATATTTAGGGGAATTTGCCCTGTAGGGCGGACGGGACTTGAACCCGTGACCGACGGATTATGAGTTCGGTGCCTA
>JANQZT010000038.1:0-2266 GCA_030728325.1 Pontimonas sp.
GTTGCCTTTCTCAACAACGACGCCAAGCCCGATACTCGCTGGGTCTCCGCAGCGCTGGAATCTTTTGATGCTTATGACAATGTGGGTGCAGTGGCCAGCCAGGTTCTGAACTGGGAGGGCACCCACGTTGACTTCAGTGGCGCGGGGATGACCTGGTATGGGATGGGATACCGTCCTCTCACCGGCACCAAGGTCAGCAAGAAAACTCAGCACCCAACCCCGGTTTTGTTTGGCACCGGTTCGGCAATGTTTGTCCGCCGGAATGTCTTTGAAGAACTGGGGGGTTTTGACGAATCCTTCTTCATGTTCTTTGAAGATGTTGATTTTGGCTGGCGCCTTAACCTCGCCGGCTACACCTACCTCTACCAACCCCAGTCGATAGCGTTCCACCGCTACCACGGGTCTATGGGAGGGATACCTCAGCATCGAGAGCAGTTCCTGCTGGAGCGCAACGCCCTGTCGTGTCTCTATAAGAATCTTGACGACGCCCAGCTTCAGAGGATTCTTCCCGGAGCCTTGTTGGCCTCGGTGAAGCGAGCGGTTGTGGAGTCAGGTGTTGATACCACCCACTTCGACCTCGCTCGGGGATCAACGAGTTCGGGATCGACGGAGGTGAGTTCGGACGCACTTGTGCCGTTATTTGCCATGGACCAGTTCGTTGACGCGCTGCCGGAGCTCATGGCTAAGCGCGCCGCGATTCAAAGCACCAGAAAGCGCTCCGATGCGGCCATCTGGAGGCTATTTGGGGAAACCAATGCCGCGATGTCCACCGATGCCAGATATCTTCGAGGCTATGACGCGATTGTGGAGGCATTTGGCGTGACAAATGACCCGCCGGCACTGAATGTGCTGATCGTGACCGGTGATCCCATCGGCAAGAAGCTCTCCGGGCCTGGCATTCGTGCCTGGCACATGGCCGAAGCGCTCTCCGTTTCCCACGATGTCACCCTCGTGAGCCTGACCAGCGTTGACGAAGCACTCAGCTCGGCTTTTCGCCTGACCCATGTCGAGCCGGGAGATGACAAGACTTTCTCGGGCTGGGAATCGTGGGCTGACACCATTATTTTCCAGGGTCACGCGATGGAGCTATTCCCCTCGCTTCGCTCCAGCTCAAAACACCTGATTGTCGATATCTATGACCCCATGCACCTCGAGCAGTTGGAGCAAGCCCGCCACCTACCGGCGGAGCAGTGGGATAAGCAGGTTGCGGATGCGCGAACCACAATCGAATCGCAGCTCGCCGTGGGCGATTACTTCCTCTGTGCTTCAGAGAGGCAAAGACATTTCTATCTCGGCCAGTTGACCACTTTGGGGCGAGTGAACCCCGCGGGCTATGCCGATGACCCTCACCTCGAGCGGTTGATCGGGGTGGTTCCCTTTGGTCTTCCTGGCGTTGACCCCATCCACTCTCGCCCGGTGTTGAAGGGAGTAGTCCCTGGTATCGAGGCGGAGGATCAGGTCATCATCTGGAGCGGTGGTGTCTATGACTGGTTTGATCCGCTCACTCTCATTCGCGCGGTGGCGAAGCTCAGCGCTACTAAACCTTCCGTGAAGTTGTTCTTCATGGGAACAGCGCACCCACATCCCGGTGTCCCCGAGATGCCGATTATCAAAGCGTCACGAGATCTGGCGGAAGAACTGGGTGTGGCCGCTAAGCAGGTGTTCTTCAACGACTCGTGGGTTGATTACGACGATCGCCAGAACTACCTGCTCGAGGCTGATCTGGGCGCGAGTACCCATCGCTCCCACATCGAAACAACCTTCTCCTTTAGGACCCGCATTCTTGACTACCTGTGGGCCTCGTTGCCGATGGTGGTCACCGAAGGTGACCACTTTGCCGATGAAGTCGATCGTCATGGCCTCGGAAAGACTGTGCCCGCCGGAGATGTCGACGCCCTGGTGGCTGCTCTTGATGTGGCCCTGTTTGATGACAAGTTCCGCGGCCGAGCGATCAAGGCGCTTCGCGGAGTTCGGGAACACTACCGATGGGGCACGGTGCTCGAGCCACTGGTGAACCATGTGGCGGGAATTGCGGACGGTTCGATAACCAAATCGACCAGCAAGCCGGTCCGTTACTCACCTGCTAGACCCCGTCCTCCACGCTTTAGCGTTCACGACATTGGTCGAGGATTCCAGCGGTTGGCCAGAGGCGAGTTCAGGTCTCTCGTGAGGGCTGTCCTGCGGAAGCTCCGTCCACGACGGAGCTGAGTCATCATGTCTGGGTCTGATGTCAAAGTCTCGGTGGTGGTGTGCACCTATAACGGGG
>JANQZT010000038.1:2276-4456 GCA_030728325.1 Pontimonas sp.
GGGGAGAAGTACCTTAGAGATCAGCTCCAGAGCATCCTTGATCAGACACGGCCACCTGATGAGATCGTCATCTCGGATGATGGTTCCACTGACTCGACTCTCGAGATTATCGAGGAGTTTGCGTCGTCCAGTGGTGGTCCGCAACCACCAGTGTGGAGAGTGGAGACTCGCGCGAAGCCCCTAGGGGTCTCCGGGAATTTCGCTTCGGCGCTCGCAAAGGCGCGGTGGGAATTTATTGCGCTTGCGGATCAGGACGACGTGTGGGAGCCAGAGCGCCTAGAGAAAGGTCTCTCGCACTTTCACGACGGAGTGCTCCTTGTGCATTCTGATGCGACCCTCATTGATGCATCTGGGCGCCCGACCGGCACCCTTATGTCAGCTCTTCGTCTGACCAGTACCGAGAGACGGAATCTTCTCAGTGGGCGAGCGCTTGACGCTTTGCTGCGACGAAACGTTGTGACGGGTGCGACGACCATGATTCGGTCGTCATTGCTTGAGCATGCACTTCCCATCCCAGAAGGCTGGGTTCACGACGAATGGCTCGCGCTCGTAGCTGCGGCGCAGGGTGGAGTGGTCTACCACCAGGACCCCCTTATTCGCTACCGCCAACACGGGAACAATGAGATTGGAGCCTCCAAGACTGATTACGACGAAGCCACGAGGAGACTGCTAGAGAAGCGGTCGGAGTTCTTTGCTCGAAAACTTCGTCGAAATCGCGGAATCGCCGCATTACTGGAAGACAAGCCCGCTTGGTTGGACTCTGTCGCCCATTCGTCGCTCGCGGCAAAGATTGAGTTTGATCAGTGGAGGAGCACGCTTTCCTCGTCGAGGGTGAAGCGCCTGGTTCCCGTCCTGCGTCGGTGGTTTACGGGTCACTACGGTCGATATGCTCGCGGATATCTGGATGTCATCAGAGATATTGCTCTGACCGACTGAGGTCGTATAAATCGACACACTTCCCTGAAATCCCGGGGTTTTTCGTTGCTCTCCATACTCTGAGAGACGTGAACCAGTGGTGGAAGCTTGCCTTCTCGAGCCTTGCGATAGCAGTTGTTGCGGTCTCGGGTGTCATCACCATGCCCACAACCCCAGCGGTCGGAAATGAAGAGGCCGCGAGTGAGACCGCCGCACCCACCATCGTCCACGGGGCAAGGAATAGCTCACTGTGGGTGGGTGCCGATGCAAATGGGGCGTTGTATTGGTCTGAAGATCAAGGAACCAGTTGGGCTTCCAGCGATTTTGGTCTGACCAAGAGTGGGGTCTCTTCCATCGTCTGGACAGGGAGCCAGTTCCTGGCAACCTCCTATTTCGAGGCAGCGCGAAGCTCTGATGGCAAGAGCTGGACCCGGTTCATGTTGCCTCTTGGGTCGGCCTTTGATCCCGGGAATCTAATCAGTGACGCGGAGTTTTTCCGCTCGGGCTCGATGTCGGTTGAGCAAATCCAAGCGTTCCTGCAGCAACGCAATCCTGATTGTCGCGAGGGCTTCGTGTGTATGAAGGACTACACAGAAACTACCTTCTCCAGAGACCAGACGGTGCTGTGCAATGCGTATGAGGGTGCAGAGAATGAAACCGCCGCCCAGATTCTTCACAAGGTCTCCGCTGCCTGTGGTGTGTCCGTCGAGGCTTTGCTCGTCCTCATCCAGAAAGAACAGTCGTTGGTCACGCTCAGCGCACCGTCTGCTATTCGATTTGAGCGTGCGACTGGATATGCCTGTCCCGACACCGCTCCCTGTGACTCACAGTTCTTTGGCTTCTACAACCAGGTCTACAACGCAGCAAAACAGTTCAAGCGTTATTCGAACCCTCCGGGGACATCACGATTGTTCACCTGGTTCCCCATAGGCCAGACGGTTCCGGTTCGACTCCACCCGAATGCCTCGTGTGGCACGAGGCCCGTGGCGATCAAGAACCAGGCAACCGCTGGGCTGTATTACTACACCCCTTACACCCCCAACGACATTGCGCTGGTCAACCTGGCATCCGTGGGCGACTCCTGCAGCGCATATGGTAACCGTAACTTCTGGCGCGTCTACAACTACTGGTTCAACCCGACCAAGGATTTCCGCACAATGGCGACCACCCGAGATGGTGTCACCATGGTCGTTGACCGGGACGGCACGATTGCCACCTCCTCTAACTTCACCAGTTGGCAGCGAATTGGCATCGCACCGGGGTCT
>JANQZT010000038.1:4466-4746 GCA_030728325.1 Pontimonas sp.
TTCAAGCGTTATTCGAACCCTCCGGGGACGTCACGATTCTTTACCTGGTTCCCTGTAGGCCAGACGGTCCCGGTTCGACTGCACCCGAACGCCTCGTGTGGCACGAGGCCTGTCGCTATCAAGAACCAAGCAACCGCTGGGCTGTACTACTACACCCCCTACACCCCCAACGACATTGCGCTGGTCAACCTGGCGTCAGTGGGCGACTCCTGTAGCGCGTATGGGAACCGTAACTTCTGGCGCGTCTACAACTACTGGTTCAACCCGACCAAGGATTTCC
>JANQZT010000039.1 GCA_030728325.1 Pontimonas sp.
GACATCTGGCCAGTTGAGGAACCGGGTTCCATCGCTGGCGTGCTCGACGAGTGGCCTGGTCAACTGAAAGTCAAAGTACTCTTCAGGGTCGATCTGGGAGAGCACCACGTGGACGCGTTGATCCAGAAGAGTTTGGGCCGCCGTAGTGGCAGAGTCACCCGCATCGTTCCAGCCTTCGAACGCGACAATAAGCAGTTTGCTCGGGTCGCTCATGGGGCTTTGAGACATGCAACCTCCGGTGATGTGGCACCAGCCTACCCCTCTCAGGGCGCCCAGTAGACTTCCTCGATATGGACCACATGCAGGCGGCGCTCTTCGATATGGATGGCACCATCATTGATTCTGAGCCGTATTGGATGACCGCGGAGCGGGAATTGGTCGAAAGTTTTGGCGGAACCTGGAGCGAAGAGCAGGGCTACGCGCTGGTGGGTAGCGGCTTGTGGAACTCCGCGTCTCTGCTCAAAGCTGCAGGCGTTGACCTGGAGCTGGATGACATTGTGCACCGCCTCAGCGATAGGGTTCTGGCTCAAATTGAGGACGCTGTTCCGTGGCGCCCCGGTGTCCGTGAGCTGCTCCAAGGGCTACTCGAGGCAGATATTCCCTGTGCGTTGGTGACGATGTCGCTGCGCAAGAACGCGGTAGCGCTCGCTCACGCCGTGGAGAAAGAGTTGGGCAAGCCGGTGTTTCAGGCGATTGTCGCCGGCGATGACGTTGAGGCGCCCAAACCAAACCCCGAGGCCTACCTGAAGGGTGCCAGCGCCCTCGGGGTGGATATTCAGGCCGCAGTGGCGCTGGAAGATTCTGCCTTTGGAGCAGCGAGCGCATTTTCCGCCGGAGCCATCACGATTGGAATCCCGCTACACGTGGGCATTCCACACAACTCGGTCCACGAAATGTGGTCCTCTCTTGAGGGCAAAACCGTAGGCGACCTCCATGCCGTGTGGCGGACTCATCGACGGCAGGATGCTTCCTGATGGTGCGTCGGGGAGCCCTCCAGGTGGGGGATCACGTGCAGTTGCGAGGCCCCAAAGGTATTTTGCACACCATCACCCTCGAGGCAGGGGGTAGTTTCCACACCCACAAGGGTCAAATCTTTCACGACGACCTGATCGGTCACCCTGAAGGGTCAGTGGTCACCACCGACCGTGACGTCGCTTATCTGGCGCTTCGCCCGATGCTCTCCGACTTTGTCCTCTCGATGGCTCGGGGTGCCGCCATCATTTACCCCAAAGATGCGGCGCAGATTGTTTCCCTGGCTGATATCCAACCCGGCCACCGAGTCATGGAAGCCGGAGTGGGATCTGGCGCGCTCAGCATGTCGATCCTGCGAGCTGTGGGGGAGCAGGGGTCGCTGATCTCCTTGGAGCGCCGCGAGGAGTTTGCCGACATTGCCCGGGCTAATGCCGAGGCCTTCTTTGGGCACCCACTCGCACAGTGGAGCATCGAGGTGGGGGATTTTCAGGATCTCGCCACCGCCCACCCCGAAGGCAGTGTGGACCGGGTTGTGCTGGACATGCTTGCCCCGTGGGAATGCGTCGAGGCGGTGAGTCATGTTCTGATTCCCGGTGGCGTTTTGGCGGTCTACGTCGCCACGGTGACTCAGCTTTCGCGCGTGGTGGAGGCAGTGCGAGGCTCCGGACGTTTCACCAACCCCGAATCGCTCGAAGTTCTTCTGCGCCCTTGGCATGTGGAGGGTCTTGCTGTTCGACCCGAGCACCGCATGATTGGGCACACGGGGTTCTTGATGACCACACGCGCGCTCGCGCCGGGTGTGGTGCTTCCGGAGACGAAGCGACGCGTAGCAAAGCCCGAATACTCCGATGAGGACGTCGAAGCGTGGACGCCGGGGGCTACCGGTCAACGTCACGCCAGCGACAAGAAAATTCGCAAAACAGTCCGTCAAGCTCAGGAGCGCGCGGAGAAGTCGGCGAGAGAAGTTCTCTAAGTGTCGCCTCGATAGACTGAGTCCATGCCTCAGCTTTCCCTTCTTGGTGTCCTCGGAATTTCCGCACTCGTCGTCTCCGCAGGGGGAGCTTTAGCTCTCGGTGCGCTTCAGGTCGCCGAAGACGAGCGCACCTGTGAACTTCCTTACCAGAGCGGGAATGTCTCCAGTCTGGTGACAACCGCCAGGGGAGACTCTCCTCAGCCTGAAGTATCTTTTCCCACCCCCCTGATCACTCCGGAGCGTCAGGTCACCATTGTGGAGGAGGGCGAGGGTGAGCCTGCCAGAGCCGGTGGCTACATTGATTTTGATGTGAGTGTGTTTGTCGGCAGCGATGAAATGTATCTCACGGGGTCCAGCTACAACCCTTCCAACCCTGTTCGCAGGCCTGTGAATCCTGAACTTCCCGACTTCTTTGCCCAAGTTCTCGAGTGCCAGAAACCGGGTTCCCAGATTGTGGTGACCGCTGCACTGGCGGACATTTTCGGACAGATTGACGAGGATGACTACCTCAAGAACACGTCCACCGTTGTTGCTGTTATCGACGTACACGACACCTACCCCGGACGAGCTGACGGATCAGCGCGCCTTCCGCAATCGGGCCTGCCCACTATCACTCAGGCGCCCACCGGGCACCACGGTTTCAGTTTCCCCAATGCCCCGATTCCCGAGGATCTCCGGGTCTCCGTCTTGAAGATGGGGGAGGGTGAGCCCATCATGCAGGGTGATTTTGTCACCACCCACTTCACCGGAGTGGTCTGGAACACCCGACAGGTGTTCATCTCCAGTTTTGACCAGGGCGTCCCTCTGGGCTTGATAGCCGATGACCAGACAACGTCTGCCACTGGTGAAGGTGTGATTCCCGGTCTTGCGCAGGCTCTCGTCGGAAAAACTGTGGGTTCTCAAGTCCTTGTCTCAGTTCCACCGCAACTGGGCTACCTGCCTGAGAATCTCCCACCCGGTGTGGGAGAGAACCAGACCCTGGTGTTTGTGTTCGACATTCTGGGCGTGAGTAACTAGAGCGTTGCTCTTCCTCGAGGCTTAGGATGAGCCCGTGAGCACAGGGTCTCAAAGCGTCAATCCCGAGGACAGGCTTTTTCACCTGATTCTCGCCCTGATGGCGACCCGCTCAGGTCTCACCAAAGAGCACATCCTCTCGACAGTTCGCGGGTATCGCGAGGACACCGAATCAGGGATGGCTCGGGAAAGCCTGGAGCGTCGGTTTGAGCGCGACAAGGATGCTCTTCGCGAACTGGGGATTCCCCTGGAGGCCACCATTCCTCCTGAAGACGATGGCAACAACAAGAACACCCTGTATCGCATTCCCAAGGGTGAATATGACCTGCCTGACGGCGTTGAGTTCACCGGGCGCGATATTGCTCTCCTGAACCTTGCGGCCACACTGTGGCGGGAGGGGACACTCTCCAAAGAAGCTCACATCGCCACCCGCAAGCTCCAATCTTTTGGCGTCCACATTGACGAGCCTCTCCTCGGCTTTGCCCCTCTGATTAGCACCAGGGACCCCGCACTCACCGTGCTTCGCGATGCTCTGGAGCGCGGGCTGCAGGTCGAGTTCGAGTACCTCAAACCAGGGGAGGCCGTGGCATCGAGGCGGCAAGTGTCACCGCTTGCTCTGGTGAACCACGAGGGGCGCTGGCACCTCTACAGCCAGGAAACGTCGAGCGCTCAGAACAAGACGTTCCTTCTGCGTCGCATCGTGTCAACAGTCAGGATCCTGTCCGAGGAAGCTGTCTCTGGTGCGGAAGGTGTTGCTGAGGATGCCCTTGCTGACCTGACAAACCTTTACGACCGTCAGATCGCGACTCTTGCCGTAAGCCAAGATTCCGATGCGTGGAGTGCGCTATCGCAACGCCTCGGAACACAGATCGGTGAGGGAGAGCTGAGAGTGCACTACACCGATGTCGACATTTTTGCCGGCGAACTGAGTTCGTTTGGTGACGACGTCATGGTTCTCGAGCCAGTCGACCTCCGCGATCGCGTCATTGCTCACCTGCGCAAGGTGGTGGCCCACCATGGCTAAGTCGACTCCGAGGCCCACCACTTCCGACAACCTCCTGATGCTCCTCGCCTTGGTTCCCTATGTGCTGGATCGCGGGGAAGTCAGTGTGAATGAGGCTGCCGAGCATTTCGGGAGAAGTGAGAGCGACATTGTTCGCGCTGTAGAGCTCATCGCCTGTGCGGGGATACCCGGTGAAAACGAGGCGTACTCTCACCTCGACCTTTTTGACATCGACTGGGACCTTTTTGAGAGTGAGCAGAGAATCACGCTCTGGAACACGGTGGCCTTGGATAACAAGCCTCGGTTTAGCGCCCGAGAAGCCACCGCTCTCCTCGCGGGCTTGCAATACCTTGCTTCCCACCCCGCATACTCCTCCCGTGCGGACCTAGAAGAGGTCATGGCAAAGCTTCGCGCCGGAAGTGGCGCCGTGGAGCCAGTGCGTATTGCCGTCGGAGCAGGTGCAGTCGCCGAGCATGTCAGCGTGCTGAACGAGGCAATTTCTAATCGCCGCTCCATCACTGCGGTTTATCACAACAAGCGTGGTGAGTCGGGGGAGCGAACCCTCGATCCCCTACTTCTCGAGTCTCGTGACGCACTCTGGTACGTGAGGGCCTGGTGTCACACTCGGCAAGCGCTTCGCACTT
>JANQZT010000040.1:0-37789 GCA_030728325.1 Pontimonas sp.
ATTGAGGGTGGATACACGATCGGCGAGCGCCTGATCCGACCCGCCAAGGTCGCCGTAAAGGTTCCGGCAGACGAGTAAGGGAGGTGGGACAATGGCGAGCCAGGATTGGTTAGAAAAGGATTTCTATCAGGTACTCGGGGTGTCGAAAGATGCCAGCGTGTCAGACATCAAGAAGACCTATCGTTCGCTGGCTCGACAATTCCACCCCGATTCCAACCCGGGCGATGCGGCCGCGGAGGCCCGCTTCAAAGAAATCTCTGAGGCGTACTCGGTGCTCTCTGATGAAAAGCAGCGCGCTGAGTACGACCAGATTCGTGCCATGCAGGCGGGCCGTCCACGGTTCACCGCGGGTGGTGGGCCAGGCGGCTTCGATGACGTTTTCGGCGGAATGTTCGGCGGCGCACCCCGTGGTGCTCAGAGCGCCGATTTTGGTGACCTGTTCTCCGGTTTGTTCGGCGGCGGACAAGGGGGATTCTCGGGGTATCGCGAGCCCACCAAGGGTCGCGATGTGATCTCCCGGGTGACCCTGGAGTTGCCCACCGCTCTCAAGGGGACAGAAATCTCGCTCGAGGGACCAGGCGGGAAGAAAATCACCGCTCGAGTTCCGGCAGGGGTGAAAGACGGCCAAAAAATCCGCATCCGAGGAAAAGGTCACCCCAGCCCTGATGGTGGAAAACCTGGTGATGTGATCATCACCGTCGGTGTTCCCAAACACCAGATTTTTGGCCGTGATGGTGACAATCTTCGTCTTGAGGTGCCTATTACCTTTGGTGAGGCCACGCTCGGCGCGACCATCGAAGTGCCCACCATCGAGGGTGAGGTCGTGAAGGTGAAGGTGCCGGCGGGAACCCCCAGCGGCAAAGTCCTCAGAGTCAAGGGCCACGGCGTTCGAGCGGGAGCAGCTCTCGGTGATTTGCTAGTGGAGTTGCAGGTGGCGGTCCCCGCACACCTGTCGAAGGTTGCGCAGGGACACCTCGAGAAGCTGATGGCGGCGCTGCCCAAGGAGAACCCTCGAGAGGATCTTCTCAAGAGAGCGGGGGTGTAGACCATGGAGATGGACGAGAGAACACCGCTGTTTGCCATTACCGCCGCTGCGGAGCTCGCGGGAATGCACCCGCAAACACTGCGCCAGTATGACCGTTTGGGGTTGGTCAGTCCCACTCGCACTGCTGGACGCACCCGGCGCTACTCGATGAAGGATGTCGTGCAACTGCGCGAGATTTCCCGACTCAGCGCTGAAGGTCTCAACCTCGAAGGAATCAAGCGAATCCTGGAACTCGAGTCCCAGGTCGATGCTTTGCAACGCAGAGTGCGGGACTTAGAGGCAACTCTTGCGGACGAGCTCCTGCAGAAATCAGGTCGCCGAGTATTTGCCGCCGGAGCAGAAGGAGATGTCATTCCTTTGCGCCAAGGTGAGCGTGCCAAGAAACAGAACCAGATGGTGGTGTGGAATCCCTTTGGCTGGAGCCCACCGCCGGCTAAGAAGCTAGAGAAGTAGAGGAGGGACACCATGGCAGAGCAGAAACAAGCACAGGGTCAGGAAAGCGCCCTCGAGCAATATGGAGTGAACCTCACCGAGATAGCTCGGGAAGGAAAACTTGACCCTGTAATTGGTCGTGACGCCGAAATTCGTCGAGTGTCCCAGGTTCTGACCAGGCGGACCAAGAACAACCCGGTCCTGATCGGTGAACCCGGTGTGGGAAAGACCGCTGTGGTCGAGGGTCTGGCCCAGCGCATTGTCGCGGGCGATGTTGCGGACTCTCTTAAGGGTAAGCAATTGATTTCGCTAGACCTCTCGGCCATCGTTGCAGGCGCTAAGTATCGGGGAGAGTTTGAGGAGCGGCTGAAGGCGGTCCTCAAGGAGATCAACGATGCAGAGGGTGAGATCATCACGTTTGTTGATGAGCTCCACACTCTGATGGGCGCAGGCGGTGGCGAGGGCTCGGTCGCGGCAGCGAACATGTTGAAGCCGATGCTCGCTCGCGGCGAGCTCCGACTCATCGGTGCCACCACGTTGAACGAGTACCGCGAATACATTGAGAAGGACGCCGCACTGGAGCGCCGATTCCAGCAGGTGTTCGTTGGCGAACCCAGTGTCGAAGACACGGTCGCCATTCTTCGAGGACTGAAAGAGCGCTATGAAGCTCACCACAAAGTGGTCATCGCCGACAGTGCTCTCGTCGCGGCAGCAACGCTTTCCAACCGATACATCACTGCTCGCCAGCTGCCAGACAAAGCGATTGACCTCATCGACGAGGCAGCGAGTCGTTTGAAGATGGAAATCGAGTCCTCTCCCGTCGAAATCGATGAGCTTCGTCGCACCGTTGATCGGATGCGCATTGAGGAGCTCGCTCTCAAGAAAGAAAAGGACGATGCGTCCAAAGAGCGTCTGAAGAAGCTTCGCGAAGATTTGGAAGCAAAGGGCGCTGAGCTCGATGCTCTGCAGCAGCGCTGGGCTGCTGAAAAAGCGTCCCTTCAGGATGTGGGTGAGTTGAAGACTCAACTCAACGATGCGCGCATCGAGTTGGACCGAGCGATGCGCGAAGGTGATTATCAAGCCGCTTCCAAACTCAACTACGAGGTCATCCCGGGCATTGAGGAATCTATTGCGACAGCAGAGAGCGCGGAGCGCAGTGATGACCGCATGGTGAACGACCAAGTCACTGATGAGGACATCGCCTCGGTTGTCGCGGCCTGGACCGGTATTCCGGTTGACAAGCTCACACAGGGTGAAACCGAGCGACTTCTTCACCTCGAAAGTGAATTGGCACGACGCCTAGTCGGCCAAAAAGATGCTGTTCGCGCCGTGAGCGAAGCAGTGCGGCGCACCCGCGCAGGTCTGAGCGACCCTGGTCGCCCCACGGGGTCCTTTATGTTCCTCGGGCCCACCGGTGTGGGAAAGACGGAGCTCGCTAAGGCGCTTGCTGATTATCTGTTCGACGACGAGAAAGCTCTCGTTCGGATCGATATGAGCGAGTACGGAGAGAAGTTCTCCGTCTCGCGCCTCATTGGTGCTCCCCCGGGATATGTCGGATATGAGCAGGGCGGACAGCTCACGGAGGCTGTTCGTCGGCGCCCCTATTCGGTGATTTTGCTCGATGAAGTGGAGAAGGCCCACCCGGAGGTGTTCGATCTCCTCCTGCAGGTTCTGGATGATGGTCGACTGACCGATGGCCAGGGTCGAACCGTGGACTTCCGCAACACGATTCTGATTTTGACCTCGAACCTTGGGTCCGCCTCCCTTATCGAGGAGGGTGTGCCGTGGGAGGCGAAGGTGGAAGCTGTTCATCAAGAGGTTCGTCGAGCTTTCAAACCAGAGTTTGTGAACCGCCTCGATGACATCGTCGTGTTCTCGACCTTGACAGCGGAGGATCTGGGACAGATTGTCGAAATTACCGTGGACCGTCTGCAGAGCCGTCTCGCAGATCGGCGACTTGACCTCGCGGTCACTCCGGCAGCACGGTTGTGGCTCGCAGATAACGGGTATGACCCGGTCTATGGCGCGAGGCCACTGCGTCGCTTGATGCAGAAAGAAATCGATGACCGCCTGGCCAGAGCATTGCTCTCGGGAGAAATTCACGATGGAGACACCGTGAAAGTGGATCTTGCCGAAGGCGCATCGGGTCTTCAGGTTCAGCGCTTCTCGGTGGAATAGATTTCCCCATCGAGTTGTCTAGTCCAGAGTGACCCTGTGAAAGGAACAGAATGAGCCACGAGCACGAACCTCACCAGTTCAGCGTGATGGACGTCCTGGAACAGCGCTGGAGTCCTCGGGCTTTCGATCGTGACGAAGTTCTGGATGAGAACCGTTTAGGTCCTGCTTTTGAAGCAGCCAGGTGGTCACCCTCGTCGGGTAACTCTCAACCGTGGACATTCATGGTTGGTTTCCGTGGGGATGATGTCTTCCAGACGATCGTCGGGACAATGGCGTCGGGAAACCAGGTCTGGGCAGAGCATGCTGGTGCAGTCGTCGCCAACATCGCTTCCGTGGTTGATGCCGAGGGCAACCCACAGTCTCATGCCGTCTATGACCTGGGGCAAGCAGTCGCGCACTTCAGCGTTCAGGCCACTGCCGAAGGGCTCATGGTTCACCAGATGGGTGGCTTTGATGCCCAAACACTAGGACGTGAGCTGGAACTTGATTCCTCGCAACGTGTGGTGACGCTCATGGCCATCGGATCGATGGGTGACCCCGCAGAACTTCCGGAAAAGCTCCAGCTGAGAGAAGCGCAACCTCGCTCGCGCAAGTCGCTGTCTGAGATTGTGCGTGGAAGCGCTCACTACGCCTGAAGCTCGGCTGTAATCGTGTCGACGAAAGCCACAATGTCCGAGCTGGTGGTGTCAAAGGAACACATCCAGCGGACTTCACCCGCCTGGCGATCCCAATCGTAGAAACGAAATTTCGTCCGAATCCGATCAGAGATCTCTGGGTCCAACACCGCGAGAACCGCGTTGGCGTGGGTTGGGGCGCTAAAGCTGAGGCCCGAGATTGCTCCGGAGCTAATCCTCTCCTCCAGCGCTTCTCTCAACTTTCGTGCCATCGAGTTGGAGTGGGTCGCCGAGCGGATGCCGAGGTCGCCCTCAAAAAGCGCCAGTAGCTGGGCACTCACAAAACGCATCTTGCTGGAGAGTTGCATGCTCATTTTCCGCAGGTAGAGCAGGCCCTCAACAGCCCCGGGATTGATAACCACAATCGCCTCAACACCCATGAGACCATTTTTGGTGCCGCCCAGGCTCACCACATCAACCCCGACGTCAGTGGTGAAAGCGGAGAAGGGGAGGCCGAGGCTTGCTGCTGCGTTCCAGAGACGTGCCCCATCCATGTGGAGGAGCATGCCCTTGTCATGCGCAAAGTCCGCTATGGCTTTGATTTCTGCTGGCGTGTAGACGGTGCCCAGTTCGGAGCTTTGGGTGATGGAGACAACGGCGGGTTGTGCACGGTGCTCATCGCCAAATCCGAACGCTTCCGTGGCGATGTCCTCCGGTGTGATCTTCCCCTGATGGTGGGCAACGGTGTAGAGCTTGAGGCCGGACACTCTTTCCGGAGCTCCACCCTCGTCAGTATGAATGTGGGCCAGCGAGCTACAAATCACCGCACCCCAGCGCGGCATCATGGCGGTGAGAGAGAGTACGTTTGCACCGGTTCCGTTGAAGACCGGAAACACCTCAGCCTGTGGACCAAAGTGCTCACGAATGACCTCGGCGAGCCTGGTGGTGTAGTCGTCCTCACCGTAGGACACCTGGTGACCTTCGTTGGCCTCTGCTAGTGCCTGAAGAACCTCAGGGTGCACCCCGGAATAGTTGTCGCTGGCGAAACCTCGCCAGTGCGGGTCATGAAGTCTCACGGGACCATCCTGACAGTTCTCTTAGGCCTGTGCGACAGGACCCGTGATACCGGCGGTGGCTGCAATTGTGGGACCCAGTTTCTTGCCCAAGGCCTCATAGAACATCGACAACGGGAACTCGTCATCGTGAACGTGGTCGGTGATTTCTGCGGGCGTCCCCTCGAGAGGGATAGTGCCAGAGAGAAAGTGCGACGCCGGGTGAGGCGGCAAGACCTCAGAGATCAGCTCGTGAGCTGCCAGCCAGTGCACAATCTTGGGCCGGTCGATGCTGCGCCAATACAGCTCATTGATGCGGTCTGACAGCGCCACAACGACATCGGGCATGGCATCCCAGTCGATCGTCAGCTGGGTATCTGTCCAATGCAGTACTCGATGCTGGTGAAGCCACGCGAACAAGAGTTGACCCGCCACACTGTCGTAGTTGCGTACCCGGGTTCCGGTTAGGGGAAAGCGGAAGATGCGATCAAAGACCACTGCATACAGAACGAGGTGGGCGTGCTGGCGAGTTACGGGATCGGTTTTTTTCGCACGAAGAAGCGACACCGCTTCGCGGAATGCTGTCAGGTCACAGCGCAGCTCCTCCAGTCCGTAGAGGTAGAAGGGCATTCTTTGCTTGATCATGAAGGGGTCGAAGGGAAGATCTCCTCGCATGTGAGTGCGATCGTGAATGAGATCCCACATCACGAAAGTCTTTTCGCTGAGCGTGTGGTCGTCCAGGAGTGCCTGAGCGTCGGAAGGGAGATCCAACTTAGTGATCTCCACGGCGTGACGGACCACGGAGCGGAACCGCGCGGCCTCACGGTCGGCAAAGATTCCGCCCCAGGTAAAGGCAGGCAAAGCGGCCGGTGTTCCCTCGGGTGACCCCGCGGGGACGCGAGGTGTGACCGCCACAGACTCAGGAAAGAGCACCGCAGAATTGGTGTCATACCCGGGGGTGTAGTCGAGAAATCGAAGCGGGACGAACAGGGCGTTGCTGTAGGAACCGGACTCTAAGCCGGCGACAAAGTCGGGCCAGATCGTCTCGCACAGAACAGCTTCAAAAAAACGATTCGTGGAACCGTTCTGTGTGTACATGGGAAACACCACCAGGTGTGGTGTTCCATCCACCCGAGTGCGCTCGGGGTGAAAGAGCGATAACGACTCGTAGAAGTCGGGAATACCGAAGCCAGCTGCTTCCCACGCCCGGCAATCAGCTACCACTGCCTGGAGGTAGTCCTCATCGTGGGGGAAGTGAGGAATGAGGTCTGCGATGCCCTCGATCAGTGCGGTGAGAGCATTCCGAGCGCGTGAGTGGTTCTTGGCGGCGGCGATGCTTCCATCTGATGCCTGAAACCCCTGCAGGGCGACACAGGCCTCCTTGATCTGCAGCCAGGAGGAGTGCTGGATCAGGTCCCGCCCACCTGTTGTCGTGCGCTCTATCACCATCGACATAACGACCTCCTGGACTGTTGAGGTCAGTGTAAAGCGGGGGTTTGGTGCGCATGGGTGATTTGTGCGCCATCCTGGTGCGTGTTTTTCGGAGTCCACGCAACTTTATTGCGTGGACTCTCCGGTGTGAGAAATAGAGCAGACTATTCCCTCGTGAGTGATGTTGTCGTGGGATTCGCGATTGTGACACTGGTGGTTGCCACCGGATATCTGACCGGTCGCAGCAAGATTCTGGGTCCCACAGCTCTGGATGTGCTCTCCAAGGCGGCGTTTTTCGTGTTCTCCCCCGCGCTACTTTTTATTGTGTTGGGTGATGCGGATATTGGGGTGCTGTTCTCCGCTCTTTTGCCGGTATCAGCGCTGGCAGCCACTCTGGCTCTAGTCCTGTATGTCCTCATCGCACGGCTGTCGAAGGTGCGAGGTTCAGCAAGGCTCACCGTCGGCGGTCTTGCCGCCTCCTACGTGAACTCCAACAACATCGGTTTGCCCTTAGCCGCCTATATTTTGGGCGACCCAGCGCTTGCCGCGCCTGTCCTGTTGTTTCAATTGATTGTCATGTCGCCTATTGCGCTGACCATTCTGGATGTCAGCCACCAAGGGTCTCTCTCCGTTCGTCGGATCCTCTCGGGGCCTATCCGTAACCCGTTGATCATTGGTTCCATGCTCGGCGTCCTCGTCTCGTGGTCCCAGATCACGCTTCCCGACATTGTTCACGAGCCTTTGGAGCTACTCGGACAGGCAGCGGTACCGACCTTGCTCTTCGCATTGGGTCTTTCGTTGGCCTCCCAACGTCTCTGGGAAGCACAGGAATATCGGGTGGAAATCACGGTGGCAGCCATTATCAAGCTGACGGTCATGCCCTTGATTGCCTGGCTGTTGGGGGTTTTCGTCTTTGCCCTGGAGCCACACGCGTTGTTTACGGTGGTGATTCTTGCGGCACTACCGAGTGCGCAAAACGTGTTCAACTATTCCCAACGCTATGGTGTGGCCACACCGTTGGCCCGTGATTCCGTGGTTCTCACAACGCTGGTCTCACTGCCCATTCTGATGGGCTTGGCTTTCCTGTTGGCTCCGGTCTAGAAAACCATCGGGCGATCAAAGTCGTCCTCTGCGCCCACCTCGACCACCACGGGAACATGATCACTCGGGCCATCACCCTGTCGTTGGTCACGCTCAATGGATGCGTGGGTGACCTGCGAGGCAAAGCTTTCTGAGCCAAAGATGAAGTCAATCCGCATGCCGTGATCTTTCGGGAACTTCCCCTGCTTGTAATCCCAGTAGGTATAGCCGGTGGGAACAAGTGGACGTACCGTGTCCTGTAGCCCAGCCCGGTGCAAGAAATCCTGGAGAGTGGTGCGCTCCAGATCCGAAGTGTGGGTAGTTCCTTGCACCAAGAAGGCTGGATCCCCGACGTCGGAGTCCAGGGGAGCGACATTGAAGTCTCCGCCGATGGCGACCGGGAGTGCGCCGGGTTGGTCTTGATAGGAGCGGTAGTGCTCCCCCAATGCCTCGAGCCACCGGAGCTTGTAATCCAAGTGTGGATCGTCGAGTGCGCGACCGTTAGGAACATAGACCGAACACAGTCGTAATCCGTCCACCGTGGCGGAAATGGCACGGGCCT
Source organism: Pontimonas sp. (assembly GCA_030728325.1). Lineage (GTDB taxonomy): Bacteria > Actinomycetota > Actinomycetes > Actinomycetales > Microbacteriaceae > Pontimonas. The sequence goes on from JANQZT010000040.1 coordinate 8,395, forward strand.
CAGTCGCAGGTTCCTCCTCAGGGTTCTTGGTGAATCCTGGCATCCCGGGGAACCCCTGCTCGATGTCCTCGAGGGGAAGCCGGGACGCTATCCCGACGCCATTCCACTGGTTCAGCCCAAAGTGGGCGACCTCATAACCCGCACTCTCAAAATCCTCGAGAGGAAACTGATCGTCTCGGCATTTTGTCTCTTGCATCAGGACGACATCAATGTCGGCGTTGTGCAGAAAATCAATGACGAATGCTTTCCTGGTTCGAATGGAGTTGACGTTCCAGGTCGCGATTCTCATGAGGCAAGCCTAAAGCGCAGAGCTAGACTGGTGCTGTGGCCAGCGCGAGAGAACAGCTCATCAAGTTCATCTCCGAGGAGGCTGTTCACCACGGGGATTTCACTCTCACCAGCGGACAAAAGGCGTCGTTTTACATCGACCTCCGTCAGGTAAGCCTCGATCATCGAGTCGCTCCACTGATTGGCGAGGTGATGCTCGAATTACTGAACGAGTTTGAACCAATCGATGCCATTGGGGGGCTCACGATGGGTGCTGACCCCATCGCCTCCGCGATTATGCATCGAGGGGTCCTCGTCGGAAAGACGTATGACGCGCTCGTGGTGCGAAAAGAGCCTAAAGACCATGGTCGAGGTCGCCAGATTGAGGGACCGGATGTCCGAGGAAAGCGCATTGTCGTGGTGGAGGACACCTCCACTACGGGTGGATCCCCTTTGACGGCAGCGCGAGCCATCGAAAAAGCCGGAGGCGAAGTAGTCGCTGTGTGTGTGGTGGTCGACCGCGACACCGGTGCGGACCGCGTGATCGAAGATGCAGGGTATCCCTACCGAGCAGCTCTAGGACTGGGCGACCTGGGTTTGTGAATGAGTGACCAGATCCAGCCCGAGAGCACACCCCCAAAACCCCGCCTCACAGACACTCCCCGCGGCCAGACTATTTTCGTCAGCCTGTGGGTGATCGGAACATTCGTCACTCTGGGACTGTGGGTTGTGGCCTTTCTCTGGGGTCAGAGTGTGGGGGCACCCGAGGAAGACGTAGTTGCTGAGGTCGTGGACACGGCACCACCCGAGGTGGAATTCCCAGATTTGGGCCCACCCAGCCTCGCTCCAGGGTCATGGGAGTGGCGTGAACTTCGTGGCGGGGAGTGTCTCTCCCAGTTCACCGATGCATTCGCTGAGGAGTTCCAGGTGGTGGGATGCAGTTCCCCCCACACCGCCCAAGTTGTGCACGCAGAGCTTCTTTCCTCTGACCCCGAGGAGCCCTACCCCGGTGATGCAGCTGTGCTCGCCGCAGCGCGCGAAGCGTGTGATGTTCGTGAGCTGATTGACATCGAGGTCGCCAAGAATTACTCGGATTTACGCACCGCCTATGCCTACCCCGCGAGTAGTGCTCAGTGGGATGTCGGCGAGCGAGGGGTCTACTGCTTTGTCTATTCCGAGAGCGGGGAGACCTTCACGACGTCGTTGCGCTAGGACAGGTAAGGGGCAAGTCTTTGTCCCATGATGTCGAGAGCTTCGGGATTCGAATCCATCACCACAAACTTCCTGCCCAGTTCTCCCGCTGCGTGGCCGGTGGTGCCACTACCCGCGAACGGGTCAAGAACCCAGTCTCCTGGCCTGGACGAGGCTCGGATGATGCGCGTGAGGATTCCTAAGGGCTTTTGTGTGGCATAGCCGGTCTTCTCTTTTCCGGTAGGGGACACAATTGTGTGCCACCAGACATCGGTGGGAAGTTTCCCCCTGGCCGCTTTCTCTGCACTCACGAGACCCGGGGCCATGTAGGGCTCACGGTCGATCTCGTCACTATTGAAAATGTAGGCCGTGGGATCTTTGACGTACACCAGGATGGTGTCGTGTTTTGTGGGCCAGCGAGTTTTTGACTTAGCGCCATAGTCGTAGGCCCAGATGATCTCGTTCAGAAAATGGTCACGACCGAAAATCTGGTCTAGCGCAACCTTCGCGTAGTGCACCTCTCGCCAATCAAGGTGGACATAGAGCGTGCCCTCGGGTGAAAGCAGGCGCCAGGCTTCGACCAACCTCGGCCCCAGAAATGCCCAGTAATCGGCGAAGGAATCGTCGTAACTGGTGATGGATTCCAGGGTGAAATCGTAGGTGCGCCCGCCAAACCCTTGACGTGAAGAGTCGGATGACGCCACGACTGAGGATGTGGTGCGTTGCTGGGTTCGACCGGTGTTGAAGGGCGGATCCATGTAAATGAGGGTGAAGGAACCATCGGGCAGAGACTGCATCAACTCCAGATTGTCGCCTGCGAGAAGGCGCGAGGGACCCTCGGGGCGAAAGTCGGAATCAGGCACAGGGGACAGGTTATCGAAAGGGTGCCTAGGCTAGGTGAGTGCTGGAAGACAACCCCCATCCTGAAGCCACCACCTGGGGCGTGGGGCCGTGGCAAGGAGAGCGGCCGACAGGGGATCACTATGACCCGGAGTTGTTGGACAAGGGTGACTCACGAAACGTTGTGGACAAATATCGATACTGGTCGATGGACGCGATCATCGAGGATTTGAACACCAAACGGCACCCTTTTCATGTGGCGATCGAAAACTGGCAGCACGATCTGAACATCGGTTCTATCGTGCGCAGCGCCAATGCTTTTCTGGCTGACACCGTGCATATCGTGGGCCGGAAGCGCTGGAATCGGCGAGGAGCGATGGTGACCGACCGATATCAGCGGGTTCTGCATCACCCCACGATTGAGGATCTGGTGGCGTATGCCAAAAACAACGAACTCCCGATTGTTGCGGTTGACAATGTAGAGGGCTCGAAGCCCATCGAAACGACAACCCTGCCGAGGGAATGCATCATCCTTTTTGGACAGGAAGGACCTGGCCTCTCTCCCGAAGCCTTAGAAGCAGCGGATATGGCCGTGGAAATCACCCAGTATGGGTCCACGCGTTCACTCAATGCCAGCGCGGCAGCTGCCATCATCATGCACCGCTGGGTGATGACTCACGCCGATTTACCGGAGAGCTGACTCTTGGGGCAGTGAGGAGCTCTCGAGGCGCACAAGCAATTGGGTCAGACCATTCGCGGTCCTCACCAGACTCCACTTGTCCGGGGCATAGAGATTGAGGTGAGCCGTGCCAAGCCCCGCCCTGCCGCAGTCTTGCCGCGACCCACGACGGAAATGCCATGGGACAGGAGGGAGTCAGAGACTCCTTGAAGGGTCAAACTGTGGTCATCGGCAACCACTACGTTCAGAGCATTCACGACTCTGAGTATGTCCCATCTGGGGCTCCTGGAAGAAGTGAGACGGGCCAGATTGTGGGGTAATCGGTAGACTTGGCAAGTTGTTCAGGCCTTAGCAAAGGAAACCAATGCCTGCCGTAGTGATTGTGGGAGCCCAATGGGGCGATGAGGGCAAGGGTAAAGCCACAGACCTCATCGCAGACCGCATTGACTATGTCGTTAAATTCAACGGGGGCAACAACGCCGGTCACACCGTCGTCATCGGCGACGAGAAGTATGCACTCCACCTGCTTCCTTCGGGAATCTTGACGCCTGGGGTCATTCCCGTCATTTCTAACGGTGTGGTCATTGACCCTGAGGTGTTGATTGAGGAGCTCGATGCTCTCAGCGCCCGAGGGATTGATGTCTCCAAGCTGGTCATCAGCTCACATGCCCACATCATTACCCAGTACCACCGCACGCTCGACAAAGTAACCGAGCGCTTCCTGGGGAAGCGCCAAATCGGTACGACGGGACGAGGAATTGGTCCCACCTATGCGGACAAGATCAACCGTGTCGGGATTCGAGTCCAGGACATTTTCGACGAGGGCATTCTGCGCCAGAAGGTCGAAGGCGCCCTCGGTCAAAAAAACCACTTGTTGGTGAAGATCTATAACCGTCGTGCGATTGAAGTCGACGAGGTCGTGAACGACCTGCTGTCTTATGCAGAACGTCTCCGTCCGATGGTCCAGGACACGGCGCTGCTGTTACACACTGCCCTGGAAGAGGGAAAGACCGTCCTCTTTGAGGGTGGGCAGGCAACCATGTTGGATGTCGACCACGGGACGTATCCCTTTGTTACCTCCTCCAACGCGACCGCAGGTGGGGCGGCAACGGGAGCCGGTATCGCTCCGTGGCGTTTAGCAACAGTCATCGGGATTGTGAAGGCCTATACGACCCGGGTTGGCTCGGGACCTTTCCCCACAGAGCTCGACGATGAGTTTGGGGAGTTCTTGCGCAAGAACGGTCACGAGTTTGGCACGACGACTGGACGGCCTAGGCGCTGTGGGTGGTACGACGCCCCCATCGCCCGCTACAGCGCTCGAATCAATGGTGTGACTGACTTCGTCCTCACCAAGCTCGATGTCCTCACCGGTCTTGAGAAGATTCCGGTGTGTGTTGCCTACGAGGTCGATGGTGAGCGTGTCGAGGAAATTCCGTGGTCGCAATCTGACTTCCACCACGCCAAGCCCATTTACGAATACTTTCCTGGCTGGAGTGAGGATATTTCCGGTGCGCGAGAGTTCGACGACCTCCCCCAGAACGCGCGCGATTATGTTCTCGCTGTCGAGGGAATGAGTGGGGCGCGGATCTCCGCTATTGGTGTGGGTCCGGCACGAGACGCGATTATCACCCGTCACCCCCTACTGGACTAGCACCGGGCTTGTTGGCTCGGTAGGGTCGCTCTATGGATTCGATTCCCCCTGAGCTTCATCAGCTGCGTAAAAGCATCGACAACATTGATGCGGCACTCGTCCATTTGCTTGCGGAGCGTTTTCGCACGACCCAGCAGGTGGGAAAGCTGAAGGCGGATCTCTCCATGCCTCCCTCGGATCCTTCTCGTGAAGCTGCGCAAATAGAGCGTCTCAGGAATCTCGCGAAGGACGCTGACTTGGATCCCGAATTCGCCGAAAAGTTTCTAGGGTTCATCCTTGCTGAGGTGATTCAGCACCATCAGGAGCTAGCTGCTGGCGAGGGGTAACTCGCGATAGAGGTTGCCAGCAACCTCAATTAGTCGCTCAATGAGCGCGTCATCTCTCTCCACGACCACGAACTTGGGTCCAGGCCAACCGGGCACCATTTCGCCATTCTTCTTCTCACGCAACATCCAGCCAAAAACGCAGGCGCTGGCTCCCGTCACATAAAGCTGCCACTGAACTTGACGGTGGTAGTTGCCCGGAACGTGCCGCCATTCACCCCAATCGCGCCCGGTGGTCTTGACCTCTGCAATCAAGTCGTGACCGGGCGAGAGCCCATCTGGGGTGGCCATTTGCCAGCGCAACTCGTCAGCGTCCTTAGCGATAAGCCAATCGTTGGGCTCGAGCTCGAACTGTGTGGCGAGCTTCTCGATCAGGGACGCTTCCTGCTCTCGACCAAAACGCATGTAGTCGTTGTCGGGAATCGGGGTGGGGTTCCGTATCTGCGCAAGCACTTCCCGGAATCCGTCGGGTGTGACCGCTTTCGATACCGCTGTTGCAGTGACTCCGCCGGCCCGAACGGCGAGCCAAGCTTCGTAATCAGAGGAGGACACGAGGAAGCGTGAGGAGTCAATCATGAGTTATTCCACCGTACCGGGGTCCTGGGACACTCCAGCGCGAGACTGCGGTCAGCGCTGATATCCGACCACGGGACCGAGGACGCTCGGGAGGGTTCCTCTGTGAAGGGCATCAAGTTCTTCCAGGTCGAAGCTGAAGTGGTCGGCAACGTCAAGGCCCCGTAGTGACACATCGGTCACACCCACTCTGGCTACTGGTACCCCTCGACCCTCACACAACCCGCGGAACTTGACGTCGTCTTCTCGGGCAACGCTCACGACCATTCGTGCCACGGACTCCGAGAACAACGCCTCGGTGATGTCCAAGTCGCCATCTTCCATTACTTCTGACAGCCACACCCGGGCGCCCACTCCTCGACGCAACACGCCCTCCACCAACGTTTGAATGAGTCCCCCGGTGGAAACATCGTGAGCGCTGGTGACAAGCCCATCTTTTGCAGCTACCACCATGAGACCCGCCAAAGCCTTTTCGGCCGCAAGATTAGGTGCTGGGGGCATGCCTCCCAGGTGATCATGAATCACGCCAGCCCAGGCTGATCCATCAAGCTCTGGTCGGGTGGTGCCCAGCAGATAAAGATTCTCGCCATCGTCCTGCCAGCCGCTAGGCAGTCGGCGCTCCACAGTGTCGATGACTCCCATGACGGCCACCACTGGAGTGGGATGAATGGGAGTGGTCCCTGTTTGGTTGTAGAGGCTCACGTTTCCGCCTGTGACCGGGACTCCAAGTTCCATGCAGGCATCCGCCAAGCCGCGAACGGCTTCGGCGAACTGCCACATCACCTCAGGGTCCTCAGGGCTTCCAAAGTTCAAGCAATCACTGACAGCACGGGGGTTAGCCCCCGTGGCTGCGACATTGCGATAAGCCTCCGACAGTGCCAACTGCGCTCCGGTGTAGGGGTCCAGGTAGCTGTATCGGCCATTGGCATCTGTTGCGAGTGCGACCCCGAGGCCTGACTCTTCGTCGACTCGAATCATCCCCGCATCATCGGGGAATGCCAACGCAGTATTGCCCATGACGTAGCGGTCATATTGGTTGGTGATCCACTCGGGGTTTGCCAGGTTGGGTGATGAGAGAACCTGAGTGACCTGATCCCGCAACTCTTCGGGAGTCTGTGCTCGCGCCTGTCCCGACACCGTGTCTGCCTGGACTCCATCCAGCCATGCGGGCCGGTGGTAGGGGCGCTCATAGACCGGTGAATCAATGGCCACAGTCTTGGGGTCGACATCGACGATGGTCTCACCCTGCCAGTGGATGATCAGTCGACCGGTGTCCGTGACTTCGCCCAACACACTGGTCTCCACCTCCCACTTCGCGGTGATGGCGAGGAAGTCATCAAGTTTCTCCGGGCGAACAATCGCCATCATGCGCTCTTGACTCTCCGACATCAAAATCTCTTCTGCGGTGAGGGTGTCATCGCGCAAGAGGACATGGTCGAGAGTGACCTCCATCCCGCTGTCGCCGTTCGCCGCGAGTTCTGATGTGGCGCAACTAATTCCTGCGGCTCCGAGGTCTTGAATACCTTCGACAACACCTTCGTGGAAGAGCTCTAAGCAGCACTCAATGAGCACTTTTTCTGCAAACGGGTCCCCCACCTGAACAGCGGGGCGCTTGGTGGGCCCACCCTCATCGAAAGTTTCACTGGCGAGGATGGAAGCTCCACCAATTCCGTCTCCTCCGGTTCGAGCCCCGAAGAGGACCACTTTGTTGCCGGCACCTTTGGCGTTGGCGAGGTGGAGGTCTTCGTGTCGGAGAACTCCCACCGCCAAGGCATTCACCAGAGGGTTGTTTTGGTAAATCGGGTCAAACCAGGTTTCGCCACCGATGTTGGGCAGTCCTAGACAGTTGCCGTAAAAGCTGATGCCACTGACCACACCCGGCGCAACCCGCTGGGTGTCGGGGTGATCTAGCGCCCCAAAGCGCAGGGCATCCATGACCGCGACGGGCCTGGCCCCCATAGAAATGATGTCGCGAACGATTCCGCCCACCCCGGTTGCGGCTCCCTGGAACGGTTCGATGAAGCTCGGGTGGTTGTGGCTCTCAATCTTGAAGGTGACTGCCCAGCCTTCCCCGATGTCAACAACTCCAGCGTTTTCCCCCATGCCGACCATCAGGTGGGTGCGCATATCGTCGGTAACTTTTTGGCCAAACTGGCGAAGGTGAACTTTGGAGGACTTGTAGGAGCAGTGCTCGCTCCACATCACCGAATACATCGCCAGTTCACCTGATGTAGGCCTGCGGCCTAAGAGGCGACGGATTTCCTCGTACTCATCCTTTTTCAGACCGAGCGCCTCATAGGGCTGCTCTTTTTCTGGGCTGCTCTCTGCCTGGGATACAGAATCGACACTCATCACTCACCACCCCATTCGGTGGGAGAGCCGAGCGCCAGCAAAATACTGATGGCGAGCGCCATTCCCAGCACGATGATCACAAAAGACCAGACGGGGTGACGAAGGCCGAGACGAACAAAACGATCAACCCAGTGTTGATCGCGGGGGTCACCGGAATCCTCGAGGCGCCACTCTCCCTCGAGCTTGTTCCTTTTCTCCAACCACCGATCAAAGGGCCAGGTGACCCACGGTGGAATAGCCGAGAGGATGGCCAACACGATGGTCCCAAAACCCCAGCGCAGGTTGATGCCGATAATGACCGCGGTCACGCAATAGGCCAGGAAGATGATTCCGTGGCTGAGCCCCGCCACAAAAAACAGCGGGCCGTCGTAGGCGAAACCGTAACGAGCCACCATGGCAATGATCAGGAGAGTCCAGGTTGCCATTTCGGCCAGTGCCATCACCCGATAGAGGGATCCCGGTGTCCTGGTCACGCGTTCACCACCTGAGTCAGAACGGACTGGAACATCGCGAGACCATCGGTCCCAGACTTCATTGCCACATCAGTGTCGGGGCCAAAGCCAGCCTCCACCGCGTGCTCTGGGTGAGGCATGAGCCCCACAATGCGTCCCGTCTCGTTGCGCAGACCAGCGATGTCGTGGGCGGAACCATTCGGGTTCACCTCCAGGTAGCGAAAAGCCACCAGGCTCTCTCCTTCAATTCGCTTGAGGGATTCATCGTCCGCGATGAACCCACCCTCACCGTTCTTGAGGGGGATCACGATTTCTTGGTGGAGTTCATACCCGCTTGTCCACGCAGTTTCAGTGTTCTCCACCCGCAGTTTCTGGTCCCGACAAATGAAATCGCCGTGGTCGTTGCGCACCAGCCCACCGGGGAGGAGCCCGGCTTCCACCAGAATCTGGAATCCGTTACAGATACCCAGAATCGGGAGCCCCTTCTTGGCCTCGCTCACGACCTCCGACATGATCGGCGAGTGTGCGGCAATCGCCCCACAGCGGAGGTAGTCCCCGTAGCTAAAGCCTCCAGGAAGGATGAGGGCATCAACGCCCTCGAGGTCATGCGTGCCATGCCACAGGGGGACAGGCGTGCCGCCGGCTAAGCGGACCGCGCGGAGCGCGTCACGATCATCGAGTGATCCAGGAAAAGTGACGACCCCGACTCTCATGCCGGGGAGTCCTCCACCCGAACATCCAGGACGTCTTCAATCACACCATTCGAGAGCAGGTCATCCGCCATTTTTCGGGCGTCAGCCAGGTGCGACTCGGTCGCAGGGCCATCCACGTGAAGCTCGAAGCGCTTGCCGATGCGCACTTCGTGGAAGCCCTCAATCCCGCTGCGGTGGAAAGCTCCGAGAACGGCTTTCCCTGCTGGATCGAGGAGTTCGCGCTTGGGCATGACTTCTACGACGATGATGGCCACTAATCACGCTCCGAGAACTTGGCTCCGCAGTACACAGCGCCCTCAGTCTATCGAGCGCTCAACGCCTCCAGTGCGCCACGCTCGAGAGCGTCCTCGAGTGCAAAGCGAGCCCAGTCTCGATACCCGTCTTCGCTGGGATGGAATCCATCCACCGCAAAAAAAGTGTCGTGGTATCCGGTCGGAGGAGGGGACATCATGGCGAACGGGAATGACTCGATTAGTGGACGGATGGACCGCTCAATGGCTTGAGCGTGGGCATAGATAATTCCGCGCAGCGGTTGGGGCAACGTGGGGAACAAATAAAACGCTGGAAGTGACGAGAAGATCAGCACAGCCTCGGGGTGTCCGTCGTGCAGAACCGTCAGTAAACGCTCAAAACGAGACACTGTAGCGCCCAGGGGCTTGAGGTCCTTAGCGTCGTTCGCGCCGAGTGAGACAATCACCACATCGGCCGGAGACGACAATGCCGGGGTGAGGAACCGACCCAGGATGTCTTTTGAGGTCGCACCGCTTTCTCCTACGGATCGCCAGGACACACCTCGCTGGGTTTTCTCGTGAAGGGCGAGAGAAAACTGCGGTACGAGACCGTGGAGCGGGTCCTTCACTCCTACCCCAGCAATTGTGGAGTCACCGACACCGAGAACCGAGAGCGGAGACGGACCGGGCCTCTCGCCTTCCCAGGGACTGGGAGCGTGCGGAAGCCTCGGCACCTGCCTGCGCACCCACTTTCCCTGCGCGTACAGCAGGGGGCTCAACCCCAGCGCAACAGGCCACGCTGCCCGGTGTGCCAGCGTTGGCGCAGCCAAGGCCTGAGGTGGGGGATTGAGTGCCATCACACTAAATTGTCGACTGCTTTACCGGTAAGGCGCTGAAAGAGTTCGCGATAGCGATCCATCGTGTGGTCCACGAGATGCGCGGGCAGAGCGGGCGGGGACCCTTTCTGGTTCCAGTTCTCCTGCAACCAGTTGCGAATGAGTTGCTTGTCAAAGCTATCCAGACGATTCATTCCGCCTTCGGAATATAACTCTCCATCCCAATAGCGACTGCTGTCGGAGGTGAGGACCTCGTCGCCGAGTGTGATGGCACCGGTGGTTCGGTGGCGGCCAAATTCGAACTTCGTGTCAGCCAGGATGACCCCCCGCGTGAGAGCAATATCTCGAGCGCGAGAATATAAAGAGAGACTGAGGTCCCGAAGTGATGCGGCGTCCTCCGAGCCAACAAGCTTTGCCATCTGATCAAACGAAATGTTTTCGTCGTGATCCCCCACGGCTGCCTTGGTAGCAGGGGTAAAGAGCGGCTCGGGGAGTTCATCGCCCTCGGAGAGACCCGGGGGGAGTTCGACGCCACACACCCGCGATGTTGCCTGGTACTCCTTCCAACCACTTCCCGCTAGATATCCACGGACAACGCATTCCACGGGGAACATCTCCAGAGGCTCTACCACCATTGCGCGATCGGCGACCTCCTCGGGTGGGTCCTCGCCGGTCAGATGGTTCGGAACATCTGAGAGCTGCGTGAACCACCAGCGCGTGAGGGAGGTGAGTATCGCGCCCTTGCCAGGTATTTCTGGGGTGAGAATGTGGTCAAAGGCACTGACCCTGTTTGTCGCGACAATCAGGAGCTTGTCCGCATCGCGGACGGTAGATGCCGTTTGGGGAATATACAGCTCTCGAACTTTGCCTGAGTAGACCGGAGTCCAGCCCGTCAGTTCGGTCATGAGACAACGCGCAGGGCAATGTCACGACGATAGTGCGAGCCCTCCAAGCTAATGCTCTCCAACGTGTCATATGCCGACTGCCGCGCATCGGCAAAGGTAGCTCCCGTGGCAATGACGCTCATCACACGACCCCCGGTCGCTAGGAGGTCAGACCCATCCCATGCTGTTGCGGCATGAGCGATGCTGACATGTGGGTCAGCGGGAAGGGTGTCCAACCCCACGATCTCTCTACCGGTCACGGGGTTCTCGGGATATCCCTCGCTTGCCAACACCACGGTCAGCGCACACTGGTCGCTAAAGCGGGGAGGCTCGACACTGTCCAACATTTCTGTGGCTGCCGCGTAGAGCAAGGGGGCCAATGGTGATTCCAGGCGGGCGAGCACTACCTGAGTCTCAGGGTCACCAAAGCGGGCATTGAACTCGATGACCTTGACGCCATCCTCGGTCACAATAAGGCCGCAGTAGAGGAGACCAATGAACGGTGTTCCACGTTGGGCAAGCTCGTCCACTACAGGCTGGGCAATCGTGGTGGTCACACTCTCCACAAAGCCATCCTCAAGCCACGGGAGGGGAGAGTAGGCGCCCATTCCACCCGTGTTGGGGCCTTCATCGCCATCGAAGGCTCGTTTGTAATCCTGCGCTGGGCTGAGGGGAACAATCCGCTGACCATCGCTGACGAAGAACAACGACACCTCAGGGCCATCGAGAAACTCTTCGACCAGGACATCCCCGTGTTGGAGGTAGAAGGTCGCGTGCTCGATTGCAGCCTCCCTGTCCTCTGTCACCAACACTCCTTTACCCGCGGCAAGCCCGTCAGCTTTGACTACATAGGGGGAACCGGATGCATCAAGAGCCGCAGTGAGCTCTTCCTCCGTGGACACAGTCCATGCTTTGCCGTTGGGAACGCCGGCGGCCGCCATGATGTCCTTCGCAAAAGACTTTGATCCTTCGATGGCCGCGGCCTCTTTGTCGGGGCCAAAAACCGCAACCCCTGCTTTCCGCAGTGCGTTGGCGACTCCCGCCACGAGCGGAGCCTCTGGTCCGATGACGACCAAGTCAACATCAGATGTAACGGCAAACTCGGTGACGACTTTGGGGTTGGCAGGATTCAAGCCGACAATCTCGGCATCGGCAGAGATTCCCGCATTACCGGGAGCGGCCAAGATGTCGTGCTCCTCGGTGTCGCGACGAAGAGCTTTGATGATGGTGTGCTCTCTGGCGCCTGACCCAATGACCAAAATCTTCACGCGCTTACCCTACCCGCGGGAGATTGCTAGCGTGTGAGACGTGGCAGCCCGACGGATCCCTGATGACGCTGGAACGGAAGCGTTGAGGCGATGGGGTGACGGTGTTCATACGCCCGATGACGAAGCACTCGCCGTTCGTTTCACCCTGCAGATACTTCGTCAGAAGGCACCGGGTTCGAGTGTGGAGGTTCGAGTTCCACCGTGGGGAGCAGTGCAGGCTATCGACGGGCCTACCCACACGAGAGGGACTCCCCCCGCCGTTGTCGAGATGGCTCCCGCGGTGTGGCTAGAGATCGCCACAGGGTCTGCGACCTTTGAACACCAGCTCTCCGAAGGACTCATTAACGCCTCGGGAGAGCGCTCAAATCTCTCAGCCTGGTTACCGGTAGTCCCGTTACCCTGAGACCATGACCACCCCGGACCCTGCACCCGAGCAGAGAGTCACCATACGACGTTCCCCTCGACTCTCGGCCTTTGTCGTGGTGTTTGGTTTTCTAGGGTTTGTGGGAACTCTGATTCTGACGGCACTCTATGAGGCCGACCCGTCGGTGGGCTTTGGCACGCTGTTCGCCTACTTCTCGCTCTATGGAATTACCGGATCCATTGCCGTCGGGATTGTTCTCTGGCTGATTCTGGACCTGCGCTCCAAGCGGAAAGTCACCGAAGCCGTCATGGCTCGGGAAGAGGGACGTGAGGACTAACTGGTCTGGTGAGTTTCCACCCACGCAAGATAGTCATCGCTCACCGTTCCGGTCACGTACTCACCGGTGAAGCAACTCATATCGAGTTCGGTGACATCGGAGCCTTCGATAATGGCGTCACGCATGTCCTCAACCTCTTGATAGATCAGGTGGTCCGCCCCAATTTCGCGGGCAATCTCAGGAATTGTGCGCCCCGCGGCAACCAACTCACCCTTGTTCGGCATGTTGATGCCATAGACGTGAGGGAAACGAACAGGAGGCGCTGCCGACGTGAAGGTGACACTCTTGGCTCCTGCTTCACGAGCCATTTCCACGATCTCTCGTGACGTGGTTCCCCGGACAATGGAGTCGTCCACAATCAGAACGTTCTTGCCCGCAAACTCACTCGACATCGCGTTCAACTTCTGTCGAACACTCTTTGTTCGTTGGGCCTGGCCGGGCATGATGAAGGTTCGCCCCACGTACTTGTTCTTGTAGAAGCCCTCGCGGTACTCGATCCCAAGTTTCCTGGCCACCTGCATGGCTGCGGGACGCGCGGAATCGGGAATGGGCATCACGACATCGATGGTGTCGGTGGGGGCATAGCGCGCAATGGTGTCCGCAAGCTTGTCGCCCAGGCGAAGCCTGGCCTCATAGACGGAGATCCCATTCATGATGGAGTCGGGTCTGGCGAGGTAGACGTATTCAAAAGAGCAGGGCACTAATCGAGGGTTCTCTGCGCACTGCTGGGAGTAGAGCGTTCCCTCCCGGGAGATAAAGATTGCCTCACCAGGTTCGACGTCGCGCACAATGTCATACCCGGATGCTTCGAGAACAAGCGATTCGCTCGCGACAATCCATTCGTCGCCCACAAGGCCTGCCTGTCGGCGACCCAGAATCAGCGGCCGAATCCCGAAGGGGTCTCGGAATGCCAAAATTCCGTGACCAGCAATGACGGCAATAGCCGCGTAGGAGCCCTCGACTCGCTTATGCAGAGCGGTCACCGCGTCAAAAGCAGTCTCGGAAGTGAAGGACGTTCCCGACTCGGCTGACTGCAACTCGCTGGCCAAAACGTTGACCAGCATTTCCGTGTCGGACGTGGTGTTCAGGTGCCGGCGGTCCTTCTCTGCCAATTCCTTGGTGAGCTCACGGGTGTTGGTGAGGTTCCCGTTATGGACCAGCACAATTCCATAAGGAGCGTTCACATAGAACGGTTGAGCCTCTTGCTCTTTCTTGGCATTACCCCTGGTCGCGTAGCGCACGTGGCCCAGGCCAATGGTTCCCACGAGCGTGCGCATGTCACGGGTGCGGTAACCCTCGCGCACCTGACCCTTGGACTTGTGGATATGCAACGTGTGTTCATCGGAGGTCGCAATACCGGTGGAGTCTTGGCCTCGGTGCTGAAGAAGGGCAAGTGCGTCATACACCTGTTGGTTGACGGGTGACGACGATACGATTCCCACGATCCCGCACATTGAAGGGGGCATCTCCTCGTCTTGCAGCCGATGTTGAGGCAAGCCTACCGGGCAATCGCGAGGTCAGTCGATACGCCCCGAACTCTCGAGGGCAGTGCTGCGAGTGCGAGCGAATCGGCGTCGCAGGGCGGCGAGAATTCCACCGCCCGCAAGGACACCGGTTCCCACTCCCAGCCACACCCCTGCACCCAAGGGCTCAGGAATCTGGGGCCCCACTTCGTCCACACTCCGGGGCACTCTTTCCGCGGAGAACGGCTCGGGGATTTCGGGGGTGCTTTCCATCACCGGAGGGAGAACGACAGGAATGTCAAAGCTTTGTTCCACGGGAGTTCTCACAGGAGCTTGCTCCGAGGGCGCGGGCGCAATGGTCACCTCTGCAGGAGGGCTATCAGAAGTGGGGGCTGCAGGGGTAGGTGACGAGGGCGGGTCAGAGCTCACCACAGGTTCCTCCACCACAGGGGGTGGCGGGGCTGCCATGACGCTGAGTGTTGCGCTGGAAGAGGACGCTCTGGAGAGCGTCACAATCCCGTCCGTCTCACTCCGGTCAAGAGCGGACCAGGCCAGTGGGTATGTCCCGGGCTCCACGGCAGTTGTGGCCGACAGAGTCACCTGCAGAAGGCCTCCTGCATCGGCAGCGCGCTCCCAACTCACACCCTCCGGGAGTCCGGTGAGCTCCACCTCTCTCGTCGTGGGTGCTGTGGGGGTTTGGTAGGGGTCCGCGAAAGCCATGGTGAGAGGTGCTGACGGTTCGCCATCGGCAGTGATGCTCCAGGTGGCGGGCATCGCGCAGGAGGTCATGCTCTCCCACACGGCACCGAATGCTCCCGCTTGCGAGGCGGCAAACGATGAGGCGGCGCTTGCCGAGCAAGGGTCAGCATCGACAATCCCCACCGTGATTTCCATCGTGAAGTCCGCCGCATCCCCCGGAAGGAGATACAGGGTGGGGCTTCGATCACCATCAGCAAGTGGTGTGTACATCGAGGCCCCGCCTTCGAAGGTGGGAGACCCTGCTGCACTCGTGACATGGATGATCACGCTGGGATGGGCGCCCGAGGAGTCTGTGATGAGCAGGGTCGAGGTTCCTGCTCCGCTGTAGACGGGGTTGTAGCCGCTACTCAACTGCGCCACCCAATAAAGCCTGCGGTCGATAGCGGACTCATCCGCGAGGGAGCGGTGACGCATGGAAAAGCGGACCTGGTTGCCACTCAGGCTGACCGACTTCTCGGTGTAAATCTGGTTGTTGGGGTTCGCGCTCAAATAGCCAGGCGTGGTCCATGATGAGTCTCCACCGGGGGAGGGTGATGATGTACCGGGATCAGGAGAAATATCTCGGCGGGCCTCCGTCCCCGTCGCTGTCGTCCACTCCATCCCCATCATCCCGAGCGAGTTAAACGCCGGACCCTGCCAGCCGTACTGCCCACTCGTGAAGTCTCTTTGGACTCCGCCCGAGAGCACACCAAAAAATTCATCAAAGCCTTGGTACTCGACGCTTGCCGTCTGAGGCCCGGGGGACGTTGCTTGGCTGGGCGGGAGAGCGACCTGGGTGAGCCCTGCTCCGAGGAGCAGCACCCCCACCCAGGAGGTGGTGGCAGAGAAGGTGGTCGTTCGAGTCGTGGTCTGCTGTGTCATGGTCGAAGGCTAGAAGCCTTGTCGGCGCCCCCGTCAAAGTTATCCACAACGCACTCGCGACCACTGCCTTAGGATTGGGATGTGAGTGAGCCCTCCCCCTATCAATCGAGTGGAGTGGACACCACGGCTGGTGATCGGGCCGTCGAGCTCATGAAGGCCGCAGTTCTAGGTAGTCATTCGTCTCGTGTCATGGGTGGCGTGGGCGGATTTGCGGGGCTCTATGACGCGTCATTCCTCACCTCCTATTCCCATCCAATCCTCGCCACGTCGACAGATGGCGTGGGGACTAAAGTCGCCATCGCCCAGGCAATGGATGTCCACGACACCATTGGCTGGGACCTCGTCGGCATGGTCGTCGATGACATCGTCGTCGTCGGAGCGACGCCCCTGTTCATGACTGACTACATTGCCTGCGGCCGTGTTGTCCCTGAGCGAATTGCCGCCATCGTGCGAGGAATTGCGGAGGCTGCCGCGAGTTGCGGTGTGTCCTTGGTCGGCGGAGAGACAGCCGAGCACCCCGGACTCTTGGACCCCAACGAATATGACGTCGCCGGAGCTGCCACCGGTGTTGTCGAAGCTGGCGACATGCTTGACCCCGCTAAAGTTCGTGCCGGCGATGCGGTTATCGCGATGGCTTCCAGCGGCCTCCACAGCAACGGCTTTTCCTTGGTGCGAAAAATTGTTGCCGATCAGGGGTGGGACCTTCACGCCACGAGGCCTGAGTTTTCTCGCGCGTTGGGTCTCGAGCTACTCGAGCCCACCATGCTCTACACCAGCTCGATTCTTGAGCTCATGGCTGCTCACCCCGGGGCCCTTCACATGTTGAGCCACGTGACCGGTGGTGGTTTAGCCCAAAACCTTTCGCGCGTCATCCCCCAAGGGCTGGCTATCGATGTTGACCGCTCAACCTGGTCGCCGCCCACCGTCATGCAGGTGCTGGCTGACGCCGGCGGCTTCACCCTGGGTCAGGTCGAGGACACCTGGAATATGGGGATTGGCATGGTGGCTGTGGTGGACGCAGCAGAAGCTTCAGCAGTGACGGCGACGTTGCGCGCTTCAGGCCACCAGGCATGGCAGGTCGGCGTTGTGAGCGAGAGCGCGGGAGAAGTGTCACACGACACCATCACGAGCGCTAAGGGTGTTGAGGGCGGCGCAATCCGGTTGGTCGGAGCTTACGCAGACTCTTCTTCGGCGTCGTCGTAGTCCGCCCACTTGTCTTCGTATTGATCATCGCCCTGTGAAGTGGCGAGTTCTTTCTCGAGCTGCGACAGGTCTGTGTCCGGCGAGTAATACTTCAATTCGCGCGCCACTTTAGTGTGCTTTGCTTTTTGCCGACCGCGACCCATCGGTCACCCCTTTGCTTCTTTCGACGAGGGCTCCTAAGCCCAGAACCTGCCGTGTCAGGGATAGAGAATGGAGGGAGTTTATCACGCAGTGCTTGGGGCTTGGATGACCTAGAGAACCGCAGTCGTGCCGATAAATCCGGCAGCACACGCCACCACTCCAGCCACAACATGCAGCGCCAGAGGCGCCACAACGCGTCGTGCCACGTTCTCCCCACGTGAGGGGACCATCAGCACCGCGAGCGTGGAGAACGTGGTGAGGCCACCCGCGAGACCGATCATGAGCGGGTAGGACCAGAAGCCCTCGGGAAGCGCTGCCACCACACCTATCGCTGCTGATCCCGTGATGTTCACTATTCCGAGAGACCACCAGGGCGCATGGGGCAGTGCCTGCATCACGAGCCAGCGGAGAACGGCTCCCACTGCGCCAAGTCCTACCGTTGCTGCCAAGACGAGTGGCGTCATCGGAGACCTCCCCGTCGAGCCGCAACACCGAGTGCGCGCCCCACCAGCACGGCGAGTATCCCGGCAACGAGTGTCACAGCGAGATATCCCAATCCCCACGCCATGGTCTCCGTGACCGTCAACAGTGCGATCGCGGAGAACGTTGTGTAGGAGCCCAAAAACCCCACGCTGATACCCGAGCGAAGCCAGTGGGGAAACTCGGGCAGACCTCTGGCGAGCACAAACGCTAAGCCCAGTGCGCCGAGAGTGTTCGCAGCCACAGTGGCCAGCATCTCGCCCTGGGGCAGGTGTTCGGTGGCTTCGAGCGCGCCAACTCGGGAGAGAGTGCCGAGCCCGCCCCCGAGAGCTACAGCCACTATTTCGCGAAATCGCACACGCGAAGGCTACTCTCCTTGCGGAAATAGACTGAGCGAATGACCTCCTCCACGAGACCGATGTTTCGGGCTTTCGTGTGGGCTGGGGGACTTATTGTGGTTGTCGCGGCGCTCATCACGGCCTGGATCGTGGTGCCGATTGTGACCAGTTCACCGGCGGGCTCATCGGGGCAACAACTCGAGCTGGAGGGCTATCCCGCGAGTGTCAGCGCCACGGGTGATGATGGTCGCACGCGAACTCTGGAGGCAGTTTTTGAGAGCGGGGAGGAGAGAGATTTCTCTGCCCTTGTCGCCGGTGACCGCCTTATCGTCTCGGGCTCAGGGTTTGACCCGAGTAAAGGAATCTATGTTGCTGTGTGCAAAGTTCCCGACTCTGTCGGGGGGAAGCCCGGCCCATGCCTGGGCGGAGTTCCCAGCACCGAAGAGGATGGCGATTCCACCGCGGGTGCTGTGGAATACGCGGCATCAAACTGGGTGAACGATGACTGGGCGTGGCGCCTTTTTGGAGCTCGGAGTTTCGATGACCGCGGAGCTGGATCGTTCACGGCCTACATCGAAATTCCCGCTAGTGCGGATGAGAATGTCGATTGCACGCAAGTGCGCTGTGGGCTTTTCACGCGGAACGACCACACGGCTCTCGAAGACCGGGTGCAGGACCTCTACTTGCCGGTGTCTTTCGCTAAGTAGTCCGGGACCCGGAACACTCTGATTGCTCGTTGGGCGATAGGCCCGATAGCGAGAGCAAAAATTACGGTTCCGACACCGAAGCTGCCACCGAGGCTCCAGCCGATGAGCAAGACAGTGACCTCCACGACGGTACGCACCGCCCACATGGGGTATCCAAAACGAGCGTTGAAACCGACCATCAGTCCATCGCGGGGACCGGGACCAAAACGAGCTCCAATATAGAGACCGCTCGCTATCCCCATCATCAGAAGTCCAGCGGCAAAGAGGATCACTCGCTGAACAAAGTTCTCCGGAGTTTCCACGAGTGCGAGACCGACCTCCATGAAAGGTCCCACGAGGAGCGCGTTGAGAACTGTTCCGATTCCCGGCCTTTGTCGAAGCGGAATCCAAATCAAGAGAACGACGAGACCGCTCACCACGATGACCCAACCGATGCCAAAACCCCAGGTGACATGGAAACCCTCTGCAAAGACCGTCCAAGGGTCCACACCAAGACTTGCCCGCAGCATCATCGCGGCGGCAAAACCAAAAAGGAAAAGCCCGGAGAGGAGTTGACTCCACCGTCTGAGGTAGTGGAGTCCGCGATGCACTCGCATACTCTACGCCCGAGCAGACAAAACTTTTCCCCCATAAGCGCGCCTGTGGTGATACTCTGAACCACGGAACAAGAGAACGCCATCGGTGGCGAACCTCGTGGGCCATCGCCTCACAGTCGTGAGAGCGGCCGCATGTGTAGACGAAACAGCCCCGGTCTGGCTACTGGTGATCTGGGCCTGGTGTCATGTGTGACACCTCTTCTCCCCATCTGATCACAAAGAAAGCTGACCTTATCCATGCCATCTTCCAAGAAGGCTCCTTCATGGCGCCCACCGACCAAACGCACCTCTTTCCAGGACCAAAAGAAGCGCAGGCCCCAGGCTCACGCTGAGGGTGAGTCCCCCCGCGGCGAGCGTCGTCGTGACGACTCTGCCGATCGCCGTCCCGCTGAGAAGCGTGAAGGCGCACCGTTCCGATCCTCGGAAAGCCGCCCCTACAAGAAAAACGACCGCAAACCTGTCTCGGGCGAGCGTCGTCCCTATTCCGGTGATGACCGCAGGCCACCTCGCGATGGCGGGAACCGCAGGCCAGAGCGGAATGAGCGCTCTTTTGACGCTCCCCGTAAGCAAGCTCCGATCGTCAACCACAAGCCGTTGGAAGCTGTCGCAGTTGCCCCGGATGCCGGCGAAGGCCTCGAGTTCCAGGACCTAGGCCTCGGTGACCGCATCGCGGAAGCGATTCGCGAGCAGGGAGCTATTACCCCCTTCGCTTTGCAGGCCGTGACTATTCCCGTCGCACTGACTGGCCGCCACGTTCTCGGACGCGGACGCACCGGATCGGGAAAGACCATCGCGTTCAGCGCCCCCCTGGTGGAGCGCTTGCTGAGGCTCTCCAAGAACGGCGTCAAGCGCGCTGTGGGTCGCGCTCCCAGGGCTCTGATTCTTGCGCCCACTCGTGAACTCGCGTTGCAGATTGACCGCACTGTGCAGCCCATCGCCCGGAGCGTGGGACTCTTCACCACTCAGATTTATGGTGGTGTCCCACTGGGTCGCCAGATCGGCGCTCTCGAGCGCGGTGTCGACATTGTGATCGGTACTCCCGGTCGCATTGAAGACCTGATGGCCAGAGGCAAGCTCGATGTGTCCCAGGTCGTCATCTCGGTTGTCGACGAGGCAGATCACATGTCGGAGCTCGGGTTCATTGAGCCCTTGGGCCGCATCCTCCGCGCCACGTCACCGTCGGGGCAGCGTTTGCTGTTCTCCGCCACGCTCGACGCCGGTGTCGCAGGAATCGTCGCAGAGTTCCTCCCCAACCCCGCAGTGTTTGAGGTTGCCGGAGAAAACCAAGAGTCCTCCAGCATCGACCACCGTGTGTGGGTCGTAGACCAGCGCCAGAAGCGCGACGTGGTCTTGGAGCTTGCTCAAGGTCCCGGCAAGGTGTTGATGTTCACCAGGACTCGCGCCTTCGCTGAGGAGCTTGCGGACCACTTGGACGACCACGGTGTTCCCGCGGTCAGTCTTCACGGTGATCTGAACCAGGCGCGGCGTACTCGCAACCTGGAGAAGCTCACGTCTGGTCGCGTGAACGTTCTTGTTGCGACCGATGTTGCAGCGCGAGGAATCCACGTCGACGACATCGACACTGTCGTCCAGGTGGACCAGCCCGATGACTTCAAGTCATATGTGCACCGCTCAGGTCGCACCGGACGTGCAGGCAAGGAGGGTCGTGTGATTACGTTGACGACTCGCTCACGGTCACGCCGCCTAGTCGATCTGCTCAAGCAGGCCGGTATCTCGTGTGAGCTGGAGGAGAAGAGCGTCAAGCCTTCTCGTCCACTCGAGCGCGTCTAGCGGGCGAGGTGTGCGGGGGCCACGAGGGCCAGCGCAAGTCCCGCCCACTGAATGAGCGCAATGCGCTCTTTCAAGACGACGCCGGCGAGCAGAATTGTTCCGGCGGGATAGAGCGCAATCAACACGGAGACCACCGAGAGATCTCCCGAGCGCAATCCGTAGATGACGGCGACATTGGCGAGCACATCCATGACTCCCGCGATGATGATCATGGTTCCCACGCTGCGAATCTGAGTGAGCCCCGGCAGTCGAGGAGTGCGGGAGAGCGTCACTCGTGTGAGAACGAGCACGCCGGTGGCAATGATGAGGGCGCTGGAGGACACCATTCGATTAGCAAGGAGTGGAATCAGTCCAGAGTCAGCAGGGGACAGGTCGATGAGGATGACCGTAAACCCGATGAAGGTTCCGGAGCCCGCCGCCATGAGGAGCCCGATGGGCCTGGGGCGCACGGCACCCTTCTCGGGCACAAACCCCACGAGTACGACAGCGAGCAGGGCGAGAGCGAGGGCGACGTAGAAGGACACTCCGCCGCCTTCACCTTGGGATAGCCCCACACTCACGGGAACGATGGCGGAGATGAATGCTGTGGCGGGAGAAAGGATGCTCATCGGCCCAATGGCCAAACTGCCATAGAGCAGGCCGATGCCAATCGCACCGGCCAGGCCGGACGCTGCGCCATAGAACCAAGCGTCATAGCTGGAGACTGCCGCCACGAAGGGCGATACCAGCGCTAGTCCCACCAGGCCCACGAGCGCAACACCCAGAGTGGTGAGGATGGTCGAGGAGCGCCGTGCTGCGAGTCCACCATAAAAATCAGCACCGCCATACGCCAGTGCGCCGATAAGGCCGAGTGCGACAGTCAGCACGGAGTAGCTTTCATCGACGTAACAGTATTACTTCCGGGGATGGTGTTGTGACCAATCCGGAATACTCTGGGTCCATTCGCTGTTGCGCTCTCTAGGAGGAACCCCCGTGTCACTTGTGTATGGAAACATCACCGAAGCTTTCGGCAACACCCCTCTGGTGCGCTTGAACCGGGTAACTCAGGGCGCGGGCGCCACCGTACTTGCCAAGCTTGAGTTCTATAACCCTTCCTCCTCCGTCAAGGATCGTTTGGCCATCGCCGTTGTGGACGCTGCAGAAGCGTCCGGCGAGCTGAAGCCGGGAGGAACCATCGTCGAGGCCACCAGTGGTAACACGGGGATTGCGCTCGCGATGGTTGCCGCAGCGCGCGGATACAAAGCCGTTCTTGCGATGCCCGACACCATGAGCAGTGAGCGCCGAATGCTCCTTCGCGCCTATGGGGCAACCCTGGTGCTCACCCCTGGTGCAGAAGGCATGACCGGAGCGGTTAACAAGGCGGTTGAGATTGCCGCAGAGATTCCTGGCGCCGTTCTGGCGCGTCAATTTGAGAACCCCGCAAACCCTGAAATCCACCGCAAGACCACCGCGGAAGAGATTTGGCGTGACACCGATGGCGCAGTCGATGTCTTTGTCGCGGGCGTGGGAACCGGAGGAACCCTGACCGGAACTGGACAGGTGTTGAAAGAAAAGAAGCCTGGCCTGCGCGTTGTGGGGGTGGAGCCACTGGAGTCACCGTTGCTCAATGGAGGAGAAGCCGGCCCCCACAAAATCCAGGGAATTGGTGCCAACTTTGTGCCCGCGATCTTGGACCGTGAGGTCTATGACGAGGTCCTCGACGTGACCAGCCAGCAAGCCGTGGACATGGCCCGCCGCCTGGGTGCCGAGGAAGGAATCCTCGGAGGTATCTCGTCGGGGGCGACCGCGCATGCCGCCGTGGAGCTGTCGAAGCGTCCCGAGCTTGCTGGTTCGACTATCGTCGTAATTCTGGCAAGCTTTGGTGAGCGTTATCTCTCCACCGTTCTGTATGAGGGCCTCGATACCTAACATGACTCACTCCACTCGCATGGGCGAAGACATCGCCGCGGTGCGAGGCCGCGACCCTGCTGCGCGAAACAACCTCGAGGTTTTTCTCACCTCCCCCGGCGTGCATGCTCTGTGGTGGCACCGGGTGGCCAGCTGGTTCTGGCGGTGGGAGTGGTTTTTGATCGCCAGAATCATCTCGAACGTTGCGCGCACGCTCACCGGCATTGAGATTCATCCAGGCGCCACACTGGGACGCCGGTTGGTTATCGACCACGGGATGGGTGTTGTGATTGGCGAGACCGCCACGGTCGGTGACGACTGTTTGATTTACCACGGTGTGACGCTGGGCGGGAAAATCGCTCAGGCCCGCGAAGACTGCCAAGGTCGCAGGCACCCCGCGGTCGGCAATGGGGTCACTATCGGGTCGGGTGCGACTCTCTTGGGCGCCATCACGGTGGGCGATGGAGCGACCATTGGGGCGAAAGCTGTGGTCTTGGACGATGTTCCCGCAGGGTCCTTGGCGGTGGGGATTCCTGCAAAAATTAAGAAACCGAGCAAGCGCCCTTAGGCTTTTTTTATGCTGAAGCAGGTGAGCCGTCTCACCCTGGGCCCTCTGGCCAGGGGTCTGTTTCGCGCCAAGATTGTGGGGCGGAAGAACGTGCCCCGATCTGGGGCGGTGATATTGGCCAGCAATCATCTGTCCTTCATTGACAGCGTGGTCATTACCTTGTTCGCTCCCAGGCCAGTGTCGTTTTTGGCCAAGGACAGCTACTTCACGGGGACAGGCGTGAAGGGATTCTTATCCCGGACGTTCTTTCGAGGTATCGGTGCGATTCCGGTGACCCGCGGTGTCGGGCAAGCTGCTCAGGATGCATTGGATGCTGGGATTGGTCTCCTTCAGGAGGGTGAAGCGTTTGCCATTTACCCAGAAGGTACGAGATCGAGGGATGGTCGCCTCTATCGAGGTAAGACGGGAGTTGCCTGGCTAGCCCTGAACGCCGGCGTTCCCGTCGTTCCGGTGGCGCTGAAGGGGACCGATAAAGTCCAACCGATTGGAACGAAGGGCATCCGCCTCGCCAAAGTCACGATCCAGTTTGGTGAGCCTCTGGATCTTTCGCACCACGGAAAAGCTGACTCGGGTCGCGCACGGCGACAGGCGACAGATGAGGTCATGGAGGCTATTGCCGCCCTGTCAGGACAGGAACGTGCGGAGGGCTACAACGAACCTCCTGCCACGACGTTCGTGGAGAAGGTTCGACGCACCTTCCGCTCGCGCGCTGAGCTCTAGGCCTGTTTGGCTTCTTCGCTCGCCTGGGCTTCTTCAACCTGCTTGCGAACATCATCCATATCGAGGCCTTTGACCGCGGTAATGACCTCTTCAAGGGCTGGGGCGGGTAGTGCACCGGGCTGCGAAAAGACCAGGATTCCGTCCCGGAACGCCATCAAAGTGGGGATAGAACGGATGTTGGCGGCCTGCGAGAGGGCTGGCTGCGCCTCGGTGTCGACCTTGCCGAAAGTGACATCGCTGTGCTCATTACTCGCAGCTTCATAAACAGGAGCAAACGCCACGCACGGGCCGCACCAGGCTGCCCAAAAATCAACGAGGGTGATGCCATCCGAGGTGACGGTCTTTTCAAAGTCTTCGTAGGTCAGGTCAATAGTGGGCATGTGGTGTCCTTTCGTGTCCGCACCACAATACCCCATGGGGTATCTGGGAGAAAGTCCTGTTCGCCCTGCGCTGACAGGGAGGAGCGTGGCGTAGTAGGTCTGAAACAAAAAGGTTTGGCGCAGAATCGACCTCCATGGTGCCAAGCACCTATGTCAGTAGAGCAGGCACGGCTAGAAGCGTATTCTGTGGTCAGATTTGCACAATCGATGAGGAGAGCGTCATGACGGTCACCACAGAGTCACCACGGGCAACAGAGAAGTTTCCGGCGAGCGAAGAGTTGCAGCTCGACACGGCAGCGCTCGGTGAATACTTGCTGGGTCGTTGGGCTGAGGTTCGCACTCGCGCCAGAGCTCTCTGCGAGCGCCCCGAGATGTGGAAAATCGAAGGTCAACCGATTCCGGAGCACCGTGCTCGAGTTCTCGAGCAACTTGGACACCTCGTCGATGCCGGAGGCGTGTTGTTGTCCTTCCCGAAGAGCGTGGGAGGCAAAGCAGATCCCGGCGGTAACATCGCTAACTTTGAGCAGTTGGTTCTCGCGGACCCGTCACTACAGATTAAGTCTGGCGTTCAGTGGGGTCTCTTTGGTGCCGCGGTGATGCACTTGGGAACCGAAAAGCACCATCTCGCTTTTTTGCCGGGCATCATGTCGCTCGAGACGCCGGGTTGCTTTGCAATGACCGAGACGGGGCACGGATCCGACGTGGCCTCCATCGCGACGACAGCGACCTATGACGAAACCACGGGAGACTTCATTCTCCACACCCCTCACCGAGGGGCCTGGAAGGACTACATCGGCAACGCGGCTCTGCACGGAAAAGCAGCGGTCGTTTTCGCACAGCTGATTGTTCGCGGCGAGAACCACGGGGTTCACGCACTCTATGTTCCCCTGCGTGATGAGAAAGGTTTCCTCCCAGGAATTGGCGGAGAGGACGACGGGCCCAAGGGCGGGCTCAACGGAATCGACAACGGTCGCCTTCATTTCACCAACGTCCGAGTTCCGCGAGAGAACCTGTTGGATCGATACGGATCGGTGGACGATCAGGGTGTCTACTCCTCACCCATTGAAAGTCGCGGCCGTCGCTTCTTCACCATCCTCGGCACTCTCGTTCAGGGCCGAGTCTCCCTGGTGGGCGCTGCTGCCGTGGCATCGCAGCTGGCGATGACCATTGCGGTCAAGTACGGGGTCGTGCGTCGCCAGTTCCCGGTGCCCGGCGCTGACACCGAGCAGGTGTTGCTCGACTACCAGCAGCACCAGCGTCGATTGCTGCCTCGCCTGGCCAATGCCTATGCCATGACGTTTGCGCAGGATGAGCTACTGAGCATCTTCCACGAGGTGTTTAGCGGAGAGAAAGACACCGAAGAGGAGCGTCAAGACCTGGAGACTCTCGCCGCTGCCTTGAAGCCGTATGCCACCTGGTCGGCACTGGACATCATTCAAGGTGCGCGTGAGTCTTGCGGTGGTCAGGGTTACCTCGCCGAAAATCGACTCTCGACGCTGCACGGTGACATGGATGTCTACGTGACCTTCGAGGGTGACAACACCGTGTTGTTGCAGCTGGTCGCTAAGCGCCTGCTCGGCGACTACGCCAAACAGTTCAAGGGTGCCGATTTTGGGACGATGGCCGGGTATCTCGCCGACCAAGTTGGTGAGGCGGCATTCAACCGTTCTGGTCTGCGTAGGCTCGCACAGAACGTCGCAGACTTCGGATCGACCGCGAGATCCATCGGATACGTGCGCAGCACCGCTTCGCAGCGCCAGTTGTTGACCGACCGTGTTCACACCATGGTTGCGGACATTGCTGATCACCTCAAGCCGGCCAGTAAGTTGCCGCCCGAAGAGGCGGCCGCGTTGATGAACAAGCATCAAGCTGCGCTCATTGATGCAGCGTGGTCTCACGCCGAGCTCGTAGTCTGGGAAGCCTTCACCCATGCAGTTGATCGGATGGAGGAGGGCGACAACAAGCAGGTCCTGCGATGGTTGCGAGACCTTCACGGTTTCACACTGATTGAGAAGCACCGCGATTGGTATCTCATGAAGGGTCGACTCAGCGCTCATCGCGCCGAGGCCATCACGGACTACATCAACCACCGGTTGTTGCCGCGCTTGCGCCCTCACGCACTTGAACTCGTCGACAGCTTTGGTTTAGCCGAGGGACACATTCGGGCACCCATTGCCACGGGCGAAGAACACGAGCGTCAAGAGGAGGCTCGAGCCTACGAGAAAGGCCTAGCCTAAGAGGATGACTCCCTCCACCGGATGGGCGCTTGTGGGTGCTCAGTTCGGACTGCTTGTAGCTTTGGTTATTCTGCCCGCAGGTGATCTCTGGCCACGGGGTGCCATCACCAGTGTCCTGGGCGGAGTGCTCGTTGCCACAGGGGCAGCCGTCGCGGTCTTGGCGGGCCTGCGGTTGGGCCCCAACCTCACTCCGACTCCTCTTCCCAAAGAGGATGGCGAGCTCGTTACCGCTGGTTTTTATCAGTATGTGCGGCACCCCATCTATACGGGAGTCCTCCTGGCCGCCGCAGGGGTTCTCGTCTTTCAAGCCTCGATTGCGCACATCGTGGGGTTTGTACTGGTGTGGGGGGTCCTTACACTCAAGGCATTAGGCGAAGAGAAAATGTTGGCGGAGAAGTATGAGGGCTATGCCTCTTATGCTTCACGAACAGGACGATTCCTTCCTCGTGTAACGAGCGCGCAATAAGACAGGTTTAGGATTCAGGGTGTCCACCTAGAGGGACACACTTCAAGTGAGGAAGTCATGGCAAGACGTAAGTTGAGCGATGTCTCCCACCCGGATCCGCTTCTGACCGATGAGTTCTGGCTCGAGTATGGGGATGATCCGCAACCCCCGATGCGACTCAAGATTTTGTATGTCACCTTCGGCGAAGTCGCTAGCGCGGGGCCATCATCGTTCAATGTCGCCAGCGTGTGCGACAGGTTAGGAATCACCTACCCGATGGTTAATCACTACTTCGGGAATCGGGATGGACTCCTCGCTGAAGGTGCCTACATGGTTTACCAGCGATACGTCGAAAAGTTGTGGGCGGCGGCTGTGTCCGCTCCTCGAAAGCCCGAGGCTCGCCTCAAAGCCTGGATGATGGCTCAGATTGCGGAGACTCTCACCATGGGTGGGTGGGGCCCGATTTTGAACTACCCTCTCGCAGCCCGTGAGGTGACGGCAGAGATTGACGCTAAGTTCCAAAAACCGTTGAACCGTGTTTTTGAATTGAATCTTGCGCGCCTAGCCATTTTGGTGCGGGACGTTCGCAGAGACACCGTGACTGACGTCGACTACACGGTCGAGAAGTACCCGCGGACTCAGCTGCTGAGTGATCCTTATCTCCTGAGCGTGATGCCGACTGTGTCCTGGTCGATTTTTGGCATGTCGGTCTGGGTGGCGGGAGAGCACGCGCCCGCTCGAAACATTAGTGAAGTCAGCGCACTCGTCAAGGTCCTGATGGAGAACCATTTTCGGACGATTGTTTCGGTGATTAAAGGCCACCCGGAAAACTAAACCAACTTTTATTTAGTTTGTTAGCCTTGTGGGGTGGACACCGCCCCTGGCACTTCCGAGATTGATTCGTCCCTTCTCATCAGCGTGAGTATTGGACTCGGTTCACTTGCTGTTCTGTTGGCCGGTATCGCCGTGTATTTGCTCCTGCAGAATCAAAACGCGTTCACGAAGGCGAAATATCGGAGCAACCACACCACTTCGGCGCCGGAAGAAGAACAGCTGGAGCACAGCTCGAACTGACATTTTGACCTGCTACGGTTGTTCTCGCTCACCCTTGAGGAGGCCTCTCAAGGGAGTCACTAACCACAAGGGTGAAATCTTATGATTGTTGGAGTTCCGAAAGAGCCCATTTCTGGCGAAAACAGGGTTGCCGCAACCCCTGAATCCGTGAAGCAGCTCATCAATGCTGGGCTGAAAGTCACGGTCCACAAGGGCGCGGGTGTCGCCGCGGGTTATGCCGATGACGCCTACAAAGAGGCAGGTGCGACTCTTGCTCCGACGCTCAATGTCGGCTCAGTCGATGTCCTCGCGCACGTGCGACCTCTTGCGCCTGCCACCATCAAGAAGCTGAAGAAGGGCGCGATCACGATTGGTCTTGCCTCTCCGGCCTCAGAGACCGCGGCTGTCACAGCATTGCGTGACCAGAAGGTCACCTCTTTCGCTCTCGAACTTGTTCCTCGTATTTCTCGAGCGCAGTCCATGGACGCACTCACCTCGCAGGCTTTGGTCGCCGGTTACCGGTGTGTTCTCGAGGCAGCTATGCGACTGCCGCGTTTCTTCCCGCTCTACATGACCGCCGCCGGAACAGTCCCCCCAGCAACAGTGTTGGTTTTGGGCGCTGGAGTTGCAGGCCTCCAAGCCATCGCCACCGCGAAGCGCTTGGGAGCAAAGGTCAACGCCTACGACGTCCGATCCGCCTCCGCCGATGAGGTTCGCTCCATGGGTGGAACTTTCATCGAACTCGACCTCGATGTCGCAGCGGATGGTGCTGGTGGTTACGCCAAGGAGCTCGCTGCAGACCGCGT
>JANQZT010000040.1:37889-80944 GCA_030728325.1 Pontimonas sp.
CGCCTCTACGCCAAGAACATCTCCAACCTCCTCGAGCTGATGGTCAAGGCTAAGAAAGTGCAGCCCGACTTTGAGGATGAAGTTGTCGCTGGTGCCTGCCTCACTCACGCAGGCGAGATTCGTCACCAGCCCACAGCAGAAGCTCTCGCGGCTGCAAAGAGCTCAGGGAAAGGCAAGAAGTAATGGAAGAGATCAAGATTCTCACCTATTTCGTCCTGGCGGTGTTCGTCGGGTTCGAGGTGGTCTCCAAGGTGTCCAGCACCCTGCACACCCCCCTGATGTCGGGCGCTAACGCCATTCACGGCATCATCCTGGTGGGTTCGATCATCGTGGCTGGTCACGCTGACACAGCCTGGATGCTTGCTCTAGCTCTCCTGGCTGTGCTGATGGCCACCGTCAACCTCGTGGGTGGCTTCGTGGTCACCGACCGCATGCTGGAAATGTTCTCTGGCAAGAAGAAGGCCCAGGAAGGACAAGCTCGATGAGTCTGATTACGCCAGAGGTTGAGGCGCTCCTCTACCTGTTTGCTGCAGTTGCCTTCATCCTTGCCCTGAAGGGTCTGTCATCACCCAAGTCCGCTCGCCGAGGAAACATCATCGGTGCAGTAGGTGCGCTGGTGGGTGTCATCACGGTGTTCGTGGCCGAGGAACTCAAAAACATTGGCTGGATTTTGCTGGTGATTGGTATTGGAACCATCATCTCGATTCCTGCGTCGCGCATGGTCAAGATGACCCAGATGCCCCAGCTTGTTGCCCTTTTCAACGGTGTGGGAGGTGGAGCCGCAGGAATTGTGGCCCTGCTGGAGCTTTTCGCTGCTGACACCTTTGGATTCCTGCTCGCGGTAGCCTTCACGATCTTTGTGGGAAGTGTCTCGTTCTCCGGTTCAGTGATTACTTTCCTGAAGCTTCAGGAAATCATGACCACCAGACCCGTCCTCTTCAAGGGTCAGCAGTACGTCATGGGGCTTCTTACCATCGCCGCTGTGACCGGTGCCGTGGTTGTCATCATGGACAGCAACTTCCTGGTCGCGAGTCTCTTGATGGCTGTCGGACTGGTGATGGGTGTTCTGCTCGTTCTTCCTGTGGGTGGCGCGGACGTCCCCATCGTTATTTCGTTGCTGAACGCTTTGACCGGTCTCGCTGTTGCTGCCTCGGGTCTGGTTCTCGACAACACCTTGCTATTGGTCGCAGGAACACTCGTGGGAGCGTCGGGAACAATCCTGACCAGAGCTATGGCGAGCGCCATGGGTCGCAGTGTGAACAACATCATCTTTGGAGCATTCAAGGGAGGATCGACTGCCGGCTCGACCGAGGTCTCCGACCGTCCCGTGAAGTCGGGTTCCGCTGAGGACGTCGCGATCCTTCTGGGCTACGCACAGCGGGTCATCGTGGTTCCTGGATATGGTCTTGCCGTTGCCCAGGCACAGCACACCATGTATGAGTTGGCGAAGGCTTTGGAAGAGAAGGGCATCGAAGTTGTCTTCGGTATCCACCCTGTTGCCGGTCGTATGCCAGGACACATGAACGTGCTGTTGGCTGAAGCCAATGTGCCCTACGAGGTTCTGCAGGAAATGGACGAGGTCAACCCTCAGTTCAAGACAGCAGATGTCTGTCTCGTGGTGGGAGCAAACGATGTGGTGAACCCGGCAGCCAAGACCACTCCGGGCTCCCCCATTTATGGAATGCCCATTCTCAACGCCGGAGACGCCCAGCAGGTCGTCTTCCTGAAGCGCTCAATGCGTCCAGGATTCGCCGGTATTGAGAACGAGCTGCTCTATGAGCCCAACACAACGTTGCTCTTCGGTGATGCCAAAGACACGTTGACGAAGGTCCTGGGCGCCGTCAAGGCTCTCTAGGAGAGTCTCGGTGCCGATTTACGCCGTCACCTACCGGTACGCAGATCAGCCGGAGGTGATTGCGGAGCACCGTCCTGCGCACCGCGAATACATTGCTTCGCTGCTGGGTGAGGGCGGACTTATTGCGAGTGGTCGGACCGAGGGTGGCGAGACCCCCAGTGCGTTGCTGCTCTTCCAGGCGGAGTCTGCTGCCGAGGTTGAAAACGTCCTCGATCCAGATCCTTTCTGGACTCTGGGACTGATTGAGAAGCGCGAGATTGTGGAGTGGATTCTGTCCTCAGGATCTCTGGGCCTCGATAGTGAGCGCTAGAACGACTGCTCGGCGCGCCCTCGTGACGGGGGCAAGCTCAGGGATTGGATTAGCGATAGTTCGCCTCTTGGTGGAGCGTGGTTGGTCTGTCATCGCTGTTGCGCGGCGAGCAGACAGGTTGGAGCAGCTTCGCGCGGACACCGGATGCGACATCGTGGTTGCCGACGTGACCCAGGATGCCGATGGTGAGGCAGTGCGTGAGTACGTGGAGACCACCGGGGGCATTTCTGCGTTGGTCAATAATGCCGGCGGTGCAGTGGGCATCGATTGGATTGACCAGGCCGAGGCCGATGATTGGGCTCGGATGTTTGACGTGAACGTGTTGGGTGTTCAACGCATGACCAAGGCGCTCTTGCCGGCTCTTCGGAGAGCGTCCGCAGAGCTCGGTGTCGCCG
The DNA here is from genome assembly GCA_030728325.1 of Pontimonas sp. GTDB lineage: Bacteria > Actinomycetota > Actinomycetes > Actinomycetales > Microbacteriaceae > Pontimonas. The sequence continues at coordinate 40,450 of JANQZT010000040.1, forward strand.
ACATTGTCACCATTTCGTCCACTGCAGCGTTCCTCAGTTATGAAGGTGGTGCTGGATACACGGCGGCGAAGGCGGCGGTGCACTCCATGCTCGTGGGTCTCAGGCTAGAGCTTTCCGGTGAACCACTTCGAGTCGTGGAGATTGCTCCAGGAATGGTGAAGACAGAGGAATTCACTCTCAACCGCCTCGGTGGCGACAGCGCACGCGCCGAGGCTCTCTATGACGGGGTCGAGAACCCCCTGGTCGCGGAGGATGTTGCAGACGTTGTTCGATACGCGCTCGAATCCCCTGCCCATGTGAACCTGGATCTGATTCAGATGAAGCCTGTTGCTCAGGCTATGCAACACAAGCTTCACCGGGGACCGCTCAAACCCAAGCTGTAAAGGGCTAGAAAGGCGCCCCCGCTAGAGTTATGAGGTGATTCGCCGCCTCGTTGAGATCTCTCGGCCCGTTCTCTGGGTCAACACCATTGGGACCACGGTCATTGGGATGTGGTTGGCCGGCGAGCTCTGGACTTGGGCGATTATTCCCATCCTGATCTGGGTGACCTTTCCCTTCAATTTGTTGATTTATGGGATCAACGACATCTACGACCAGGACACCGACGCTGATAACGACCGCAAGGGTGGTTATGGTGGCGCCAAGATTAAGCCCCATGAAACCCGGATGATTGGGTGGGGTGTCATCCTCACCAACGTCCCCTTCCTTGCGTATTTTGCGGTGACATTGCCCTGGGAAGCCGTCGCGTGGATGGCTCTCTACGCCTTCTCCTTCTGGCAGTACTCCGCAACACCCCTGCGTTTCAAGGGACGCCCCATCTTGGATTCCGTCTCCAATGCGGACTACGCGTTCCCGTTGGTCTTTGTTCCCTTCGCCTTGAGGGCTGACCCGGTGTGGGCTGCGGCCATTGGTTTGATGGCCTGGTCGATGGCCAAGCACGTCTATGACGCGATCCAAGACATTGACGAAGATCGGGATGCAGGGATTCGCACGACGGCGGTGGCCTTTGGTGTTCGAGGATCCCTTGTCTGGTCAGGTGTGTGGTGGACTGTGTCGACGGTGCTGTTTGCCTTTGTAAATCTGCCTGTTGCGGCTGTCAACGCACTTTTGGCGGGATGGCTTGTTTTTGCTCAGTGGCGGAAACCGACCGTTGAGGCCGCACGTAAGCTCTATCGCTACTCGGTCGCGTTCCCCTACGTGGCGGGAGCGGTTGCTGGTGTCCAGCTGGTGGCGGGTCTGACTTTGGGGCTGTACCCGACACCGTGACCTCCCGCATCGTCGTTATTGGGGCGGGGCTCGGTGGCCTTGCGACCTCTGCTGTGCTGGCTCGGGCAGGACATGAGGTCACCGTTCTCGAAGGCCAAGACTGGGTGGGCGGTAAGAGCAGGCGTATTGAGGTAGCGGGCCAGCGCATTGATACTGGCCCCTCGCTTGTGACTTTTCCCGATGTTCTGGAGCAGATTCTCGACACCTACGACGAGGTGGGGCCGGCTACCGAGAAAGCCCGGGACATTGCCGGCATCACTCTCGAGCGCCTGCCGGAGGTTGGTCGCTACTACTTCAAAGACCAGCAAGCCAACCTCCCGGTGGAAGCCGGACACCCCTGGCATGAATCCTGGGCACGGTTTGAGAAGGAAAATGGTCAACTTGGTCCGGCCATCACAAACCTTCTGACCACCGATCCGACAGACCCCGGAATTTTGGGAGCCGTGCTCCGCTTGCTCTCGAGGTATGGGACGAAACTGACGACTCAGGCCTATCTGGATTCGCTCTCCTGGATGCCCGACGATGTCAAAGACGTTGTCGCCATTCACACCCTTAATGCCGGAGTCGCACCCGATCAGACTCTTGCTCTCTACGCCAGCATGGCGGCGGTGATGTCGAGCGATGGCGTCTTTGTTCCCCGCGGTGGAGTGTATGAAATTGCGAAGGGATTGGAAGCCCTTGCCCTCCACGCGGGGGTGACCATTCACACAGGAGAACCTGTGGTGAGCGTGAGGAAGGGGCTCGTCACGACCGAGCGCGCCACCTACAACGCTGACTATGTAGTGAGCGCTCTGGATGGTGGAATCCTCGAAGGCTTGCTCGGAAAGCAGGCGCCTGCTCCCAAGGTTCTCTCCTGCTCAGGAGTGGCGATCTTTGGTGTCTTGGATGAGGAGTTGCCTGAGGACATCGTGACGCACTCGGTGATGATGCCGGATCGTCCCGCTGAGCTGTTCGATGATTTGGGGAAGCGCGTGGTCCCTTCCCAGACCATGGCGTTCTTGAATTACTACCGGGCCAACACGATTTACCCGAACGACAAGCCTGTCGCAGCGCTGTTGCTCACCGCTCCGCCCAACGGAATGTCCGCGTCGCTTGATGATGAGTTCGTGAAGAGCGAATCGAGGCGTTTTTCGGACATGCTCGGTCTTGACCGAGGGATCATCGAGCGCATGACGGACTACACGATTCTTGACCCCGAGTACTTTTCAGGGTTTGGCGCTGTGGGGGGAGCGCTCTATGGCGCACCTGCTCCTTGGTGGCGCAGCGGACCTTTCCACACACCTGCCTATAACTCGCCTCTCACTCCCTGGTTGTGGCGGGTGGGATCGAGTGTTCACCCGGGAGGCGGAATCCCTGCAGTTCTCGGGGGCGTTCTGATTGCTACCCGAAGGATGCTGCGCAAGATTGACTAAATCGTGAAGTGGCTCCGACCGGCATCGATCCGGTGACCTTTCGATTTTCAGTCGAACGCTCTACCAACTGAGCTACAGAGCCTTGGTGGAAAAGAGCCTCTCGTGAGAGAGGCTCTTTCGCTACCGCGACCCTGACGGGACTTGAACCCGCGACCTCCGCCGTGACAGGGCGGCACGCTAACCAACTGCGCTACAGGGCCTTGCGTATTAAATTATATGGTGACCCCAACGGGATTCGAACCCGTGCTACCGCCGTGAAAGGGCGGCGTCCTAGGCCACTAAACGATGGGGCCGTCTCGTGAGCCGAAGCACAGCAACAGGGATTGAGTCTAGAGAGCCTTGCGGAGTTATGCAAACCCCTAGAGTCACTCGCCACACCGCCTGAAACCCCGGTGGGTGGGGGAGATGTGGTTATCGTTATCTTCCGTGAGAGCCCTTAGTGCACGCCGATTCTGGCCTGCCATCGCGACCCTTGGTGCGCTGGTGATGGTCTTGAGTCTGGGCCTGTCCTCACAGAGCCCCGCCTACGCCGACGAATATCCGACCTGGGAGGAAGTCCAGGAAGCCCGGAAAGACGTTGCTCGCGCTGAGGCCAAAGTAAAAGAGATTATGGCTCTCCTCGAGAAGCTCGAAGTTGCCGCGGCCGAAGCTGAAGAAGAAGCTGCTCGTCTGGGTGAGATTTATTACGAGGCACTCTATGAACTGGACGAAGCCACTTTCCAGCAGGCCCAATTGCAATCGCAAGCCGATTCCGCGGCGGTAGTGGCGGAGGAGTCTCGCATGAAGGCGGGTCAGTTCGTGGCCGAGCTTGCACGTGTGGGTGGCGCCGATCTCACCGCGACGCTGTTCATTAGTGGCGATGACGCTAACCAGCTTCTCAGTCGAATTGGCTATGCCGCCAAGATCGCCGAACAGACCGATGGCATTTATGCCAGGGCGCTGTCTGATCAGAACACCGCCCAAGCGTTGAGTGACCAGGCTGAGGTTGCCCGACAAATCCGTGAGGAGCTTCAGCTCGTCGCGGAGGCTGCCTATGGCGAGGCGAACGCTGCAGCGATGCGGGCGTACTCCGCTGTTGAGGCACAACTGGAGAACAGTGCACGCCTGGAAGCACAGTTAGAGGTCTTGATTGAGCAGCGTGAAGCAACCGAGGCCGACTACCAAAAAGGCGTGATTGCTCGCCAGCAATCCGAGATCATGGGCATGATTGATCCCGGCCAAATCAGCGCCTCTGGCTGGGCCCGCCCCTCCAGTGGATACATCTCCAGCCACTTTGGACCGCGCATCCACCCGATTTATGGAATTGCTCGCCTCCACGCCGGAATTGACCTCGCGACTCCGTGTGGCCGACCGGTGTACGCGGCCAGATCGGGTCGTGTGAGCTACTCCGGCTGGTTGGGGACCTCAGGAAACTTCATTCGCGTCACACACGAGGATGGTTATACGACGGGGTATGCACACTTGCAGAGCGGCTCACTTTATGTCCGGTTGGGCGAATCAGTGGTGACCGGGCAGCTGATTGGGCGCATCGGTAACACCGGCGGATCAACTGGATGCCACCTGCACTTGGAGACCCGGCAAAACATGGTCGCCCAGGACCCCTACCCCTTCTTCCTCAACCGAGGAATCCGGCTCGGATAGTCACTTAGTGGCCGGGGAACGCCTCAATACCGGCCTGGACAATCTTTTCTGCTTCAGCTGCTGACGCCCAGCCTTCGGTTTTGACCCATTTGCCGGGCTCAAGGTCCTTGTAGTGCTCGAAGAAGTGCTCGATTTCTTTGCGGGTGTACTCGGGAATGTCGTTCACGTCTTGAATGTGGTCCCAGCGAGGGTCACCAGCGGGAACACCCACCACTTTGGCGTCGCTGCCGCCGTCATCGGTCATGTTGAAGACACCGACCGGGCGAACGGTGACGCCCACTCCGGGAAACAAGGGGTATTCGGTGAGGAGAAGAAGGTCGACGGGGTCGCCATCTAACCCCAGGGTGTTCTCAAAGAAGCCATAGTCCGTGGGGTACACAAAGGTTGTGTAGAGGACACGGTCCAAGAAGACCCGACCGGTTTTGTGGTCTACCTCGTACTTGTTGCGGCTACCGCGGGGGATTTCAATGATGGCGGGGTATTCGGCCATAACAGGTGACTCCTTTGAGAGAAAGTTTCGTGAAGTAACCTTACCGGGTGGCCCAGACTACGAGCTCGGGAGCGCGTCCCCGCCTGACGCCTGCCATGGCGGATGTCCGCCGGGCGGCCCGAGAGTGGGCGGGAAGCCTTGATGCCGCGCCCGGCCGCGCCCTGTATTTGGTGGGGCTTAGTGGCGGAGGGGATTCCCTCGCTTTAGCCTGGGCCCTGTCTCACGAGGCGGGATCTCTGGGACTGGACATTGGTGCTGTCATTGTTGACCACGGCCTTCAACCAGGTTCTTTCGACATTGCTCAGGCAGCCGCAGCGGAAGCGGAGGCCCTGGGTCTCAAGCCGGTCTTGATCAAGTCGGTAACTGTGGAAGGGACCGCAAATTTGGAGGATGTTGCTCGGGTGGCTCGACACCGAGCATTCACTGAGGCGTTGCGCGAAACCGGCGCTCAGGGTGTCGTGCTCGCGCACTCTCTGGACGATCAGGCCGAGACGGTGTTGATGGGGTTGACCAGAGGGAGTGGACCAAGCGGACTCAAAGGAATGCCCGGTCAGGACGGCATTTTGCACCGTCCTTTTCTCGGCCTTTCGCGCGCAACGCTTCGCCAGGCTCTTCTGGATGCGGGGATGACGTGGTGGGAGGACCCTCACAACGCGGATGAGCGTTTCACCAGAGTGCGGGTGCGCAACCAAGTCCTTCCGGTCCTCGAGCGTGAAATGGGCCCGGGAGTTGCCCAAGCACTGGCCCGCACCGCAGAACTATTCCGCTCTGATGCGACCGCCTTGGATGACGAGGCCGCAACCTGGTTTGAGGCCCATGCGACAACTCTGGACGATGGGTCGTGGGCACTCGAGGTCGCAGACCTTGAGCAGGTCAGTGTGGCACTGCAGACGAGGGCCCTACGGATGCTGGTGGTTCGTGCCGGTGGCGACGCTCCCACCTATGCACACACAGCCCAGATGAGGCGCCTTCTCGAGCAGTGGAAAGGGCAATCGGCCGTGGATGTTTCCGGCGCTAGTGTGGAGCGCAGGGACGGGCGAATTGTGGCCCGAGCGAGTAGGTAGGGCGAAAAACCATGGAATTCGAGGACGTCAACTCTGACATCGAATCAGTTGTTCTCACTAAAGAGCAGATTGCCGAGGGCATCGCTCGGATTGCCCGAGAGATTGAGAACAATCACACCGGTCACACACCTCTCTTGATTGGTGTGCTGAAGGGTGCCGTCATGGTGATGGCGGATCTTGCCCGGGAGCTGCACATTCCGATAGAGATGGATTGGATGGCGGTGTCGAGTTACGGCGCCTCCACCAAATCAAGCGGTGTGGTGCGCATCGTCAAAGACCTCGAAATTTCCCTCGAGGGTCGCCACGTCATCATCGTGGAGGACATTGTCGACTCAGGGTTGACCCTGTCCTGGCTGTTGGAGAACTTTGAGAGTCGCCAGGCAGCCTCGGTGAGCGTTGCCACCCTGCTGCGCAAACCTGATGCGATGAAAGTTGATGTCCCCATTGACTATCTCGGGTTCGATATTCCCAATGATTTTGTCGTCGGTTTCGGTTTGGATTATGCAGAGTCTTACCGCAATCTCAGTGGTGTGGGGGTTCTCAAACCTGCTGTCTACGGGGGCTGAGACCACCCTGTGCCTCGGGCGAACACGTGGCTTTTGGCTTCCGCATCGCGCTAGCCTGTTAGCTTGACTCCCGGTCCACCGAAAGGCTCCAGACTCTCGTCATGGCTCAGAAGAAAATCACCCTGAAATCGCTGATCAGGGGACCCCTTCCCTATGTTCTCGTGGGTTCGCTCATTGTGGTGATTGGTATTTCGTTGCTCACCGCGAGCGGTTTTCGACCCGTGAGCACTCAGCAGGGCCTTGAGCTTCTGAAAGACAACCAGGCTCGTTCGGTCACCATCATCGATGGTGAGCAGCGAGTAGATATGGAGTTGCGCTCGTCCTTTGATGGCCTCGGAACCCAAGTGCAGTTCTACTACGTTGCTCCCCGAGGCGAGGAGATCATTGCGGCCGTCTCGAACTCGGATGTAGCGGAGTTCACGGATGAGGTCCCCCAGACCAACTGGTTTGTCTCACTCTTGGGTCTTCTCTTGCCCTTTGTCATCATTGGTCTCATCTTCTGGTTCCTGCTCTCGAGCATGCAGGGCGGCGGCTCGCGGATCATGCAGTTCGGGAAGTCACGGGCAAAACTTGTGTCGAAAGAAACCCCCACGGTCACGTTCGAGGATGTGGCGGGGGCGGATGAAGCGATTGAGGAGCTTCATGAAATCAAGGAGTTCCTCAAAGACTCCGAGAAGTTCCAAAAAGTGGGTGCCCGCATCCCTAAGGGTGTTCTTCTCTATGGCCCTCCGGGAACCGGCAAGACTTTGCTGGCACGGGCCGTGGCGGGCGAAGCCAACGTCCCGTTCTATTCCATTTCGGGTTCTGACTTCGTCGAGATGTTTGTCGGTGTGGGAGCGTCTCGTGTTCGAGACCTTTTTACCCAAGCCAAGGAGAACGCACCCGCCATCATCTTTGTCGACGAAATCGATGCAGTGGGGCGTCACCGTGGGGCCGGCATGGGCGGGGGTCACGATGAGCGTGAGCAGACCCTTAACCAACTGCTGGTGGAGATGGACGGTTTTGACCCCAAGACGAACGTCATTTTGATCGCCGCGACCAACCGCCCGGACATTCTGGACCCAGCACTGCTCCGCCCCGGCCGTTTTGACCGCCAGATTCAGGTGGATGCACCGGACATGAAGGGTCGCCAGAAGATTCTGGAAGTTCACGCCAAAGGTAAGCCCATGGCCAAGGGTGTGGACCTGGCAGTACTCGCACGGAAAACTCCTGGTTTCACCGGGGCCGACCTTGCCAACGTACTCAATGAAGCAGCACTCCTGACAGCTCGTGAGAATGCAACAAAAATCACCAATAAGCTCCTCGATGAAGCTGTGGATCGGGTAATGGCGGGACCTCAGAGGCGCACTCGGGTGATGAGCGACAAAGAGCGACTGGTCACCGCGTATCACGAGGGTGGTCACGCTCTAGCCGCTGCTGCGATGCGCAACACTGACCCCGTCACGAAAGTCACTATTCTTCCTCGCGGTCGAGCGCTCGGATACACCATGGTGCTTCCGCTGGACGATAAGTACTCAGTCACCAGAAACGAACTACTCGACCAGCTCACCTACGCCATGGGTGGTCGTGTCGCCGAAGAAATTGTCTTCCATGACCCCACCACGGGCGCATCGAACGACATTGAGAAGGCGACCGCTATTGCTCGTCGGATGGTGACCGAATACGGCATGAGTACCGACATTGGCGCGGTGAAGCTCGGTCAGGCAAGTGGTGAAGTGTTCTTGGGTCGTGACATGGGTCACCAACGTGACTACTCCGATTCCGTGGCTCAAGCGGTAGACACCGAAGTCCGCAACTTTATTGATCGCGCTCACACCGAGGCGTGGACAGTCCTCATGGACAACCGAGCCATCCTCGATCGCTTGGCGACCGAATTGCTGGAGAAGGAGACCCTCGATCACCACCAGCTCGCCACTATCTTCGAGGGCGTAAAACAGCTTCCCGAGCGCCCGCTGTGGCTCTCCAGTGGAGATCGTCCTCCCTCGAAAAAAGGACCAGTCAGTGTTCCTCGGAGGAAAGCTGCTGCCGCGCCGAAGAAGCCGGCAGCCAAGAAGCCTGTCGCTAAGAAAACCACCACCAAGAAGCCAGCGGTGAAAAAGCCTGCGACGCCCAAGGCTGCTGCGAAGAAGACGCCACCGTCGTCGACCGGACGTACCCGTGGATAGCGAGGCAATCAAGAAAGCGGTAGGGGACATTCTTCTCGCGGTCGGTGAGGACCCCACCCGCGAGGGCCTTGCCACCACGCCAGATCGCGTCGCTGAGCTCTTTGCTGACCTGTATTCGGGTGTGGGTGTCGATCCGGTGAGTGTGCTGCGGGATGCAAAAGAGGTTCCTGCCGCAGAATCTGAGCGAGGAGAGATGGTGGCCCTCCGGGACATCTCCTTTATCTCCCTGTGTGAACACCACCTGCTGCCGTTTGAAGGTCACGCCAGCGTGGTCTATGAACCGGGCTCGTCCATCGTGGGGCTAGGGACGCTGGCGACACTGGTCGAGGTGACGGCTCGGCGACCACAGCTCCAAGAGCGGGTCGGCGAGATGGTGGCGCAGGCGCTAGTGACCTCCGGTGTTGCTAGAGGTGCTCTTGTTCTGGTGTCTGCTGTGCACGGATGTGTGGCCTATCGCGGACCTAAGCAGCGACTGACAACAGTCACAGTTGCCACTGAGGGAACGCTCTCAGAAGACACCAAGAGGCACGAAGCCCTTCTCCTCGCGGGAGGCGAGGACTGGGCGTGAGCGCTCGTCGGCGGCCCGAGCTGTGGGGGGTTGTGAATACGACTCCCGACTCGTTCAGCGATGGAGGCCTCTTCCAGGAGGCTGATGCCGCAATCAGGCAGGGCCTGGCTCTCGTGGAGCAGGGCGCCTCCGTCATTGATGTCGGAGGCGAGTCCACCAGACCCGGAGCACATCGTGTGACTCCTGAGGAGGAAGAGAAGCGCGTTGTCCCCGTGGTGAGGGCTTTGGCCGAGGCAGGGGTTGTGGTGAGTGTTGACACCATGAGAGCGTCGACAGCCCGTAAGGCTGTGGACGCCGGTGCTCGCATCGTCAATGATGTGTCCGGAGGATTGGCGGATCCCGACATGTTTTCGGTCGTGGCAGAGGCTGGTGTCGATTATGTGCTGATGCATTGGCGAGGACACAGCGACACCATGGACTCGCTGGCGCAGTATGACGACGTTGTCAGTGACGTTGCCCAGGAGATTCGGGTACGACTGGAGGAGGCATCGCAGGCGGGCATCGACCCCTCTCGCCTCCTTGTTGATCCAGGTCTCGGATTTGCGAAAACTCCGGAGCACAACTGGTCTCTGCTGTCTCACCTGGATGACCTCGTTCCCTCGGGTATGCGGATGGTGGTCGGGGCGTCGAGGAAACGTTTCTTGGGTGAGCTTCTGCCGGGAGAACACCAACCCACGGAGCGCGATGGAGCATCGGCGGCCTTAGGTGTGCTGTTGGCGGAGGCTGGAGTCTTCGCTCTGCGGGTTCACAATGTGAAAGCGCACCGAGAGGCATTGGATGTCTGGCAGGCTTTCCACGAAGGGGGTCCCCGTGAGTGACGTGATCAGGATTGAGGGAATCGAGGCCTTCGGCTATCACGGAGTTTTTCCCCAGGAGAAACGAGAAGGCCAAACTTTCCTGGTGGATGTCGATATTGAGACATCGTTTGATGAGGCCATCGCCCATGACGACGTCGCGTACACGGTGGACTACGGGGTCGTTGCAGAGCGGGTCGCAGAGATTATTCAAGGAGAGCCCGCCGACCTGATTGAAACGGTGTGTGATCGGATTGTCACCATGGTGTTATCACTCGAGGGCGTGAAGGCCACCCGCGTCACTATTCATAAACCCCAGGCCCCCATTTCGGTTCCTTTTGCCGGGGTTTCCGTTTCGAGACGACGAGAGGTGGGCGCGTGATGACGGAGGACAGCTGGGTTTCATGCGTGGTGGCGCTGGGGACAAACCTCGGCAACCGCGAAGACATCGCGTTTCGAGCACTTGCGGACTTGGCAGCTACTGAGGGCTTCCGGGTGACCGCAGCCTCCTCACTGCACGAGACAGTGGCGCTGGGACCTGATGGCCCCAATCCCGATGCGCCCGCGTATGTGAACCAGGTGATTCTTCTGGAGAGCGCCTGGTCAGCAGAGAAAACCCTCGAACACTTCATGGATATCGAGCGTCAACACGGTCGGGAGCGAACCGGAGAACAATACGCTGACCGCACCTTAGATTTGGATCTCATCGTGTACGGCGATCGTGTGAGTGATGATCCCTTCGTGACCACTCCTCACCCCAGGGCGCACCAACGCAGATTTGTGTTGGAACCGTGGCAGGAAATTGATCCCGACGCAACGCTCCCTGGCCACGGGCCTATCTCTCAGCTCCTCGCATCTCTCCCACCAGACCCGTCATGAGCCACACCTCAGCCATCGCTCTTCTGATCGGGGGTGTGATCGGAGGAGTATTCGGGTGGGCTGGGCAGTGGCTTCTGGTGACCTCAGGAATCCCAGCGCTTATTCCTCCCTATACCTGGGGCGCAGCGCTAGCGGCATTGGGCGCAATTCTGTTGGCTTTGGCCTGGCCGATTCGGAGTCAGGTGAGGACAGATCGCGCCACGACACCGGTCGATCCGTTCTACGCAACGAGGGTTGTGCTGCTGGCGAAGGCAGGAGCCTTGGCTGGCTCGGCGCTTGGAGGGATGGGTGTGGGCTTCGTGCTGTTTTTTGCCAGTCGACCCGTGGTCTTAGCCGAGACGCTAGTGCCCACGATTGTGGCGATCGTCGGCGCCGTAGTGTTGATGGTGGGAGCACTCATCGCCGAGCGGTGGTGCACCCTCCCGCCCGATTCATCAGACGGCGGAGCTGACATCGTGTCCGGAGGAGAACTGTCATGAGTGCCGAGGAAACCGTCTGGGAACGGGTAAGTCCGCGCTACCAAGTGGAGGCACTTGTCCACACTGTGGGCGGGTCGCTCGTCCCCGTTGCTGTGTCCAGTGTGCCCCTGTGGATCAGTGATCCCGCACTCACCTGGGCATCCTGGTATCCGCTGGCGATCACGCTCGCCGTCGTGGCGACGGTCGTGGGGTTTATTCCTCGCAGAGTCAAGGCGTTTGGCTATGCTCTGCGGGCTGATGACCTGGTCTTCCGTCGAGGAATAATTTTTCAGCGTCAGGTTGCAGTGCCCTACGGGCGCTTGCAACTTGTCGATGTCACGAGGGGTCCTCTGTCGCGCCTTCTAGGTCTCTCGGAGCTGAAGCTCGTGACGGCGGCTGCATCAACGGGAGTGACAATCCCCGGGCTCCCCCTGCCCGTCGCGGAGGAACTCCGGGACCGTTTGATCGCGGTGGCGGAGACCCGCCGGGCAGGCCTCTAGCGATGACAGCTGCTGTACTGCGCAGCGCCGCGGATCTGCGAGGCGGTGAGTGGTTTCGGCTACACCCGCTGACACCGTTGCTTCAGGGTGGTGTGGTTCTTGTGGGCCTCTTGGGAGCAGGGTTTGCAGCGCTCTGGGAAACAGTCATCCTGCGAGCCATACTCCAGTTCGCGGGCGTGGAGGATGACGATGAGGGCGGTGGAATCGCCTTTCTGATTGCTGACTCACTGGCCCTGATCTTTTTGGGCGCCGTTGTCGTTGTCGTGGTGTCCGCACTGGTCTTTTGGCTTCAATGGCGAGTCCATCTGGTTCGCATGGATGACGATGTTCTCGAGGTAAAGAAGGGCATCCTCGCAAAATCGTCTCGCCGTGCCCGGCGAGACCGCATCAACACGATTGGTGTGAGGCGCCCACTTATTCCTCGACTGTTGGGACTTGCAAAGCTCGATATTCAGGCCGCCGGGAACGATGCCAATGTCGTTCTCGCGTACCTCCCCTACAGTGTGGCGACAGCAGTTCGTCGCGAAATCTTGCAGACACCCGGGCACCGTGATGACGACAGCGAGCCTGAGCCTCAGGTCATCACCCGAGAACTCGAGGTGTCGCTTTTCCGATACCTGGCATCGCTAGTCGTGAGTGTGGAGACAGTGTTTTTTGGTGCGGCCTTCATCGCGGTGTTGGTGGGAGCGCTGACCGCGGGCGAGCTCGCTGCCTGGCTGGGCCCGATTGCGGTGGTTTTTGGATATGTCGTGTACCTAGCCGACCGGTTCTTGAGGGTCGGGAACTTTGTCATCGACTCGATTGAAGGCGACGTGCGAGTCTCGTTGGGATTGCTCTCCACCAGTGTGGAAACCATTCCTCCCGCCCGGATTCACGCCCTGCAAATCTCGCAGCCATGGCCGTGGAAGTTCTTGGGATGGTGGAGGGTCGATGCGAACCTTGCGTCCTCCCCAGGCTCTGCGAACAAGAAGACACCCGCCCACACCCTGTTACTCCCTGTAGCTACCACGCGCGAAATGGCGCGGATGGTGGAGCTCTGCGTACCCAGCCTTCGGGATGAGTCCGCAATGGCTCAGGTCACCACACTTCTCCAACAGCCGCACGCGCAGTGGGCAGAAGCGGGCATGGAGGATGAGTCTCATGTCGGAGCCTCTCGGCGGGCACGCTTTCGGATTCCGTTGAGCTATGGCGTGACCGGTAGTGCGGTGATTCGCGGGGTTGTCGCACTGCGAAGTGGCCGATGGATTACCAAGCTGGCCCTTGTCCCCTTGGCTCGAATTCAGAGCTCGAGTGTTTCTCAGGGACCCTGGCATCGAGCTTTGGGCCTCTCCGTCTTCGCAGTGGAGAGCGTGGAGGGACCCGTGTCGACTCGTGTTGTGGGCCTTGACACCAAGGACGCCTGGAGATGGTGGGACACTGTTCATGCGCTGACCGTGGGCGCCATTGGAGACACGACGACGACACGGCGAAGGCGGAGGACACCAGCGTGAATTCCACGAGGCTCGGAGTAGGCATTATTGGTGCCGGCCGAGTGGGTCCTTTGATTGCAGCCGCGCTGTCGCGCGCAGGACATTCTCTGGTGGGGATCACTCCGCCCTCAGAGAGCGGGCAGGAGCGAGTGGAGGCGATTCTCCCCGGAGTGGTTTATGCCGATCCGCTGCAGATTATTGAGCGCAGTGAGTTAGTCGTGGTGGCTCTTCCGGACCATGAGCTACCGGGGTTCATTGAGGGCCTCAGCCTCCAGAATGCGTGGAACACAGGGCAATTGGTCCTACACACCTCCATTACCCATGGTCTCGATGTGTGGGATAGCGCCCGGGCACAGGGAGCAATTCCCTTGGCCCTGCACCCCTTGATGGAGTTCACCGGAACCAGCATGGATCTCTCCAGGATGTCCGGAGCATGGTGTGTCATCAGTGCACCAGCCGTTGCGGAGCCCATTGCGAGCGCTCTCGCCGTCGAAATGGGAATGGAGCCCCTGGTCGTAGCAGAGGACAAGCGAGCCCAGGTCGCCTCGGCGATCGCTTTGGCCACAAGCTTCTCGCACACCACTATTCACGAGGCGGCGAGCCGGCTGAAAGCTGCGGGAATTGATAATCCAGGCGTTGTCATGCAACCCCTGGTGAGCTCGAGCATTGAGAATGCTCTCCGGTTGTTTGCGGGAAATGAGCGTGAACTCGGGGGAGAGGCCTGATGCCGGCCATCGTCCACTCGCTCGAGGAGCTCCAGGGGATTCGGGAAACCTGGCGGAGCGCCGGAGAATCGGTGGCGCTGGTGCCCACGATGGGTTCCCTGCACGAGGGTCACAAGGCTCTTGTGGTGGAGGCGACTAGTCAAGCGGATCGATGTGTGGTCAGTATTTTTGTCAACCCTCTGCAATTTGGCGCAGGCGAAGACTTTGATGCTTATCCACGGTCGCTCCACGCCGATGAAGCGTTTCTCGCGGACACGCTGGTGGACGTGATTTTTGCTCCGAATGTCGAGGTCATGTATCCCGAGGGACTCGATGCTGCACCCAGCCTGAGCGCCGGCAGGGTTGGTGACACCTATGAGGGAACCTCCCGACCGGGACACTTTGATGGTGTGCTCACCGTGGTGAAGCGACTTTTCGATTATGTAAATCCAGACGTTGCTGTCTTTGGCGCTAAAGACGCCCAACAACTGTTCTTGGTCCAACAGATGGTGCAGGATCAGAATTTTCCCCTTCGAATTGTGGAGGTGGACACCGTTCGAGATTCTTCCGGTCTCGCCCTATCCAGCCGGAATGCCCAGTTGAGTGAGACTTCGTTGGCTCAGGCGCTCGAGATTCCGAGGGCGCTGGAGGAGGCATCCCACCAACCCAGCGCCAAGGACGCCCGCAATCGTGCTCGAGAAATCCTGGAGAGCGCCCCTGGAGTGGGGGTTGACTATGTCGAGGTGGTCGATCCAGACACCTTTCAGCCCGGGGGAGATACCGGAGTGGGGGAGCCCGCCCGACTGATCGTGGCCGTCACCATTGGTGGCGTGCGGCTAATAGACAACAAGCTTCTGCACTTTGGTCAGTAGGCTAACGGGGTACAGCGCCCCCACGCAGGAATTTCACACTCATGACTGATGCCCCCCACGTCGAGCCAGACGCCGACGATATTGACGAACAACATGCCGTTCGTTTGGGCAAACGTGAGCAGATGCTGGCCACAGGGCTGGAACCTTTCCCTGTCGCGGTCCCGGTAACGACCACCATCTCTGCTGTTCGGCAGGCCCACCCCGATCTGGAGCCCGAGGCCGCCACTGGCGAGGTTGTCGGGATTGCCGGGCGAGTGGTCCACATGAGAGTTACCGGAAAGCTTGCCTTCCTCTCCCTGCAAGAGGGATCTGGTGAGCGCCTCCAAGCCATGGTCTCCTTCGGCGAGGTAGGAGAAGAGTCCTTTGAGCTCCTGAAAGACCTCGTTGACCTTGGCGACCATGTCTTTGTGTCAGGTGAAGTTATTGCCTCCAAACGCGGTGAGCTCTCCATCATGGTGTCGCAGTGGGCCATTGCCGCCAAAGCACTCATGCCACTGCCCAACCTGCACAGCGAGCTCAACGAAGAAACCCGAGTTCGCCAGCGCTACCTGGATCTGATCGTGCGCGAGCAAGCTCGCGAGACGGTGCGCGCCCGCGCACAGGTCAATGCGTCGCTTCGCTCCACGTTTGGTGAGCACGGATACCTCGAAGTGGAAACCCCGATGCTGCAGGTTCAGCACGGTGGGGCCTCCGCGCGACCCTTCATCACCCATTCCAACGCGTTTAGTACTGACCTTTTCTTGCGAATTGCTCCCGAGCTCTACCTCAAGCGGGCAGTGGTCGGCGGAATCGAGCGAGTATTCGAAATCAACCGCAACTTCCGCAACGAAGGGGCTGACTCCACTCACAGCCCAGAGTTTGCGATGCTCGAGGCGTATCAGGCCTACGGGGACTACCACCAGATGGCGGATCTGACCCAGGAGCTCATTCAGAAGGCGGCGCTTGCCGTGGCTGGCTCCACCACGGTTACTTGGGCTGATGGAACTGAGTATGACCTGGGTGGCCAGTGGGATCGCCTGAGTCTGTACGAGAGCCTCAGCGACGCCAGTGGCACACGCATAACCCCGGACACCTCACTGTCCGACCTAGAGTCGATGGCGCAGAAGGTTGGGATTGAGGTTGCTCAGCCCACCCCCGGTAAATATGTCGAGGAGCTGTGGGAGCACTTCGTCAAGGAGTCCCTCACTACTCCCACGTTTGTTATGGATTACCCCCTAGACACGTCCCCGCTAGTGCGCGCTCACCGCTCAATTCCCGGTGTGGTGGAGAAGTGGGACCTGTATGTCCGCGGTTTTGAGCTCGCAACCGGATATTCCGAACTTGTCGACCCCGTCCTTCAGCGCGAGCGGTTCCTCGAGCAGGCAAAACTTGGAGCCAAGGGCGACCTCGAGGCAATGAAGGTTGATGAAGACTTCCTCCGAGCCCTCGAGCACGGAATGCCCCCTACGGGAGGAATGGGCATGGGAATTGATCGCCTTCTGATGGCGATTACCGGCCTGGGAATTCGGGAAACGGTCCTGTTCCCGCTGGTGAAATCGACTTAGTCGTCGACTGGTAGACCGCGCTTCGCGCGTTCTTCACGCTCGAGCTTCTTGTAGGACTCGCGCTCGCCGCGATCGGCAGAGAGAATCGCGCGCATAATGAACCAGAAGATGAGGCCGATCAGGATGGTGGGCGTCACGGAGAACAGTGCGTTGGCCCAAAAGTTTTCAATCATCCTGTTGTCCTAGCTCAGAAGCGCGCCAAGCGCGACGGTTACGGCAATCCCGCCCATCATGATCAGAAGCCCCACCCTGGCAGGGGGGAGCGCCGACTTTTTGGAAGAAGGAGCCACGGCTCGAAGTTTATGGGGAGAAACCTCAGGTTTGCTGACATCTCACGCTAGGGGCGAACACCGCCCCATGGACGAGGGCGAGCGCTTATTCTCGTGTTCACGAGCATTGGCGAGGACTCTCGCCGTAAAGGAGTGATGAAGATGTTTGAGAGGTTTACCGACCGGGCACGCCGAGTCGTGGTCTTGGCGCAAGAAGAAGCCAAGATGCTGAACCACAACTACATCGGCACTGAGCACATCCTCCTGGGTCTCATCCACGAGGGTGAGGGTGTCGCCGCTAAAGCGCTGGAGTCACTCGAGATCTCGCTCGAAGCTGTCCGCGAGCAGGTGCAGGAGATTATCGGTCAGGGTCAGCAGGCCCCCACCGGACACATTCCTTTCACTCCTCGCGCGAAGAAGGTTTTGGAGTTGAGCCTCCGGGAGGCACTCCAGCTGGGACACAACTACATCGGCACCGAGCACATCCTGCTCGGCCTGATTCGTGAAGGCGAAGGCGTTGCCGCTCAGGTTCTGGTGAAGCTGGGTGCGGATTTGAACCGTGTTCGCCAGCAAGTCATTCAGTTGCTCTCGGGATACCAGGGCAAAGACCCCGTATCGGTGGGTGGCTCGGAGACCGGCGGCAGCGACAAGGGTTCACAGGTTTTGGACCAGTTCGGTCGCAACCTGACTCAGGCAGCCCGTGAAGGAAAGCTTGACCCCGTCATTGGTCGCGAGCGTGAGATGGAGCGGGTCATGCAGATCCTGTCTCGTCGCTCGAAGAACAACCCTGTTCTGGTGGGTGAGCCCGGTGTGGGAAAGACCGCTGTTGTGGAGGGTCTCGCTCAAGCAATCGTGAAGGGCGACGTTCCGGAGACGCTGAAGGACAAGCAGCTCTACTCGCTGGATCTCGGCTCCCTAATTGCCGGTTCGCGCTACCGCGGTGACTTTGAAGAGCGTTTGAAGAAGGTCACGAAAGAGATTCGCACCCGTGGTGACATCATCGTCTTCATCGATGAGATCCATACTCTCGTGGGTGCGGGAGCCGCTGAGGGCGCCATCGACGCTGCCAGCATCCTGAAGCCTCTGTTGGCTCGTGGTGAGCTCCAGACTGTGGGCGCCACCACCTTGGATGAGTACCGCAAACACTTCGAGAAGGACGCCGCTCTCGAGCGTCGCTTCCAGTCTGTCCAGGTTCACCAGCCCAGTCCCGCTCACACCATCAACATCTTGAAGGGCTTGCGCGACAAGTACGAGGCATTCCACAGAGTGTCGATCACCGATGGTGCCATCGAGGCAGCCGTGAACCTTTCTGACCGTTACGTCCAGGATCGTTTCCTGCCGGACAAGGCCATCGACTTGATTGACGAGGCCGGAGCACGTCTTCGCCTGTCCATCCTCTCGAGCCCTCCTGAGCTTCGGGAGTTCGACGAGAAGATTGCCGACGTCCGCTCCCGCAAGGAAGCGGCCATCGAAGGTCAAGACTTTGAGAAGGCAGCATCGCTGCGCGATGAGGAGAAGAGTCTCCTGGGCGAGCGTCTGCAGCTGGAAAAGAAGTGGCGCAGTGGCGAGGCCGGTGGCACCGGAGTCGTCGATGAGGGAGTCATTGCCGAGGTTCTGGCCGCAGCAACTGGCATCCCTGTCTTCAAGCTCACCGAAGAAGAGACTGCACGACTGATGTTCATGGAGAAGGCTCTTCACCAGCGTGTGATCGGTCAAGAACAGGCGATCTCTGTTCTCTCTAAGACCATTCGCCGGACTCGCGCGGGTCTGAAAGACCCGAAGCGTCCCAGCGGTTCCTTCATCTTCGCCGGTCCCACCGGTGTGGGAAAGACCGAGCTGGCCAAGGCTCTGGCGGAGTTCCTTTTTGATGACGAAGACGCCCTGATTGCTTTGGACATGTCGGAGTTCGGTGAAAAGCACACCGTTTCGCGCCTGTTCGGTGCTCCTCCCGGATTCGTCGGCTTCGAAGACGGTGGGCAGTTGACGGAGAAAGTTCGTCGTAAGCCCTTCAGTGTTGTGCTCTTTGACGAGATCGAAAAGGCACACCCCGACATTTTCAACTCTCTGTTGCAGGTGCTGGAGGAGGGTCGCCTGACCGATGGCCAGGGTCGTGTGGTGGACTTCAAGAACACCGTGATCATCATGACCACGAACCTGGGAACCAAGGACATCACCGGTGGCCCGGTGGGCTTCACGGTGGAGGGTGACACGGAGGCTAGCTACCAGTCGATGCGCGCCAAGGTTGTGGAGGAGCTGAAGAAGAACTTCAAGCCCGAGTTCCTCAACCGTGTGGATGAGACCATCGTCTTCCCGCAGCTGAACCAGGACGAACTGATGGAGATTGTGCACCTCTTCATCAAGCGACTCGGTGACCGCCTGCTGGATCGCGATATGACGATGAGTGTCTCCGATGAGGCCAAGAAGCAGTTGATTGTTCTTGGCTGGGATCCGACCATGGGGGCACGCCCACTGCGTCGAGCAGTCCAGCAAAGCATCGAGGACCCGTTGAGTGAGCGCATCCTCCAGGGCGAATTGAACCCTGGCGAGCACATCACCGTCGACTTCGATGGCACCGAGTTCACCTTTGTGAGTAAGAAGCGTGAAGCGGAGCCACTGGAAGCCGGAGTGCTCGAGTCCTAAGCGCTACGCTTTCCTGGTGACCCAGGCTCAGAAGTGGATAATTCGACGTGCGCGCACGTCGGATATCCGTGCCATCGCCGCTCTGATCGAACCCCTTGTCGAAGCACGTGTGCTTCTGGGCAAGGACCTCGTGGTGCTCTATGAAGCAGTCCAAGAGTTCACCGTGGCAGCCACCCCTTCTGGGGACGTTGTGGGATGCGGTGCTTTGCACGTTTTTTGGGAAAACCTGGGAGAAATCAGGACGTTGGCCGTGTCTCCTGACCATCTAGGGGAAGGAATTGGCACAGCACTGGTGGGAGCTCTCGAACAGCAAGCTCGAGAGCTCGGACTGGACACGCTCTTCTGTCTGACCTTCGAGGTGGAGTTCTTCCGACGCAACGGTTTCCATCTCCAAGATGACCAGATTGTGGATCCCGAGATTTACGTGGAGTTGGTGCGCTCGCCCGATGAAGGTGTTGCGGAGTTCCTCGATCTGGCCAGGGTTAAGCCCAACACGCTGGGTAATTCCCGTTTGGTGAAAGACCTTGGCTAAACCTGTAAGTTCCTAGGCTCGCCGGCGCTAAGGCCTGAGTTTTCACCACTCCAGTCGTACCCTAGGGCTATGTCACAGGCTCAACGCCCTCTCCCTTCCTCGGTCTACTGGAGGAGGAGACTCGTGGTGCTCGGTGGCTTACTCGGGGTCATCGCCGTCATCGTGCTGATTGTCGTGCGCCCTGGTTTTGGCACTACTGCGGAGCCCGTGGAAGAGGTCACTGAAGAGCTTGCGGTCGTTGAAGTACCCAACTGCCTCCCCAGTCAGCTCGAAATCACCGCTCGCACCAACCAGTCCAGTTATGACTCGGGAATGAACCCCCAGCTGTGGATGGGCGTGAAGAACGTGTCGTCGGTGGAGTGCAAGGTGAACGCAGGAACAGACGTGCAAAAGTATGTGATTTCGTCTGGACCCGACCTCATCTGGTCCTCAGATGACTGTCAGACCGACGCTGTTCCGTATGAGCTCACTCTCGCTCCCGGTTCAGAGCAAGAGACCTCCTCTATTCCCTGGGATCGCACCCGGTCGACACCCGACACGTGTGATGGTGAACGCCCCGTGATGCCAGCAGGTGGCGCGAGCTATCACCTCTCGGTTGAGCTGGGCAGCTTGGAATCCGCCGAGACCAAGCAGTTCCTTCTGAACTAAAAGGTCGGCTCTTTCTGCTTCTTCGGGCTTCCCGAGAACGCTCTGGTGATGGCTTCATGAATACTCGGCGTGGTGTGATCGAGCACCGACGTAAAGCCCAATCGAGAGGCTTCCGAAGCCCTCTGCGGTGCTTGGGTGACAGCGCGTATTTCGCCGGCGAGGCTAATCTCTCCAATTGCTGCCATCTCTTGAGAAAGCGGGATGTCTTTTGTTGCACTGGCGATTGCTAAGGCAATGGCTAAATCTGTGGCTGGTTCGTAGACCTTGATGCCACCGACTGTCGATACATAGACATCTGCTGAGGAGACAGGTAAGCCGGCCCGGCGCTCCAGAACAGCCAGAATCATCGCCACTCTTGAGGACTCCACACCATTGACGACGCGACGGGGTTGGGCCGCGGTGCTTGGTACGACGAGCGCCTGGATTTCGACGGGCAGGGCCCGGCGTCCTTCGAGGGCAATGGTGGTGCAGGTACCGCTGACTGCCTTGGTGGTGTGAGAGCGAAACAGAGAGCTGGGGTCTGGCACTTCCAGGATGCCCTCCCCGCTCATCTCGAAGCAGCCCACTTCGTCGGTCGGACCAAATCTGTTCTTCAGCGCCCGCACAAAGCGCAACGAGGTCTGCCGGTCTCCTTCAAAGTGGCAGACGACATCAACCAAGTGCTCGAGAGTCCTGGGACCAGCTACTTGTCCATCTTTGGTGACGTGCCCCACCAGAATGATCGGCAAGTGGGAGTTCTTCGCGACCCTGATGAGGGTTGCAGCAACTTCCCTGACTTGAGCAACTCCACCCGCCGAGCTCTCTAAGACGCCAGAGGACACGGTCTGAATGGAGTCGACAATCATGAGCTCCGGCCGCATCTGATCAATGTGTCCTAGTACACCGCCGAGGTCGGTCTCGTTGGCAAGGAAAAGATTGTCGTCGAGGCCGTTGGTGCGTGACGCGCGCAAGTACACCTGGCCTGCCGACTCTTCCGCACTGACGTAGAGAACTTTCTTCCCACCCTGAGCAGCTTTGGCAGCCACATCCAGCAGAAGAGTGGATTTCCCAACCCCTGGTTCGCCGGAGAGCAAAATGACGGCACCTGGCACAATGCCACCACCGAGGACCCGATCAAATTCCCCCACCCCGGTGGGCACGTGACCACTTTCGTTCCCCGAGTGTTCCGTGATCGGTTTTGCTATCCGCTCGGCACTGGGAACAACAGCGACCGCTTGTCGCGACGCGCTCGTGGGAGCTCCGACCTCGATGACAGTTCCCCAGGCCTGGCACTCACCACAGCGCCCCACCCATTTGAGGGTGGTCCATCCGCATTCTTCGCAGCGATAGGGGGACTCGGTCTTGGCCATGGTTAGAGCCTAAAGCTCCCCACTGACCGGGGCTGAAGGCGGGATGGGTGTCTGTGTAAACTAGCGTGCGGTACCGTGTCCGAGCGGCCGAAGGTGCAACTCTCGAAAAGTTGTGTGGGTGAAAGCCCACCGTGGGTTCAAATCCCACCGGTACCGCCAGTTTTTGCCCCAGGATTGAGACTATGGCGCTCTACAAGGTTCTGCTCTACTACTGCTTCACTCCGTTGGCAGATCCCGATGCCATTCGCCTGTGGCAGCGCGATGTATGCGAGTCGTTGGGCTTGGGCGGTCGCATCATCATTGCGCCTCATGGCATCAATGGCACGGTCGGCGGCGAGCTGAGTGCAGTCAAAAAGTACTGGCGAAAAACCAGAGAATATCCCGCTTTTCGCGACATCGATTTCAAATGGAGCGAGGGTAGTGGCCCTGAGGACTTTCCGAGGTTGAAGGTCCGCGTTCGAGATGAATTGGTCGGGTTCGGGGCCCCTGAGGAAGTTGTGGTGGGGGATCACGGCGTCACAGGCGGTGGGCAACACTTGAGCCCGGAGCAACTGCATGAACTAGTCGAGACTAAGCCGGTCACCTTCTTTGACGGTCGCAACAAATGGGAAGCAGATATCGGCAGGTTCAAGGACGCCATTGTCCCTGACACTCGCACCTCGCATGATTTTGTGCGGGAAATCGAGAGCGGAAAATATGACCACCTCAAAGATCAACCCGTGGTGACCTATTGCACCGGCGGTGTCCGGTGTGAAGTGCTCTCCGCCATGATGATCAAGCGTGGCTTCCAGGAGGTTTACCAAATGGAAGGAGGGATTGTTCGCTACGGAGAAAAGTTTGGAGACTCGGGACTCTGGGAAGGCTCCCTCTACGTTTTTGACAACCGCAAGGCGGTGACGTTTTCATCCAATCCGGCAGTCATTGGTCAGTGTGTTCTGTGCGGAGCACGCTCCTCGCGGATGCAAAACTGTTCGAGTCTCTCGTGCACTTTTGAGTCAGTTGTCTGTGACGAGTGCTCAGAACAGGAGTTTTTGTGCGAAGAAGACCGCGCGAAGAGTTCCGCGAGAGCTTAGATTCCCGCCACCCCCAGCGCGGTGCCGATGCCCCAAGTCAGCAATAGTGCGAAGGTTCCCCCGGCGAGCACCCTCAGGACGGGTTTTAGGGCCGGGCTTTCTCCGAGCCTCGCTCCCACAAAACCGGTGATGGCAAGTGCCAGCAGGCTGGCGGCGAAAGCAAAGGGGATGCGCGAATCAGCGGCAGGAAGGGTGATGGCGAGCATGGGCAACAGCGCTCCGGCAAGAAACGCTAGGGCTGAGGACAGTGCGGCGTGCCACGGATTGGTGAGTTGACGTTCGTTGATTCCGAGTTCTGCTTCCAAGTGTGCGCTAATTGCGTCATGCGCTGTGAGCTCGCGAGCCACTAAGCGCGCGGTGCTCGGAGTCAACCCTTTCGACTCGTAGATTTGTGCAAGTTCAGCTTCTTCTTCGTCTGGCTGCTCAAGAAGTTCTTTCCGCTCTCGAGCGATGAGAGCCTTTTCGCTGTCACGTTGAGATGAGACTGAAACATACTCACCGGCCGCCATCGAGATCGAGCCAGCAACGATTCCCGCAACCCCTGCGATAAGAATGGTGCGAAGGTCTGTGGTTGCCGCAGCAACACCCACCACAAGCGCCGCGATGGAAACGATGCCATCATTCGCGCCCAGAATCCCTGCTCGGAGCCAATTGAGACGTGAGGCGAAGGCGAGCCGATTCGGTTGGAACTGCTCACTGTCACTCACCCCACAAGTCTATGTCGGGGAGCTATTGAGGCCCGTACACTCTTTCTCAACGAAAGAGGTCGCAGTGGGTTCAGCTGAACGTGGCAATCGTTCGACAGTGTTTGTCGCGGTGATGGGGGCGGTTGCACTCGCCGTGGGTGTGGCATTCCAGACTGCTTTTCCTCCGGACCCACGAACGTTGATTGTGTTAGGCAACTCTGGGGGAACCTCCGCGGAGACGTGGGACGAGATGTCCTTTGCTGTCGACTACGACTACATTCCGGGCCCTGGGCTTTCCAACGCCGAGGGGTCGGGCCGGGTCTATAAACTCTCCTTGCAAGGAAATCCGCTTGACCTACTGACCGAACTAGGCAGTGTTTACGGCATTGAGGGAGTATCCGGGCCGAGCCAATATTTTGACGAACAATGGCCGGGCTACGTTCTTGGGCCCGAAGACTGGAGTGGTCCAACTCTTAATCTCACCTGGAGTGGCACAGGACCCTGGTATTACAGCAACCCCGCGGCGTATCTGGAGCCCACCTGTCGCGAGATCATTCCGGAAGAAGGATCCGAGGATCTGGGCGGTTTTGAATGCGAAAACCCAGAACCCAGTGGGCCACTCCCCAGCGTTGAGGAAGCCAGAGCAACGGCGGTGGAGTTACTCCAGAAATCAGGTCTCGACGTCGAGGAGTCCGACTTGACTGTCTTGGCGAATGATGACTGGGGAGTCGGACTCAGCGCAATCCAGCAGCTCGATGGTGTTGATACCGCACTGGAGTGGAGCGTCTTCTTCGCTCCAGGGCCGACCCTCGCCTCAGTATCAGGTCACGCTGCTACGCCCATTTCGCGGGGAGAGTTCACCACGGTGAGTCCGATGGCAGCCGTGGACAGACTTGCGTCTGGCCAGTGGTGGGGAAGTCCTGCACCCCTGTACCACTCAGGTTTTGACAGTGTTTTTGCTGATGGACTTCTGATGGATGAGCCTTATTATCCAGAGCCCGGTGAGGTCATCACCCTCACGGTGGAAAGCTCGGAGGAAGCGCCACTGCTCGTGTGGGATGCATCCGGAACCGCCTGGCTGGTCCCCGGCTACATCATGAGGCACGGTAGTGAACCGTGGAATGCATCGGCGGTAATCTCTCTCGAAGACGGGGTTATTCAGTTACCTGAACCCACGATGGTCGACATCATGCCGTTACCGGAGGGAGAACAATCGTGACAACCCGCAGACTGGGGCCTTGGAAGGTCTATCCCATTGGCCTGGGATGTATGAACGTGTCCTGGCCTAGAGGTGCGGCCGTCGCAGAGGACACCCGCAAGGCGAGCGCTATTCCCGGAATTCATGCGGGCCTAGACGCAGGCGTCACACTTCTGGATACCGCAGACATCTATGCACCTGCGTGGGACCAGGTCGGGCACAATGAGACTTTTGTGGCGGAGGCTCTTGGCACATGGGACGCGCAGCCGGAGCAGAAGGATCAGGTCCTGATTGCCACCAAAGGCGGAATCACTCGTAGCGATGGCGAAAAGTGGGGTCGAAACGGAAGTCTGGATTATCTCGTGGCCGCAGCGGAGCGCTCTCGCGATCGTCTCGGTGTTGACGTCATTGATTTGTGGCAGCACCACAGGCTCGACCCGGAACTCCCTTTTGAGACCCAGTTTGAGAATGTCCTCGAGCTCAAGAGTCGCGGCATTGTTCGCGAAATCGGCGTCTCTAATTACAACGCAGCCCACCTCACCCGAGCGCTCGAGATAGGGGGTGGACCCGATCAGGGTGGCCTCATTTCGGTGCAAAACGAGTTCAGTCCTCTTTATCGCCACGATCTCGAGGTTCTCGAGATTTGTGAGGAGAACGGCATCGCCTTCCTTCCGTGGTCACCCTTGGGAGGGTCCAAGAAGGTCAATCGCATCACCACTGGTGAGGTGGGCTCCTTCGTGAGTATGGCCAAGGAGAAAGCTGTCAGCCCAGAATCTCTCGTGCTGGCCTGGCTGCTCGCCTACTCACCCGTCATCATCCCGATTCCTGGAGCAACACGGGCTGAGTCCATCCGAGACTCTGTGTCCGCAGCGGGGATTGCTCTCACGGACGGGGAACGCGATGCTCTGAGCGCATCGTTGCCCGAGAGCTTGCCTCGCTCTGAAGAGCTCGAGCCGAGCCCTCCCTGGCGGGACTAACCTCTATGCACCGGAACTCACGGGGGCGATTTCGGCGGCTCCGAGAATGCGCCACCCCTCGTCGGTGTTGATCATCTCGTAGTAGTAGGTGAACACCTCACCGGACACTGTTCTCACGGTCACGACGGTGTTGCCAAGGTCTCGGGGAAAGAGCACGCAGTCACTCAGGGTGTGGGAGCGGGATTCCAGGAGGCTTGAGTAGCCGTCTTGGATGACCATTTCGAAGACCTCGAGAGGAACATTCATCTGGAACGCCGGAGCAGCCCATTCATAAGCGGCGGCGTAGTCACCGGCCCTGAGTGCCGTGATTTGAGCACCGATGGACTCACCCATCTCGCGCTCGTTCACCACGTCACATGGTCCAGGTGAGCTCCGCGGCGCCGGTTCTGTCGTTTCGGTCTCGATCGACGTCTCCGGGGGAGGCGCAGGGCTCGACTCCGCGGGAGCACAGCCGCTCATGACGAATGCGGACAGAAAAACCCAGGGCAGTAGTTTCACCACGACCTCCTCTCGTCTCCACTCTCCCAAAGTCAACTGGGCGTTTGCGGGATGAGACGTCAATTCAGGAGTAAGTTTTGGTAGGTGAACGCCATAATTCGCTTTATTACTGGGCCCAAGACCGCATGGGTCACTCTCCTCATCGGATTGATTTTCGCCGTGTTGTCCTTCACGGTGTTCGCCGCCGAAGAGACCAACGTCAGCCCGGACAATGGTCTCCCCGATGACTCTGAAGTGATTCTGGTGGAGCAGGCTCTGGCCGAGATGCCTGGGTCTGAGGGAACGGCCGCGGTCGTGGTTCTCGCAAAGTCTTCGGGCGAGTTCACTGATGAGGACATTGTCTGGCTGCAGGGTGAATTTGACCCGATGATTCAGATGCCCGCGGGAGGCGCCAACGAGCTCTTCACCGAGTTCAGCAACGTCGAGGTGATGGGTGAACTCTTTGTTCCGCCTGCCACCATCTCGGAGGACAACACGACGGCCGTGCTCACCATTCCGATGGACGAGATCGACGACGTCGATGAGCAGGCCGAGCGCATTGTGGAAGTCAGGGCGATCATCGCAGAGAACGTGCCCGCGGGGATTGAGCCTTACGTCACAGGTCCCGAGGGTTTCCAGGTCGACCTAGCGGGGGTTTTTGCCGGCGCGGACTTCACACTTCTCTTGGCGACTGTGCTCATCGTGATTTTCCTCCTGTTGGTCACGTATCGAAGCCCCATTTTGTGGATCGTTCCTCTGCTCGTGGTGGGAACCGCGGATGGCATGGCAGGCCAGATTGGTCGAAACGTCGCGGCTTTCTTCAATATCACCGCGGACGGTTCCATCACGGGAATTCTTTCCGTTCTTGTCTTTGGAGCCGGCACCAACTACGCCCTCTTGCTGATTGCTCGTTACAAAGAGGAGTTGCTCACCACTGAAGATCGTCATGAAGCGATGGCGAAAGCTGTGAAGGGCGCCGGTCCTGCGATTCTCGCCTCTGGAGGCACAGTCGCGCTGGCTCTACTCACCTTGAGCTTTGCGGAGCTCGGTGGCAACAGAGCATTGGGTCTGGTGTGCGCTAGTGGAATTGTGGTCGCGATGATCGCCGCCCTTGGTGTTTTGCCTGCAGCCATTGTGGTCTTTGGGCGGGGGTTGTTCTGGCCCTTCGTTCCTCGATTTGGGGGAGTAAACAAGTCTGATACTGGCTGGTGGGCGAAGCTTGGCAAAGGTGTGAGCAGGCGACCCATCACCGTCGCGATTCTGGGTATTGCCGTCCTGGGAGGACTGAGCGTTGGGGCCACCGGCATCACGATTGGGCTTCCCGAGACGGAGCAATTCCGGGTCAAGCCGGAGGCGGTCACCGGTATTGAGGTCCTGGCGGAAGCATTCCCCGCGGGAGCGAGCGCTCCCACACAGGTCATTGCCGTCAATGATCGGGCAGAAGATGTCGTCGAGGCCGCTCTGGCATCACCCCTCGTGGCATCGGCGGAGATTGTGAACCAGAACGATGACTTCTCTCGCATTGATGTTGTCCTCGATGCCGAGGGCGGCAGTGAAGAGGCCTACGGGGCTATCGAGAGTCTTCGTGAGAACGTTCAGGCGGTCCCTGGGGCCAATGCACTCGTGGGTGGTGATGACGCCACCCGCCTCGCGGTGAAGCAGGCATACGAGCGGGACCAGCTCCTGGTCATCCCCCTGATCCTGGTGTTGGTCTTCATCGTCTTGGTCCTGCTGTTGAAGGCACTGGTTGCGCCGATTCTGTTGCTGGGAAGCGTGGTGCTCTCGTTCTTCTCCGCCATGGGCGCGGCCTGGCTAATTTTCCAGAATGTGTTTGGGATGTCGGGTCTGGACTTCAGTGTTTTCCTCTACTCCTTCCTCTTCCTGGTGGCGTTGGGTGTTGACTACAACATCTTCTTGGTCTCCCGGGCAAGAGAAGAGTCGGCAAATATGGCGACGACGTCACGTCAGCCCACCCGTCAGGCGATGATCAAGGCTTTGGGGGCTACCGGTGGAGTGATCACCAGCGCAGGAATTCTCTTGGCTGCCGTGTTCGCGGTCTTGGGTGTTCTTCCGTTGATTGCGCTGTTCCAAATCGGCATCATCGTCGGTATCGGAGTGCTGATTGACACCCTGCTCGTGCGAACAGTGGTCGTGCCAGCCCTCGCCTTCATCACGGGGGATTCCTTCTGGTGGCCGCGGAAGAAACTCACGGCCAGTAAGTTTGCCTGATGTCTGAACGATCGTTTCGGTTTAGTCACGCCATCACGCGCCGCCCACCCCTCAGTGCTGTTCACGGGTTACGCGCAGAGGACGTGGGAAACCCCGATAGTGACGTCCTGATGCGCCACCACGACGCTTATGTCCTGGCATTGCGCCAGGCGGGTGTGGACGTAAGTGTCCTCGATGCTCTCGAAGAGTTCCCCGACTCGTTGTTTGTGGAGGACACGGCTCTCTGTCTTCAGGAAGGTGCCGTGGTGTTGCGCCCGGGAGCGCCCACTCGATTTGGCGAATCAATGGCCATGTCGCCCCACCTCGGTGACGTGTATTCAGAGGTTCGACAACTCGCGGGTCCTGGGTTCGTTGAGGGTGGAGACATCTTGACCACGGAAACAGAAATTCTGGTGGGGCGATCAGCTCGGACCAATGCCGAAGGTATCGCAGAGCTCCGTGAAGCGGTGGCGGACTGGGGTTACACCGTCCGGGAACTGACAACTCCTCCTGGGGTGTTGCACTTCAAGTCCGATTGTTCTCTGCTCGATGGCTCGACGATTCTGTCCACCCCGCGCCTCAGTGCGAGTGGCTGCTTCGAGGGCTACACCGTGGTCGATGTTGCCGAGGGTGAAGAGCCAGCGGCCAATAGCATCCGAGTCAACGATGTCGTGTTTATGCCTTCGGGTTTCCCTCTCACCACCGAGCGGGTGCGAGACGCTGGGTTCGTCGTGATCGAGTTAGAGAACTCCGAATGCCAGAAAATTGACGGCGGGTTGTCGTGCCTGTCCCTCCGATTCACTCCGAGTTAGCGCTCTTCGAGACCCCACGCCTGGCCATAACCACCCTCGGACTCTGGCGTGGCCATGAGATCCAAGAAGGGCTTTGCATCGAAGGCTTCGGGTCCGTGAACTCCGGAGCCTGACCACACACCGGTGGCGAGAAGCTCCAGAGCGAGAGCAGGGGCGAGGGCTGTTTGCCACACGACGCACTGGGCGTCGTAGTGCTCCATCGTCCAGGCGTTGTCAATCGCGTGATACAGATAGACCTCGCGGGGCGCCCCATCCTTGCCTTTTCCGGTCACCCAGGTTCCCGCACACGTGGTCCCGCTCATGCGATCACCCAGTGTGGCCGGGTCTGGCAACACTGCAGCGACCAGGTCGCGGGGTGACACAGAAGCAAGGGAACGCTTGCCCTCGGAGTCGGGTGCGGTGCGCACCGATGTCGGTTCGATCGAATCCAAACCGAGAAGGTTGAGGGTTCTCAGAACCCCAATGAATTCCTCCCCGAGACCGTATTTGAATGTCACCCGTTTCGCGTCGAGATAGCGGGGGACCAGCGCGACCTCTTCGTGCTCAACATTGACGCACTCGACCGGACCGATACCTGCAGGGAAGGTGAACACCTCAGGCTCACTAAAGGGTGCGGTGGTGAACCAGCCTTTGCTTTTCTCCCAGATGAGGGGAGGGTTGAGGCACTCTTCGATCGTTGTCCAAATGCTGAAGGAGGGCGCGAAGATTTCGCGCCCGTTCTCATCGGTGACCACGAGGTTGGCTCCATCGCGGACACCAATTTCGTCAATGTCGCTGAAAAGGTGATCGGCAGCGTATTTAGCGAAGACATCTGAAATGCCAGGTTCCACACCCATTCCGACCAGCGCCAAACGCCCTTCCTTCTCCCACTCCGAAGCCTTCTCGAACTGGTAGTCGCCGAGCTTGATTCCGGGGGTGGTGTGTGGGTCGCTCGGGTGGGGCTTAGAGAGACTCATGGCCATGTCCATGTAGTCGGCCCCCGCGGCTAGCGCGCCATCGAAGATGCTCTCCACGAACGAGGGTTCCACAGCATTCATCACGATGGTGGATCCGTGTGCACGAGCAGCGTCGGTCACGTTCGAGGGCTGTGACGCGTCTATGTGGGCCGCGCTGAATCGGGGGTGAGCCGCGGGGAATCGTTTCTCAATCCACGCCACCACGGATTCCGCCCGCGAGAGGTCATAGTCAGCGACGACTACTGACTCATAGAAGTCACGTGTCGCCAGTAGTTTCGCGAGAGAGTTCCCAACGCCTCCGGCGCCAACAAGCAGAATTTTCATACTTCAACGCTAGTGCGAAAGGGTCTACTTTGTCCCCTTGGAAGAAACAGCATCGACCTGGGCAATACGGGCCATGATGTCATCGCTTGATCCACTGCCGGTCATGGACAGACCGGCGGGACATTGGTTTCATGGGTGAACATCACCCCGGGGGTTATGCCAGCGCAACCTAGGGAAGAAGAAGAAGTTTGCCTGAGGTGAGACGAGCGGCAAGATCCGCGTGGGCCTTATGAGCGTTCTCGAGCGGGTAAGTCCCGTGCAGAGAGAAGGACAGCGATCCATTTTCAAGCGCCTCGAATACTTCAGATGCTCTCCACCTCAGTTCCTCGGGAGTCCCGGTGAAATGCGTGAGGCTGGGACGGGTCAAGAACAGCGATCCCAACTGGTTCAAAATTTGCGGATCGAAGGACTCCACGGGGCCACTGGATTGACCAAAAAGCGCCATGACGCCTCGCGGTGCGAGGCTGTGCAAACTCGCGTTGAAGGTGTCTCGCCCCACGCCGTCATAGACAACCCGCACACCTTCAGTGCTCGTAATTTCTCTCACTCTCTGGGCGACATCTTCTCGGTCGTATCGAATGATGTGGTGCGCGCCTGCGGCCACAGCGGCGTCAGCTTTCGCGTCCGTAGACACTGTGCCAATAACCTCACCACCGCGGGCCCGAATCATCTGACACAAGAGCAGCCCGACGCCACCGGCAGCGGCGTGAACCAGGGCAGTATCCCCCGGCACTATCTTGTGGACGCTGGTCACGAGATAGTGGGCGGTAAGACCCTGCAACATCATTCCGGCAGCTGTCTCCAGACTCAGGGAGTCCGGAACGAGGACAGCTACATCCGCTGGCATGGCGACGAGCTCGGAGTAACTTCCGAGGTGGCCCGTCCACGCCACCCGATCACCCGGGGAAAACTCGGTGACTGCAGCACCGACCGACCGGATGACTCCCGCTCCCTCGAGACCCGGGGTGTAGGGAAGAGCAAGGGAGTAAAGACCCTCACGTTGGTAGATGTCAATGAAGTTGACCCCTGCCGCGTGGACATCGACGATGATGTCGCGCTCGCCACCGGTTGGCTCCGGCACCTCCGAGGAAACGAGGACCTCAGGCCCTCCGGTCTGGGACACAACAATTGCTCGCACAGATCACCTTTCCTTGGGTGACCCCAGAATACGCCGATGCGGCCTAGGAGTAGAGGGCCCGAACAGCTGCTTCGGCGTCGGCGGGGGTGCTCGCGGCAAGGGCAACCCGTGCGGAGTGGGAGGCCGAGTCGGCATCCACTGCACTGAGTGCAGTGCTCACAGAATCGACAGCGCTGGGTGCGACGCTGACGGAGTCAATTCCCAACCCCGCAAAGACAATCGATAGCAGCGGATTGGCGGCACTCTCTCCACACACACCGACAGGGATTCCCAAGCTTCTTGCTGACTCGGCGATGGTCCTGATGGTCCGCAGAAGACCCGGCTGCCACGGGTCATTGAGTGCGCCGAGCCGGGGGTGCATGCGATCAGCAGCAAAAAGATATTGAGAGAGGTCATTTGTCCCGATACTCACAAAGCTCAGGAGACCCACGAGGTCGGTCATCACAGGGACGATGGCGGGAGTCTCAATCATGATTCCCACCTGAGTGATGCCGGCCTCATCACAGAGGGCCTTGAATTCCCTCACCTCCGACACGGTCGACACCATCGGTGCCATGACACCGACATCGCGCCCGGTCGCAGCAATGGCCTTCGCAATAGCCGTCAGTTGGGAGCGCTGAAACTCGTGGTGTTCGGCCGTGAGCCTGAATCCTCGAACGCCCAGGGCGGGGTTTTCCTCGTGAGGAAGAGCCAGAAATGGCACAGGCTTGTCACTGCCCGCGTCGATTGTCCTGATGATTATTTTGCCGGCAGGAGCGGCCTTGAGGACATCGATGTAGAGCGATGTTTGCTCGTCCACACTCGGCATCGCCGAAGCGGCCAGATAGAGGACTTCGGTCCGAAAGAGTCCCACTCCTCGCGCCGAGGTTGTGGAGGCTTTCTCTGCGTCTGCAACCCCACCGATGTTGGCCCGAACGGTAATGAGGGGAGCATCAGCCTGGGGAATGAACGATATGGCCGTGGTCGCACTCGATATGTCGCCCCCCACAACAGCACGGTTGCCTTCGGGGTCCACCAAAATGCTCGTTCCTTGCTCGAGAGACATGGCACCTGTGGCGCTCACGACCGCGGGAATCCCCAGAGCTCGACAAATGATTGCCGTGTGAGAGGTGGGACCTCCCAGTTCTGTGATCACCCCCACCACGGAGTCCCCAAACTGGGATGTTTCCAGCGGAGTGAGGTCCTCGGCGACGATAATCCACCTGCCCTCGCGAGGAATTCCTGGACCGGCGGCAAGACCTCTGGTCCAGGCGGAGATGCGAGCGGCAATGCCGCGCAAGTCTCCGATTCGAGATTGAAAGTCCTCGTCATCTCCCATGAGGTCAGCAAATTCATCGAGAGCTCTGAATAAGCCTGTGGGAGCGTCTGCGCCTGCATCCAGATGGGGACGGGCCATCTCCTGAAGTTCGGGATCTTCCAGGATGATCAGTAAGGCGTCGAGAATCTCTCGAGTGGTGGTGTCACCGGAGGATGCCTCATCACGAATAGTCGCCGCTGTGGTGGCTATGGCGGTGCCGAGAATGCTGGCTTCCTCATCCGCTGAATGGGTCGAGGTTTTGTGCTCAAAGACCTCATCCGAGGTGCGCAAGACAAAGACCTCACCCACGGCCGCGTGAGAGCCGACTCCAATCCCGGTGAGTTCCATGAGTGGTGGGCCCGGGCCTAACCCTGGTTGATGAGGTTTTCGATCTCACCAGCGAGCGTCTCGGGATCGCTCGATCCTGCGGAGTCGATGACGATCTCGAGAGTCTCACCCGTCTTGACCTTGAGAGCCAACATTTTGAGCGCCGAGGTGGCGAGCGCTTCTGCTCCAGCAGCGCTTCGCAGCGTGACGGTCGCTCCTGTTTCTCTCACCAGTGTGACGATCTGACCGACAGGGCGTGCGTGGAGGCCAATCGGGTCTTCCACGGTGACGGTGTGAACGTGTGCGCTCATCCCTAGACCCCCTGAGGCTTGATCACGACTTTGATGGCTTCCCCTGACGTTACCGCGCTGATCGCGTCCTGTACCTGGTCGAGTGGGAGACGGTGGGTAATTAAGTCGGCGACAGGAACGGCTCCTGAGGCGATGAGGGCCAAAGCTTCTTTGTTCTGCGCGGGGGAGGAGCCATTAGCGCCGGCAAGGATGAGTTCCTTGTAGTGAACAACGTTGGAGTCAACCTGGATCATGGGCTTGTCTTTGGGAAGCCCTCCAAAGAAGCTGACCCGGCCACCAGGCGCTGCCATGGCGATGGCTTGTTCCTGTGCTTGACCAGACGGCGCAGCGGTGATGATCACACTGGGCCCAATTCCGTCGGTCTCCGCGGAGACGATTTCCTCGAGGTTCTCAGACGACATATCGATAGCTCGGTCTGGCTTCACAGCGTCGGCGGAGAGCTTGAGCCGCCCTCCGTTGATGTCGGCTAGCATGACCTTGGTGGCACCCAGCGCTCGCGCCAATCTGATGTGGAGACACCCAATAGGCCCTGCCCCCATCACTAGCACGGTGTCGCCTGGGCCGACGTTGACGAGACGTTGCGCGTTCAGAACACAGGCAAGTGGTTCCGCTACTGAGGCTTCATCGAAGCTGAGGCCCTCAGGAATCGTGTTGACGCCGTCTGCCTTGATGACTGCTTGAGGGACAACCATCTCCTGAGCGAATCCTCCAGGGAATTGGTAACCCATGGAAGTTTGGTTGATGCAAATACCCTGCTTGCCCGCTTTGCAGGCCCAACACTCTTCGCAAGGCACAGCGGCAATGATCTGCACGCGTTGGCCGACGCTGTAGCCGGTGGTGCCACTTCCCACCTCAATAATTTCTCCCGCAATCTCGTGGCCAATGATCTGAGGTGGCTCGAGGCGTGGGTGTCCGTGATGGAAAATCTTTGCGTCTGTTCCGCAGGTCGCGCAGGACTCAACTCGAATCTTGAGCTCATCGGCCGCCGGGCTTGGGGTGTCAACCTCAATGACATTTAGGTCGCCAGGTCCCTGGAACAGTGCAGCCTTCATGCTTTATGCGCCTTTCAGAATTAGGTCTCTAATGACCTCTGCGTCGGATGTTGTGCGAAGTGTGTGGGCGGAAGCTTCATCCATGAGAAGGTCCGCCAAGTTGCCGAGGATTTCGACGTGACCGTCTCCCTGTGATGCGATTCCCACGCACACCGAGATCTCTTCGTTCACCCAGGTCACGGGTGTCGTGAATCGAACGAAGACTAATTGGTCAAAGTTCACGAACTGCCGGGACTCATCAGTCCCATGGGGGATTGCGAAACCATCCCCTAGTTCAGAGGGGAAGATCTGCTCTCTCTCCCACATGGCCTCTGCGTATTCCGAGGAGACAGCTCCTAGGTCCACCAGGAGTGAGCCGCAGATGCGGACGGCCTCCTCTCGCGAGGAGGCCGTCGCATCGAGCGTGATACCGGCCAGTTGGAGTAAATCAGCCATCTGAGATGGTGTCTCCATTCTGAAGAGCCCCGACCAGCTTGGCAATGTTGAGATCACCCAAGAACATGTCGAAGATGATCACCACCGACTCGGGAACAGCCTGTTTCGCCCGAGCACTAAGGCCCCGGTGAACAAGCACGATCTCGTGCGGTGTTTCTGCCAATTGATTCACCGGTGAATGAACAACGGTGATGCCTTGACTCTTGAGCTGTTTCGCTAATTGCCGGGCCACCATAACGCTGGAGCCCATGCCTGCTTCGCAGGCAACAACAATTTGCTTGACGTCACTCGCCGATACTGAGGCCATGGTTACTTGCCAGCCTTCATCTCTTTGCTGCGCTGCTTGGCAGCGTCAAACTCTGCCTCGGAGGCGTCAACCTTCGAGAGCTTGAGAATGAACCACGACACAACGAAGGACGCAGCGGCGGAGAGGACGATACCGAGAAGCACACCAAGGTGGTTTCCGGGAGGGGTCACTGCCAGGTAGGCAAAGATCGATCCGGGGGATGGTGTTGCTACCAGTCCCACGCCAGTCACCATGAAGGTTGCAACACCCACGGCGCCACCGACGATTGCACCCAGGACAACCTGAGGCTTCAGCAGTACGTAGGGGAAGTAGATTTCATGGATTCCACCGAGGAAGTGGATGATGATGGCGCCGGGTGCGGAACCACGGAGGAGTTTGGGTCCAGCGAGCCAGAAGGCAACGAGAATTCCCAAACCAGGACCAGGGTTGGTCTCGAGCATGAAGAGGATGGACTTGCCTGCCTCTTCCGCCTGAACCACACCGAGCGGCCCTAGAACACCGTGGTTGATCGCGTTGTTCATGAACAGGATCTTCGCCGGCTCAATCAGCACTGATGCGATCGGGAGAAGAGAGTTGTCCACGAGCCAGCTCACACCGTTACCCAGCACGTTGGTGATGGCCGAGACGATCGGTCCAATTCCCAAGTAACCGAGCATGGCGCCGAGCATTCCGGCAATACCCAGCGAGAAGTTGCCAATCAGCATTTCGAAGCCGGGAGGGGTAATGGGGTCAAGTACCTTGTCGATGTACTTGAGGATCCATGCCATCAGCGGACCAATAATCATGGCGCCGAGGAACATGGGGATATCCGTTCCCACAATCACACCGACAGTCGCGACCGAACCAATCACCGCACCGCGCTGACCGTGAACGATTCGACCACCCGTGTATCCGATAAGAATCGGAAGCAGGTTCAGAATCATGGGGCCGACCATGGACGAGAAGTTCTCGTTGGGCAGCCATCCTGTGGGGATGAACAGAGCTGTCAGCAGACCCCAGGCAATGAAGGCTCCGATGTTCGGAATCACCATTCCCGCGAGGTTGCCTCCGAGCTTCTGCAATCCGGCACGCCAGCCACCTTGGCCGTCGCTACCAGAGGGAATAAAATCACTCATTGGTACTACCTTCCTTCGAGAGGTTGTATTGTTTGCCCGAGTTGCCAGAGTGGGGAGCTCAGGGAGAATAAGCACCCCTCTCTGGCTTCTCGTGCACTTCCGTCCCCAAGGCTGGAGACGAAACCTAATTCGCGGTGGGTCATGCGACCACCACTTCGACGCCACGCTGGGTGAACCCCTCAATAAATGAGGAGTCAGTGCCCAGGTCCGTGACGAGTCGGTCAAAATCTGAGGGTTCCCCGAACGTCGAGGGATACGTCGAGCCGAACTTGCTGTTATCGGCAAGGAGGATCGTTTCGGCCGAATGGGAGATGAAGACCTTCTTCACGAGTGCTTCATCGGTATCAAAAGCCGTGATGCGGAGGTCCTTCGAGATTCCATTCGCGCCCACGAAGGCAACAACCGCGTTGAGTTGACTCAAGTCCTCTACGGTCCGTGCACCGACGGAACTTAAGGTGGTGGGGCGCACGCGGCCGGAGAGCATGTAGGTCTTTGTGGAGCTGTCGGCAATCTGAGACGCGAGGGTGACGCTGTTGGTGACTACCAGCAGGTCAGGGCGGTTGCGAAGAGCGGGGGCAAGGAACTCGGTCGTCGTCCCACCGTCCACGAAGATGCAACCTTCGTCGGGAATGTACTCCGATGCGGTCTCGGCGATGCGCTTCTTCGCGTCGGGGTTGAGGTTCTGGCGCTCAGGGATGGTGTACTCGTGAGCGAAGCGTTCCATGGCAATCGCTCCACCATGAACCTTGCGAAGTGCGCCGCGACGCTGGAGAACATCCAAGTCACGGCGGACTGTCTCGGTAGCAACGTTCAGTTTTGCGGCAGCCTCGGCGGCGTTGAGGCGACCCTCATTACGCGTCCAGTCGACGATCAAGAGTCGTCGTTCTTCTGCCAACATCGTCGTTGTCCTTCACGTTTCTATGAATTACCTGACAGGAAACTAACACAAAACCACAGATAACAACAACCAAAACCACAAAAAACCATAATTAGGCGGCTGAAGGTTCAGATCACGCCGGGTTCTAGCAGCCTTCGACCGTGCTCAGGGGAATCCGTCAGTGTTACGTCCGGGAGGCCTTCTAAGCTCTGGAGCTGCGAGCTCACCTCCTGCACCTTCAGTGCTCCCCAGGCGACGCCGCGAGCAACAGCGTGCGCGAACTCCTCGGGGTGATCAACCACGTGAGAGAGAAATCCTGCGACGCTCGCGTCGCCAGCACCGATGGTGTTTCGCACTGTCACAGGTCCAGTGGAGGCATGCACGACTCCCGTTGAGGAAACCCCCACCATTCCGTCGGGTCCGAGTGAGACCAGCACATGAGTGACTCCCCATTGTTGGACTTCGTGTGCCGCCTCGACAACATCTCCCAGTGTGAGGAGAGGTCTGCCCACGCACTCTGCAAGCTCTGGGGCGTTCGGTTTGATGACGTCGGGGAGACCAGAGCGCGCAAGTTCCAGAAGTGGAGATCCAGAGGTGTCCAGGCCCACAAGAATTCCCTGGCTGTGCGCAGACTCGAACAGTGCTTGAAGATCGAGCGCAGCGCCCTCAGCGCTGGAAGGGATTGTTCCTGCCAAGAGAATCCAAGGAGATTGATGCTCTCGAGCCAGAGACAAAGTTGTCTCCACGAGCCCGGTCCAATCTGCAGTGGTCAGGGGTGGGGCCTTCTCGTTGATCTTGGTGGTGTTCCCATCGTCATCGAGCACCGTGATGTTGACCCGCAAAGGATGGGAGATGGTGTGGGCGTAAATGATTTCGTCATCCGCACTCGCGGCCTCCTCTCTGGTCAGCGGTACAACGGCGAGAGACGGGATGCCGGCGAGGACTAACCCCGAGGAGACATTCACACCTTTCCCCGCCAGCTCTACATGAGACTCTCGAGCACGGTGCACTTCGCCAAGGTGCAGCGCGTCGACAAGGTAGGTGCGATCTAGGGCGGGGGCGGGCGTCAGAGTAATGACCGAAGGCTTCACACCTTAACTTTCCCACATGGAGAGCTCCTCGCAATTGTTTACCTGCCGTTCACTAGTTGGCATCTCACGGGTCACCTAGCGCCACGAGATTGTGCGGGACGCAGTATTGCGTCGCATCACAGTCCCGAAATACCAAGGATGGATAAATAACAATGATCACATCGAGCAAGAGTCTCGCTAGCGTTGCTCTCCTCGCATCATCCGTGTTCGTGCTTGGCGCGTGCGCGGCAGAGGCAGAGCCTGCTGAAGAAGCTGCTGCACCCGCAGCAACTGAAGAGGTCGAAGAAGCTCCAGCCCTCAGTGGAACCCTCGTTGGCGCTGGTGCGTCATCTCAAGGTGCTGCTGCAGAGGCTTGGATCGCAGGCTTCCAGACCATCAACCCCGACGTCACCGTCTCCTATGACCCCATCGGTTCTGGTGGTGGACGCGAGACCTTCCAGAGTGGAGCTTCCTCCTTCGCTGGTTCGGACCGCGCTTTCAAGGTTGACGAGATCGCAGAAGACAACTTCGGATCTTGTGAGCCAGGTACCGGAATTTGGGAGATTCCTGCATACGTTTCCCCCATTGCCGTTATCTTCAGCCTCGAGGGAATTGACACCCTGAACCTCGACCCCGACACCCTTGCTGGCATCTTCACCGGTGAAATCACCAACTGGAGTGATGACGCTATTGCTAGCCAGAATGAGGGCGTCGACCTTCCTGACCTGACCATCACCGCGGTTCACCGCTCGGATGAGTCGGGAACCACCGACAACTTCACCGACTACATGGCCAAGGCTGCTCCAGACACATGGTTGCTCAACGGCGAAAACGCCGGCAACTTTGAGGCATGGCCTGCTGAGTGGGGCGGCGAGGGTGCTCCTCAGACCTCTGGTGTTGTTGACGCAGTCACCAACGGAACCGGAACCATCGGTTACGCTGACGCTTCTCGCGCCGGAGGGCTTGGTGTCGTTTCCGTCAAGGTTGGCGCAGAGTACGTCCCCTACAGCCCCGAGGCTGCTGCCAAAATTGTGG
This sequence comes from Pontimonas sp., assembly GCA_030728325.1. GTDB lineage: Bacteria > Actinomycetota > Actinomycetes > Actinomycetales > Microbacteriaceae > Pontimonas. The sequence goes on from JANQZT010000040.1 coordinate 79,955, forward strand.
ACGCATCCCCTGCTGACAGCCCCGGAGAGCGTGGCGACAATGACCTCGCTATCGCCCTCGACCGTGCCACTGAAGCATCGGGTGCCTACCCGATCGTTCTGGTGAGCTACTTCATCGGTTGCAACGACTACAAAGACGACTCTGTCGTTGAGTTGGTCAAGGCCTACGCCTCCTACGTGGTGAGCGAAGAGGGCCAGGCTGCCGCTCAGGCAAACGCTGGTAACGCCCCAATCTCGGCAGATCTTCGTGCCAAGGCTGAGGCTGTTATCGCAACCATTCAGTAAGTAACCTGGACGGTGGTGGAGGGGGATCCTTCCCTCTCCACCACCGTCTACACTCGACACACACGACTTACCGCCATTCACCACACTTCATCACTACTCGGGAGCGGAACCTTATGACGACTGGGAAGACTGCGGGATTACCTCCTGAGTCTCGCGGTCGCAAAACGGTAGAGCGTCCTGGAGACAGAATTTTCTCGGGTTCAGCCCGCGGCGCAGGAATCTTCATCCTCGTCATCCTCGCGGCCGTTTCTGCCTTCCTTCTCGTGGAGGGGTACCCGGCTCTTGTCGCTGACCCGGCTGACATCGGGCTTCTGGATGGCGACACTTTCTTCCAGTGGGTGGGCCCGCTCGTCTTTGGAACTCTCTGGGCAGCATTGATTGCTCTCATTGTCGCGTTTCCCCTCGCCATCGGAATTGCTCTCTTCATCTCTCATTACGCTCCACGGAGAATTGCGGAGCCGCTGGGCTACGTTGTTGACCTCTTGGCTGCTGTGCCCTCGGTCGTGTATGGCCTGTGGGGAGGAACGGTGCTTGCTCCCGCTTTGCAGCCCTCCTATACCTGGCTCGCGGACAATCTGAGCTTTATCCCCTTCTTCGCCGGGCCTGCGTCGGGTACTGGACGAACAATTTTGACAGCGGCTGTCGTGTTGGCGGTCATGGTTCTGCCGATCATCACGGCGGTGTCTCGTGAAGTCTTCCTGCAGAC
>JANQZT010000040.1:81044-83011 GCA_030728325.1 Pontimonas sp.
ATCACGCTCGTCGTGAACTCCCTCGCGCGATGGATCATCGAGCGTCGCGCAGAATTCTCAGGAGCTAACTAACGATGTCGAGTGGAATAACGGAATCAGTCCCTAACGTGTTCTCCGCCGGGCGTCTTCAGAGCTATGTTCCAGGTGTTCTCCTTTTGGCCTCCCTTGTCCTCTCGTGGATGCTGTTCTCCGTGTTCCGTCCCGGTGGCGAAGAGTTTGAGATCAACCTGATCCTGGTTGCCATCGTCGCCATCCTCATTTTTGGGGTTCTGCTGTACGCGGTCTCCCGACGAGTCGAAGGGCAACGTCGCGCTACGGACAGATTGACCACTCTTCTCGTGACTTTGGCGTTCCTGATTGCCCTCACTCCGTTGATTTCCCTGGTCATCATTGTCCTGACCAACGGGCTAGTGCGCTTCGATGGAGACTTCTTCACACTGTCGATGCGCAACGTCGTCGGCGATGGCGGTGGTGCAGCCCACGCCATGATCGGGACTCTGCTGATGACGCTGGCCGCGAGTGCTGTGTCAGTGCCGGTCGGACTTCTGACTGCTATTTACATCGTCGAGTACGGCGCGGGCAAGCGCCTCACTCGCTACATCACCTTCTTTATCGATGTCATGACGGGAATCCCCTCAATTGTCGCAGGGCTCTTCGCCTATTCACTTTTTGAGATTCTCCTGGGTCCGGGAACACGTGTGGGGATTTCTGGGGCTGCCGCCCTCACCGTCTTGATGATCCCGATTGTGGTCCGTTCCAGTGAAGAGATGTTGCGGATTGTTCCGAATGAATTGCGAGAAGCTTCTTTCGCGCTGGGCGTTCCGAAATGGCTGACTATCTTGAAGGTGGTTCTGCCCACCTCCATCGCAGGTATCACCACAGGAATCATGCTCGCGATTGCCCGAGTCATGGGGGAGACAGCTCCTCTGCTGATCGCAGCGGGATTCTCCAACGATTTCAATTTCAACATCTTCCAAGATCGCATGCAGAGCCTGCCAAATTTCGTGTACTACTCGTACGTCGCTCAGGGGTCTAACCCCGATGCTGCCCTGAATCGCGCGTGGGCGGGCGCTCTCACACTGATTCTGATTGTCATGATTCTCAACCTCGGCGCTCGCCTCATTACCCGTTTCTTTGCCCCCAAGACAGGTCGATAGGAAAAGTAGGAACCCACATGTCAATGCGCATTGAAATCAATGACCTCAACGTCTATTACGGAAAGTTCCTGGCGGTCGAGGGTGTCAGCATGGACATCGCGCCACGAAGCGTGACAGCGTTCATCGGCCCTTCCGGTTGTGGCAAGTCCACTTTGATTCGCACTCTCAACCGTATGCACGAGGTGATCCCCGGAGCATACGTTGACGGGGAAGTCCTCGTTGATGGCAACAACCTTTATGGCCCCGGCGTTGACCCAGTGTCAGTCCGTCGCCAGATCGGCATGGTGTTTCAGCGCCCCAACCCGTTCCCCACGATGTCAATTCGTGACAATGTCTTGGCTGGAGTGAAACTCAACAATCGACGTATTTCCAAGTCTGACGCCGATGATCTTGTCGAGAAGTCCCTTCGCGGAGCGAACCTCTGGGAGGAAGTCAAGGATCGCTTGGACAAGCCGGGTTCCGGTATCTCCGGTGGTCAGCAGCAGCGTCTGTGTATCGCTCGAACCATCGCGGTGGAGCCGGAAGTCATTCTTATGGATGAGCCCTGTTCTGCCTTGGATCCGATTTCAACTCTCGCGATTGAGGATCTCATCGAAGAACTCAAGTCCGAGTACACCATCGTGATCGTTACTCACAACATGCAGCAAGCCAGCCGCGTGAGCGACATGACCGCATTCTTCAACATTGCCGGTACGGGAATGCCGGGCAAGCTCATCGAATACGACGCGACGGAGAAAATGTTCTCAAACCCCTCGGTCAAGGCCACCGAAGATTACGTCTCCGGAAAGTTTGGATAGTCACTCACCTCGG
>JANQZT010000041.1 GCA_030728325.1 Pontimonas sp.
AACCTACGACCAAGAGATTAGAAGGCTCTTGCTCTATCCACTGAGCTACGAGGGCGTTTGCCTTTGATTGAAGGCGGGCACCAGTCTACACAAGGCTGTTCGCCCTGGGCGTTAGCGGAAATTGCAGGAAGTCTTTGGAAATCGATGACAAGCGGCTGAAACCCTGAATCGCACGCCAATTGCACGGGTGGTCCGTAACTGCAAAGAGACGCAGGAGACACCATGTTGACTGGACACAACTGGGTAGCAATTCGGTGTGTGGAGCGACCAGTCGCAGCAATAGGGGGCAAAATCTGACATGATGGTGCCACGACTTTGTAAGGACAAAAAATCAAGGGAGACCTCATGGCACCGCCGCTTCGAGTGGGACTCATTGGCACCGGCCGGATTGGCCAGGTTCACGCGATGAGTGTGGTGAGTCATCCGGGGACGACCCTGCACCGCGTTGCCGATGTTTTTGCCGACGGGGCAAGGACCACCGCCGAGAGTTTTGGGGGCACCGCGACGGACAACCCTGACGAGCTTTTCTCCGCAGGGGATGTGGACATGCTCATCATTGCCTCCCCAACCTCCACGCACATTGACTTGATCGAGAAGGCCATTGATGCGGGTATTCCGGCGCTGTGTGAAAAGCCCATTGATCTCGACATCCAGCGTGTCGACACTCTGCGCGACAAGGCAAACTTCACCAGTGTCCCGATTGGCCTCGGCTTTAACCGTCGCTTCGACCCGCACTTCGCGGATCTCCGCGCCCGGGTGAAAGCCGGCCACATTGGAAACCTGGAGCAACTGCTTATCACCAGTCGCGACCCCGCCCCTGCACCGAATGACTACCTCGCTGTGTCCGGCGGAATCTTCCGGGATATGACCATCCACGACTTCGACATGGCTCGGTATTTTGTGCCGAACATTGTTTCCGTTAGCGCTCAAGGCTTCAACCAGTTCTCCGAGGACATCAAGAGCCTTGGTGACTTTGACGCCACGTCAGTAGCTCTGCGCGGTAGCAACGATGAATTGGTACTCATTAGTAACTCTCGCCACGCTGCCCACGGGTTTGATCAGCGTCTCGAAGCGTTTGGTTCTGAAGGAATGCTGCGGGTGGAGAACCTCACCGACACCAACGTCACCCACTACACCTCGGGACATGTGGAGGCGAAGGGGCCCTACCAGAACTTCTTCCTCGAGCGCTACATGGATTCCTATCGCAACGAACTCGAGGAGTTCGTGAAGAGAATCCACGGTGAAGAATCCAACACCCCCACTTTTGAGGATGGCCGTATGGCTCTGGTGTTGGCCAACGCTGCTGCCGAATCTGCTGCCACCGGGGCAACAATCTCGGTCTCTGGCAACTAGCAGAATTTGTTAATACAAAGTATGATGGGGGTGCCCTAATCAGCGAAGTGAATGACGATGTCTAATCCCACGAGTCCCGAGCATCTCGACGTTCTCACCATGGGTCGTGTTGGCATCGATATTTACCCCCTGCAGACGGGTGTGGGCCTCGAAGATGTCACCAGCTTTGGAAAGTTCCTCGGCGGATCCCCCACCAATGTCGCTGTTGCGGCAGCCCGGTATGGTCGCTCCTCAGCCGTGATTACCCGCACCGGACCAGATCCCCTCGGGCGCTTCATTCGCTCCGAACTCGAACGCCTCGGGGTCAGCTCTCGCTATGTCAAGGACGTCGAGGGGCTCAAGACTCCACTGGTGTTGTGTGAGATTTTCCCGCCGGATAACTTCCCTCTCTATTTCTACCGCGACCCCGTCGCGCCCGATCTCATGATCGAGGCGAACGAGCTCGATGAGCAGGCCATCAGGGACGCCTCGATTTTTTGGCTGACCGTTACCGGTCTCACGCGCGAGCCCAGCCGCGCTGCCCACCACCACGCCCTTCAGGTGCGCTCTCGTGCCGCTCACACCATTCTTGATTTGGACTACCGCGCCGAACTCTGGAGCTCTCCCGCGGAGGCGACCGCAGAAGTTTCCCAGGCTCTCTCAGCTGTGACTGTGGCTATTGGCAACAAAGAAGAGTGTGAGATAGCGGTGGGCGAAACAGACCCAGACCGCGCCGCGGATGCCCTGCTAGAGCGTGGAGTAGAGATCGCGGTGGTGAAGCAGGGCCCCAAGGGTGTCATGGCAAAAACTGCCAGCGAGCGAGTCGAAGTAGCTCCCTTTGCTGTGGATGTGGTCAATGGTTTGGGAGCGGGAGACGCTTTTGGTGGAGCGTTCTGCCACGGCCTCCTCGCCGGCTGGGGCCTCGAGAACATCCTTCGTTTTGCCAACGCCGCCGGAGCCATCGTGGCCGGTCGCTTGGAATGCTCGACTGCCATGCCTTTTGAGAAAGAAGTACACGACGCTGTGGAGGTAGGCCATGTCTGATCTTGATTTCCAGGCTCTGCGAGATTTGAGGGCTAGCAACCCCGGCGCGGTTGCGACAGCGCTGAAGAACCGCCAGCGCCGGGAGCTCCTGGGCGCTGATGGGAAGCTCATGATCGTCGCAGCCGACCACCCCGCTCGCGCATCTCTCGGCATTGGCAGCGAAGCCATGGCGATGGCGAATCGCGAGGACTTGCTCGAGAGATTGGCCACAGCGCTTTCGAACCCCGGTGTTGACGGAGTGCTTGCCACCCCGGACATCATTGACGACCTCGCCCTGCTGGGCCTGCTCGATAACAAGATTGTGGTCGGCTCCATGAACCGCGGGGGCCTGCGGGGTGCAGCCTTCGAAATGGATGACCGATTTGGGTCCTACTCGATGGAGTCGATAGGCGAGGCGGGACTTGATTTTGCCAAGACTCTGACCCGCATCAACTTCCAGGACGCCGGCACGGCCGAAACCTTGATGGCCACCGCCAACGCGGTCAACGACGCCGTTGCGGCGGGAATTCCGATCATGCTCGAGCCCTTCATCAGTGAATGGGTGGAGGGTTCCATCTCCAACGTCTTGACCCCTGAAGCCGTTATCCAGTCCATTGCGATTGTGAGCGCTCTCGGCGGCTCGAGTGCTTACACCTGGCTCAAGATCCCCTATGTGGCAGACATGGCCCGGGTCATGGAGTCCACCACACTTCCCACCCTGATTCTCGGGGGAGATCGCGCAGGCGACATGGAAAGCCTCTACACAGAGTGGGCGAGTGCGCTCACCCTGCCCGGTGTTCGAGGTCTTGTCGTCGGTCGCAGCTTGCTTTACCCGGCATCCAGTAATACTGGGGATGCCATCCAACGCGCAGTAGATATTGTTCACGGCGGATAACCGCACCAACTAGAGAGGACAGCTCAGTGAGCCAGCCCATCATCAACCACTACGTCGGCGGAGCAGAGTTCGTCGGCGAATCCGATCGACTCGCCGACGTGTTCGACCCAGCACTCGGTGTTGCCACCAAGTCGGTGCGCCTGGCGACCACAGGTGATCTCGATGCAGCCGTGCAGGTTGCCAAGACTGCCTTTGCCAGCTGGTCGGCCATGTCGATGACCAAGCGCGTCCAGATTGTCTTCAAGTTCCGCGAGCTGCTGGAAGCCAAGAAGGGTGAACTAGCCGCCATCATCACCGAGGAGCACGGGAAGGTACTCTCCGATGCTCTCGGTGAGATCACCCGCGGTCAAGAAGTGGTCGAGTTTGCCTGCGGTCTCCCCCACCTCCTGAAAGGAGAGTTCTCCCTCAACGCCTCCACCAACGTGGACGTCTACTCACTGAAGCAACCCCTCGGTGTCGTGGGAATCATCAGCCCGTTCAACTTCCCCGCGATGGTGCCTATGTGGTTCTTCCCCGTCGCGATTGCTGCCGGGAACACCGTCATCCTGAAGCCCAGTGAGAAAGACCCCTCAGCATCCATGTGGATCGCAAACCTCTGGAAAGAGGCGGGTCTTCCCGATGGTGTGTTCAACGTCGTCCACGGCGACAAGGTTTCCGTGGATGCACTGCTAGAGCAACCCGATGTCGAGTCGATTTCGTTCGTGGGCTCCACTCCGATTGCCCAGTATGTCTATGAAACGGGTGCCCGCAATGGCAAGCGCGTCCAGGCTCTCGGTGGCGCGAAGAACCACATGCTGGTTCTCCCCGACGCCGACCTCGACTTGGTCGCAGATTCCGCCGTCAACGCGGGCTTTGGGTCTGCCGGAGAGCGTTGCATGGCGATCTCCGTGGTCGTGGCAGTTGACCCGATCGGTGACGAACTGGTAGCCGCGGTCAAGGAGAAGATGTCGGCGATCAAGGTTGGCGACGGCCGTCGCTCCTGTGACATGGGGCCGCTGGTGACCGAGGTCCACCGCAACAAGGTCGCCTCCTATATCGAGATCGCCGAGAAGGATGGCGCCACCATTGTTGCTGATGGTCGGAACGTGCAGCCCGATGGCGAGGCCGCTGGTTTCTGGCTGGGGCCCACCCTGATTGATCACG
>JANQZT010000042.1 GCA_030728325.1 Pontimonas sp.
TTGTTGGTTGCTTTGACTGCTTCAGGTGAGCCGGTGGGATCGAATTCGACAATCACTGAATCATCTCCTGAGGCCCCAATTGCCGAGTTGGCTACGGGTTCTCCTACCTGTTGCGCCACAGTCAAGATGGCGACAGGGTTCGTGAAGATGGCTGCCAGGGACACCGAGGGAGCTGGCTGCGGTTCTTCCAGGGGAGGTTCCTCGATTACGGGTGGGGGAGTGGGCTCGGGGACCACTGGAGGCTCGACGGGTGCAGGCTCTGGTAGGGGAGCCGGCGCCGGGGGCGCAGGTTCCGGGACCACGGGTGGCGCTGGTGTGGGAGCGGGTGTTGGTGGCTCCACCGTGGGAACTGGAGCTGGTGTAGGTGCGGGGCTAGGGGCCGGCGCTGGTGGTTCGGCCGGCGTCGCGCTCACAGAGTTAGAAGCAGGAGAGTCACCCGACGAGTTCACGGCTTTGAGAGTTATCGAATAGGAGGTTCCATTCGTGAGGGGTGTTGTGCCGTCTGAGGACAGCGCAGTGATGATGAACGGACTTGTAGTCGATGCGGGGGAGAGCGCGACGTAATTCGTTCCGTCGGTCGAGTACTTGTAATTCGTAATCGAACTTGTACCTGTGTAGCCAGGAGCCGCAAAGCTCACCTTCAACTGTTGGTTATCGGTGGCAATGGACGAGATGGTCGGAGCTCCAGGACGGGTACTGACCGCCGCGTAAATCTGTTGTGCGCTGACCGACTCGGCAGTCGACAAAGCGGGGTCCTCGCGCCCACCGAACTCGACGAGGAATCGATTGGTGTGGGTGCAGGGTAAGTCGTTCCAGCGCCCGTTACGACCTCCCCAATTTGTTACGGCGCAATCCTCACCTCCCGAGTCGTTGGGTTCACCACTTGCCCAGGCCCCGGCTACCGCACCTGAGTAACCCCAGTTGTAGCCCTCTGCCACGACAGGGGACCCGGTGTCGTCGAGGTAGAAAGCTGAGGCAACGCCTGATATCTCCGGAACATCTTCAGCTATCGCATCGCCAGTGCCTTCGAGCCCTGCCCAACGCCACTGCCCCTCATTCGCGCCACTATCAGTTGAGCCGATCCAAATATTTGTCGCCGTCGTCCCATCCTTAACGAATTCATTTTCTGCGTAGCTTGTGATGTGGGCCAAATATCCGCTCAACCCGTTAAGAGTGAGGCTTTGAGCGTAGCTCTGCGCTTGGTCCCAAGTCTTTGCCGTGGAAATGTACTGGTAATAGTGGCCAGTTGCCGAACTATAGAACTCGTTTGTGCCCGGCTTTGTCGACACAGAAATTTTCAGCGAATTGGATTGCTCAGTATTCGGAGTCCAGGTGAGAGTCGCGAGGGCAGCACTGACATCAGCGAAGGTGCCGCCGAAACCCACCTTGGCTCCCGAGGGACTCGAGTAGCCCGTGACGGAGGTGAGTGTCAACCCGGTGGCGTCTATCGCTAAGGTCCCGTTGGATACAGGAGCTCCGCCCCCATCCACGAATTCCACGGTGGCTTGAATGTCCGTACTGACAAAGTTGCTCAGCGTCACGCCAAATGACGCAGACTGCCCGACCACTATTGCGCCGACGGGGTCGCCGATAGTAATAGTTGGACTCCCGGATGCGACTGCAGCAGAAGTGAAAGCTGCTGATCCTGCCCAGCCCGCGGAAAGCGCTAGGACAGCCAAGGAGGCGCCGACTCGACGCAGTGTCCTCGCTACCCGGGTAGCGAGAGACCCTGAAGTTTTCGTTGTCATGTGTGGAGGGGGCGCCTTAACCCCGGCTGTGCGCTGTTTATTCCTACAGCACCTGCGATTGCGACAAGGAACAACCCCGTAATCCCTACGATGTAGGCGATTACCCCGCCCCAGCCGAGAGACCCCGTGGGGTCTAAGAAGAAGTAGGGATACCAGTCAACAAACTGGCCCCGAACCAGAGTTATCAGTGCCCAGGCGAGGGGGTAGGAGGCTCCTATCCAGACCGTGTTCCAGCCAATCCGGGGTCGTCTCGCACGGATGACCCAGTCCGCCAGCAGGTATATCGGGATGGCGACGTGGGTAACTTCGTTGTGGAAATCGAAGTGATCGGGTTCTCTCAACAACCAGTTGTAGACCAACCCCACCACCACCGCGTAGACGGTGAAATTGGCACGCACTGTGGCATAGAGCACAGTGTCGACTGCTCGAGACCACGCGAGAAGGCCCCCGGCAATCAACACCACAATGTTGGAATAGCTGGTCTGGTTTGTCAGATAGGCAAAATGGGTCGCGGGTGTGAACGTTCCCTCCGCCAGTTGTCCTGAGATGAGATCGATGTAGGCGGCGATGATGAGAAGCCCCATGGAGATGTCGAGGCTGCCTCGAATTTTCCGGGAGGGGGGAATCACCGCGCTGTTTTTCACAATTCCCTAACCTATCGGGGTTCTTGGCAAATGCCGAGGTGTCGCACAGTGCCCACAAAGTTGTGGTTTCTACACTTGAGCCATGCCGCAAGCGCCTGCCTCGACTGGTCCTTTTGATCTGATTACCGGGCTACCGGTCCATGTGTTCATCACGCACGCGGTCGTCATCGTTCTCCCCCTCGCGGTTCTGAGCTTGATTCTGGTGGTCGCGATTCCGAGGCTGCGCGCGCACTATCGCTACCCGGCAGTGGGCCTGGCCATTCTTGGAGCGATCACCGCGATCATCGCCGAGCAATCAGGCGAGGCCCTTGAAGCTCGGGTGGGATCCGCTGGTCAACACTCTGAATGGGGCGAGATGCTTCCCCCGGTTGCCGTAGCTCTCGCAGTTCTTTCAGTTATCTGGCTTATCGTGGCGCGCATGGCATCATCCCGTGGAAAAGTTCTGGCCGCCGTTATCGGAGGCGTCATCGTCGTGGCGGGAATCATCGCGGTGGTCATCACTGTTCTCGCGGGTCACTCCGGTGCGGAGGAGACCTGGTCAGAGCGCATTGAGGGCACTGACTCTGCGGTCACCGAGATGGATAAAGACGACGAGATGATTCCGGTGGAGCCAGATGGTGGCACCGGGGAGAGTTATGGCAGCGATGTTCTCGGCCTCGAGACCGTTGCCTCCAACAACTCGCCTGCCAGCTGCTGGGCCATCATTGGCGACAATGTGTATGACCTGACCGAATGGATTGACTCCCACCCGGGCGGAGCTAGTCGCATTGTGGGCCTCTGTGGCACCGATGGCACGAGCCAGTTCCAAGGCCAGCACGGGGGATCCTCCTCTGCGGAAGGAACTTTGGAGCGCTATCTCCTGGGCGCTGTAGGCGACCCGCTTCCCTAAGCCTCGTAAGTTTCTAGACGCTCTACCGGGAGCACCACGGCGTCAGCGAGTTCGGCTTTCAGTCGGAGGATGGCGGGAGCGTCAAAGTGTGCTTGCCAGTGCTCACGGGTGGTGAAGCGCTCGTAGAGCATCAGGTCACCATCGACGGCGTCGAAGAGTCGATACTCTTCGCACCCCTCCAGAGCCCGAATCTCGGGGATGAGCTCGAGGATGAGAGCGCGAGCGAACTCGCGCTTGCCGGGTAATGGTGTCAGTCGCACGAAGACGGTGCACGGAGCGCTCATGCCCGGAAGTGTAGGGGCCTATCCTGTGGGAGTGGATCTGCAACTACTGGGTTTGATGGCGATCTACTCGTTTGTCACCGCGGTCAGCCCGGGTCCCAACAACACGGTTTTGCTGACTCTCTCGGCACGTTTTGGACACAAAGGAGCACTGCCTCACCTCGTGGGGATGGTGATCGGCCTCTCGGTGATGGTCATCTCCATGAGTGCGGGGCTAGGGGCGTTCTTCACCGCCTACCCCGCCGTCTATGAGGTGATGAAGTACGCAGGCTTCGCTTACGTCCTCTATATGGCGTGGAGGATTTATCGCGCAGCACTTCCTCAACCGGGGGAGGAGGTCGGGCCCCCCACCACCATCTGGCGGGCCACCCTATTTCAGTGGGTGAACCCGAAAGCCTGGATTGTGATTGCCACGTTTGTGACGGCCTATGTTCCCGTGGAGCTGGGTGCTCCGAGTGTTCTGGTCGCTGTGGCCATGTTCATTGGATTCACCATGCCAGGCGCCATCCTCTGGGTCGTGGTGGGAACACTCCTCTCGCGGTGGCTTCGGACTCCACGTTCCCAAAAGGTGTTTACCACCGTGATGGCCCTGGCTCTGGTGGCCTCGATGGTTCCGGTGCTGTTTCTGTAATTCGTCGTGCTAGCGCTTGATGATTTGGACAGGTTCGGTGTCGGGCAGAGGCATGGCGTCTTTGCCTCGGAGGTCCGGGTGGGCGCTCTTGAAGAGCACCGGCACCAAGAATCCGAGGAACGCGAAGATACTCGCGGCGACGAACCCACCGACTGAGCCGAAACCATCGATGGCAAACCCCGCCACCGCTGAACCCAAGGCAGCGCCCACCAACTGTCCCGAGCCCATCCAGCCGTAGGCCTCTGCAGTGTCGGAGAACTTCACGCTGGAGGACACGATGGCGAACATGACAGCTAGCGCGGGGGCAATTCCCGCTCCCGCGATCAGCAGGGCAAAGGCAATCCACCAGAAGTCGAGGATGGCTCCGGCCATAGCGATACCGATAAAGACGACGAGCATGCGGGCGGCCAGAGCCCAGGGCCCAATCGCGAGACCTCCGAGTGCTAGCCCACCAATGATGGATCCGATAGCCCAGATGGAGAGGACAATTCCGGCTTCGGGGCCACCGTGACCGAATACGGACACGACTGCCACCTCCACCGCAGCGGCAGCGCCAATCAGGAGGAAGCCCACGACGGTGGCGAGCACGACAGCGGGTTTGCGCAGGACAACACCCATCTTGTTCTTGCTCTGCGGGATTTTGACCTCGCCGAGTTCCTTGCAGGAGAGGAACCAGAGCCCGCCGAGGATCAGGAATCCACCCGCCACAATGATGGCGAGTTGGGTGGAAATCTGGGTGGCAATGAAAGTGGTGACGACGGGGCCCGCGATCCAAATGATTTCTTGCGCGGAGGCGTCGAGAGAAAACAGCGGGGTCAGCTGCTTGGAGGTCACCATGGTGGGGTAGATGGTGCGAACGGCGGGCTGAATCGGGGGTGTTGCAAGACCTCCCACGAAGCCGACAGCAATGTAGGCACCAATGGGCATAGCGACAAACGCTATGCCGGCCATACTGAAAGCCGAGACGATGATCGTGAGAATGATGACGGGGCGCATCCCCCAGTAACCCATCCACCGTGATGTGAGTGGTCCTGCCAGAGCTTGACCAAAACTGGTCGCCGCGAGAACTAAACCGGCCAGGCCGTAGGAGTTGAAGATCTGCTCGATGTGGAGCAGGTACGCCAGGGAGATCATTCCCGAAGGGAGCCTCGCGGTGAGCTGGGCAGAAATGATTCTGGCCACTCCGGGAGTTTTCAACAGGTCAGCGTATTTGTTCACAACTAGCTCAGCTTACGCCCGCCCTCAGAGTGTCAGTGGTCCCTGAAACAGTGGCCTCTGAGGGCGAAAAAAGTTTCCCCAGAGCTGTGGAAAACTGCGCAAAGTTGTCCACAGGTGTGGAGGACACGCCCACAACATGTGGGGTATGTGAATTGTCAGAAGTGCCATATATAGTGGTCAAGCTGTCGAAGGAAAAAGTGCCCTCTGAGCACCACCGGGGATAGAAAACCAACAGAAAAGAACGCGATTTGTGGTCCCTGGGCCAAAGAATGAGGAGAAAACAGTGAACATCACCGTGGTGAAGCGCAATGGCGATCGGGAAGCCTACGACGCGAACAAGATCAACCTGGCCATCGAGGACGCAGCAAAGGGGCTGGACGACTCGATTACCTGGGTGACCCAGATCGCGAGTGAGCTCGAACTGACGCTGTTCGATGGCATCACCACCCAGCAGCTCGACGAGGCTGTTATTCAGGTCGCACTGCAGAACGTCAAGGATGACCCTGCATTTGACGTCTTGGCCTCTCGCCTGCTCGTGAAGACCATTTACAAGCGCGTTCTCGGTGACTACGAATCCCCGGAAGAGCTCAAGCAGCTCCACGTCCAGCACTTCGAAGAGAACGTCCGTCGCGGCGTCGAGGAGGGCCTGCTGGATGAGCGCCTCACCCAGATGTTCGACTTTGACGCTCTCGCAGCCGCCTTGGAGCCCACCCGCGACGAACTGCTGAAGTACATCGGTGTTGTGACCCTGAACAACCGCTACGGCATCAAGGGCCGCAACGGTGACCCCCTCGAGGTTCCCCAGTACTTCTGGATGCGTATCGCCATGGGTCTCTCCCTCAACGAGGAAAACCCCACCGAGCACGCGCTCAAGTTCTACGAGAAGATGTCGAAGCTCGAGTACCTGGCCGCCGGCTCCACCCTTGTTAATGGTGGAACCAGCTACCCCCAGCTCGCCAACTGCTTCGTGATGGAAATGCAGGACGACATCGAGCACATCGCGAAGACCACCCGCGATGTCATGTGGCTCACCAAGGGAACCGGCGGAATCGGCCTGGCCGTGACCAAGCTCCGCGCCCAGGGATCCCCGATTCGCTCCAACAACACCACGTCGACTGGCCCCATCCCCTTCATGCACACCATCGACTCCGTGCTGCGCGCGGTGTCTCGCGGTGGCAAGAAGTTCGGTGCGCTCTGCTTCTACATGGAGAACTGGCACCTCGACTTCCCCGAGTTCCTCGACCTGCGTCAGAACTCCGGTGACCCCTACCGCCGCACTCGTACCGCCAACACCGCCGTGTGGATCTCGGATGAGTTCATGAAGCGCGTCGAGAACGACGAGCCCTGGTACCTCTTTGACCCACTCGAGGTTGCTGACCTGAACGAGCTCTACGGCGCTGCCTTCTCCAAGCGCTACGCCGAGTACGCCGAGATGGCAGAAGCCGGCAAGCTGAACATGTTCAAGAAGATCGGTGCCCGCGAGCAGTTCAAGGCCATCCTGATCTCCCTCCAGGCCACCAGCCACCCGTGGCTGACCTGGAAGGACACCATCAACAACCGTGCCATCAACAACAACACCGGCACGATCCACCTCTCGAACCTCTGCACCGAGATTTGCTTGCCACAGGATGTTGACAACGTCTCCGTGTGTAACCTCGCCTCCATCAACCTGTCCCAGCACGTTCTGGACGGAAAGATGGACTGGGCGAAGATCGACGAGAGTGCCCGCGTGGCCGTTCGTCAGCTGGATAACCTGATCGACATCACGCGCTCCAGCGTGAAGGAAGCCGACTACTCCAACGAGCAGAACCGTGCCGTAGGACTCGGAGTCATGGGCTTCACCGATGTCATCGAGCGCTTTGGTTACAGCTACGAGAGCGAAGAGGCATATGACCTCATCGACGAAATCATGGAGCACGTCTCCTACGCCGCCATCGATGAGTCCGCCAACCTCGCTCGCGAGCGTGGCTCCTACAACAACTTCGAGGGCTCACGTTGGTCGCAGGGCATCGTGCCTCTGGACACCGTCGATCTCACCGAGGCAGACCGTGGAGTTCCCGTCGAGGTGAACCGCACCACTCGTTTGGACTGGGACGCTCTGCGCGAGAAGGTCAAGGGCGGAATGCGCAACGCCACCCTGATGGCCATCGCGCCGACTGCATCGATCGGTTTGGTTGCGGGAACAACTCCGGGTCTTGACCCTCAGTTCTCCCAGATCTTCAGCCGCTCGACCAGCTCCGGTAAGTTCCTCGAGGTCAACCGCAACCTGGTGAACGCATTGCGTGAGCACGGTTTGTGGGAGTCCACTCGTGAGGACATCCTGCGTAGCCAGGGCGACATCCAGGACATCCCCTCGATTCCTCAGAGCTTGAAGGACACCTTCAAGACCAGCTTCCAGCTCTCGCCGTTTGCCTTCCTTGAGGTGGCAGCCAGGGCACAGAAGTGGATCGACCAGGCCATTAGCCGCAACATGTACCTGGAGACCAGAGACATGGACGACTTGATGTCGATCTACTCCGCTGCATGGAAGCGTGGCGTGAAGACCACGTACTACCTGCACATGAAGCCTCGCCACACCGCCGAGCAGTCGACGGTGAAGGTCAACAAGTCTGAGCAAATCAACAGCTCGGGTGGTTCAGGAGCGCCGAAGAAGGGCTTTGGTGCAGCAGCACCGGCCCAGGCTGAGCCTGTAGCCGCTGCATCCGGTGCCCCCAAAAAGGGCTTCGGTTTTGGCGGAGCACCGAAGGCGGGTGAGTGATCACCATGACCTTTGATTCCACGACCATCGACGGCTACGCCGTCCCTACAGACCCCATGGACCTTCTGCAGTGCGATAGCTGCCAGTAGCTCCGACTTTTACACACACACAAACAACGATCTAGAGATAGGAAGAACAATGGGAATCCTTGGACAAGGAGTACAAGAAGGTCTGCTGCTTAAGCCTGTGAAATACAAGTGGGCAATGGACCTCTACGACCAGGCTGTTGCTAACACCTGGTTCCCCAACGAAATTCAGTTGGGTGAAGACATCGCTGACTTCAAGAAGATGACGGACGAAGAGCGTCACGCCATCACCTTCTTGATGAGCTACTTCAACCCCAGCGAGCTGCTGGTGAACAAGGCTCTGGCCTTTGGTGTGTACCCCTACATCAACGCACCAGAAGCACACCTCTACCTCGCCAAGCAGATGTGGGAAGAAGCCAACCACTGCATGAGCTTCGAGTATGTTCTCGAAACCTTCCCGATCGACCGTGAGCAGGCCTACGCCTCCCACGTCGACGTCCCCTCCATGGCACGCAAGGAAGACTTCGAAGTGAAGTTCATTCGCCGCATGACCGAGGACACCATCGACATCAACACCACCGAGGGTAAGCAAGACTTCGTTCGCAACCTGGTTGCCTACAACGTCATCCTCGAGGGCATCTGGTTCTACTCCGGCTTCATGGTCGCTCTGAGCTTCCGTCAGCGCAACCTGCTGCGTAACTTTGGTTCCTTGGTGGACTGGATTGTGCGCGACGAGAGCCTGCACCTGAAGTTCGGTATCAACCTGATCCTCACCGTGCTGGAGGAGAACCCTGACCTGCAGACTCCCGAGTTCGCAGCAGAGATTCGTCAGATGATCCTCGACGCAGTGGAAATGGAAGAGGCCTACAACCACGACCTCCTCCCGAATGGCATCCTTGGACTCAACGCGAACTACATCAACCAGTACGTGAAGTACCTGGCTGACCGTCGCCTTGAGGAGCTCGGCTTCGAGACCGAATACAACGTCTCGAACCCCGCCAAGTGGATGGCCACCGCCAATGACACCCTGCAGTTGGTGAACTTCTTCGAGTCCACCAACACCTCGTACGAGGTCAACGCAACAACGTCACGGTAGGGACAAACCCTTACTAAGCTAAGACGGGCAGGGGGAGGAGACAGCGACGGAGTCTCCTCCCCCTGCCTTTTCTTTCACCCCCCTCGCGTGTGAGGATGGAGCTATGAAGACCCCCGATGGCCAGCTCTCCCTGACTCTCAACAACGGCGACCAGATTCCCCAATTGGGACTCGGCGTGTTCAAAGTTGACGACGATGTGTGTGAACAGATCGTCCTTGATGCTCTCGAGGTCGGGTACCGCCACATCGACACAGCGATGATTTATCGCAACGAAGCAGCGGTGGGTCGCGCGATCGCAAAGAGCGGTATCGCCCGGGACGAATTGTTCGTCACGACCAAGCTCTGGAACTCAGACCAGGGGACCCAGGCCACGCCCCAGGCGCTTAACCTCAGCCTTGAGCTTCTGGGCCTTGAGTATGTGGACCTGTATTTGATCCACTGGCCAGCCCCGCTGCGCGACGAGTATGTCGAGACGTGGTTGGCTCTCGAGGAGCTTCACCACCAGGGTCTCGCAAAAGCCATCGGTGTTTCTAACTTTGAACCCGAGCACCTCGAGCGCCTCCTGGAGGAGGGAAGCATTGTTCCGGCCATCAACCAGGTCGAGCTCCACCCAGCGTTCCAACAGAGAAAGCTCCGGGCGTTCCAGGAACCACTGGGGATCATCACTGAAGCGTGGGGTCCTCTGGGGCAAGGCAAGTATGACCTCGCCGAGCTTCCTGGTCTTCAGGAGATCGCGGAGTCACACGGCAAGAGCATTCAGCAGATTGTTCTCCGCTGGCACCTGCAAGAAGGAGTCGTTGTGTTCCCGAAGACGGTGCGCAAGGAGCGCATGATCGAAAACCTCTCGGTCTTTGATTTTGAGCTGAGCGGGGACGAGATGACGGCGATCGCCGCCATGGATGCCGATCGTCGGGTGGGAACACACCCCATGGATGGCAACTGGTAATCGGTGTGAGTCGCCTTGATGGCGCCCTGAGTCCCTACCTCCTCTCTCACGCTCATCAGAGCGTGGACTGGTTCCCCTGGGGCCCAGACGCTTTCGCAGAAGCAGCGAAGCGGGACTGCCCCGTGATGATCTCCCTTGGCTACTCCACCTGCCACTGGTGTCACGTGATGTCGAGAGAAAGCTTCGATGACCCGGCGATGGCCGAGCTTCTGAACCAGAAACTGGTCGCCATCAAAGTGGATCGAGAAGAACATCCGGAGGTGGATGCCCTCTATATGGCTCAAGCGCAAGCCTTCACCGACCACTTGGGCTGGCCACTCACCGTTTTCACCACACCTGAGGGTGCTGCGTTTTATGCCCAGACCTATCTCCCGCCTGAGCCCCGGGGTGGTCAGCCTTCTCTGACCCAGGTGGTGGAGGCGGTCACCACGGCATGGGCGGAAAAGCGAGAGGACGTTCTCGAGAGCTCCCGAGCACTCGTCGGCGCACTCGCCGACGCCGCCGAGGCCATCGGGAAGGACTCGAGGGATCAGGTTTTCCCTTCCACAGAGCAACTGTCGGTCATCGTGGATGCTCTTATCGCCCAGGAGGACATCGAAT
The DNA here is from genome assembly GCA_030728325.1 of Pontimonas sp. Classification (GTDB taxonomy): domain Bacteria; phylum Actinomycetota; class Actinomycetes; order Actinomycetales; family Microbacteriaceae; genus Pontimonas. Next base: position 10,838 of record JANQZT010000042.1, read on the forward strand.
TCGGGGGTTTTGGGGGCGCGCCCAAGTTCCCGGTATCACCAGCGCTGTCGTTTCTGCAGGGAGAAGGGTTAGCGGGGAGTGAGCCTGCAGCGCAGCTGGTGGCCCGGACGTTAGAAACCTATGCACGTTCTGACCTGCGGGATGCGGTGGAGGGCGGGTTTTTTCGCTACTCCACGATGAGGGACTTTAGCGAGCCGCACTATGAGCGAATGCTGTATGACAATGCCGGTTTGTTGTCTCTGTATTCGAGGCAGGGTGACCTGGACACCGCCGCAGGCATTGTGTCGTTCCTGCACTCAACTCTTCTCGTTGAGGGCGGGTTTGGCTCTGCCCAAGACAGCGAGAGCATCATCGAAGGTCTCCCCAGTGAGGGTGGTTACTACCTTCTCGATGCTGTGGGCCGAGAGGGACTCACCCCACCAAAGGTGGATGACAAAGTCATCACCGGGTGGAATGGTCTAGCCCTTCGGGGGCTCGCCGACGCACACCTCGCGGGGGTTCCCGGCGACCCAGGAGCGTTGGGTGACCAGGTCGCCACCTGGTTGCTGGATCATCACGTCCGGGACGACGGAACACTCGTTCGACTCTCCAGGAGAGGAATCGCCGGCACCGCGCCCGCGACCCTGGAGGACTACGGAGCGCTCAGCCTCGGACTTCTCGAGCTAGGCATTGCTTTGGGGGAGGCTCGCTTCGTAGCGGAGGCATTGCGTCTAGTCGAGTCCATTGCGGGGGAAGAGCTCACCGTGGGACGGGACAAGGTGATGCGTGAGAAGGGATTTACTCCGCGCCCCGATATCCAAGAAGGCGCCTCACCCTCTGGTATTTCACTTTTCTCGCAGGCCCTCGTGCTGGCGGCAACTCTGCGTGGTGACTACGGCCTTATCGAGCGAGCGCGGGGGCTTCTTGCTCCTCATGTGTCCCAGGCGATGCTGACGCCTCTAGGGGCGGGTGGCATTCTTCAGGTGCTGGCATCCCTCGCCCGCGAGGAGCGGGAGATCATTGTCGTCGCCGATGGCCCCTCCGACATGATCGAGATCGCCCGGCGTCATCGAACTCCCGGAACCCTGGTTCTCTGCCCCACCGGAGAGCAAGCGCAGCAGATGCTCGAGGCGGGTGTGGAGATTCTTCGGGGAAGAACTGACGGGTCAATCGCCACTGCGTATGTCTGTCACCGCGGTGTGTGTCAGCTTCCCGCGCAGAGCGCGGAGGCGCTTCTCGAGCAACTGCAACAATGACTCTGTGCTGATTCTTGCCGCAACGCCGATTGGGAACCTAGGCGACGCCACTCCTCGCTTGAGAGAAGCACTGGCCAGCGCGGATCTTCTGGTCGCTGAAGACACCAGGGTGTTGCGAAAACTGATGGGCGCACTCGGGGTCACCAATGACGCTCCGGTTCGATCCGCCAATGAACACACCGAAGGTGCAGTTGCCAAAGAAATCTGGACTCTGGCCATGACCGGGGACGTGCTGGTGGTGTCCGATGCCGGTATGCCAGCGATTAGCGACCCAGGGTTTGTCCTCGCTCGGGGCGCACGCCAGCGGGGAATCCCCATCAGCGTTATTCCAGGGCCCAGTGCCGGACTCTCAGCCCTCGCAGTGAGCGGGTTGCCCACCGATCGCTTTATCCACGAGGGTTTTGTGCCAAAGAAAGGCCGTGTGGGGTATTTCGAGACTCTGCAGAGCGAGTCTCGAACCATGATTTTCTTTGAGTCACCCCATCGACTGACGGAGATGCTCGCAGATGCGGCCTCCGTCTTTGGCGGTGAGCGCGAAGCCTGTGTCGCCCGGGAAATAACGAAGATGTTCGAAGAGATCGCCAGGGGAACCCTCACCGAACTTGTGGAGCATTTTTCTGGCACCACGAAGGGCGAGATAGTGGTCGTTATCGCTGGCGCCCCCGCGGGAGCAAAGGGCTTGCCCGAGGCTCTGGCCAGCGTGAAGGAGTTAGTGGACTCCGGTATGCGCCGCTCAGAGGCCTGCCAGGTGGTGGCGAAGGAGACTGGTATCCCGAAGAGCACCCTGTATAAGGAAAGTGTCGGGGACTCCGCGTAGGATTGAGCCTCGATGCCTACGACCACGTCCGATTCTTTCTTTATCGCGACACCGATTTTCTATGTGAATGACGTGCCGCATATTGGGCATGCCTACACCGAGGTCGCAGCTGATGCTCTGTCGCGGTGGATGCGAAACTCTGGCATCGACACCTGGTTTTTGACCGGAACGGACGAGCACGGTCAAAAAATCATGCGGACTGCGTTGGCCAACGGGGTGGAGCCCAAAGAGTGGGCTGATCGCTTGGTGGAGCAGGCGTGGAAGCCGCTGCTCACCACTTTGAACCTCGCCAATGACGACTTCATTCGCACCACGGAAGAGCGCCACGAGAGCGCAGTCCAGAAGTTTCTCACCCTCCTGCACGACAAAGGCTTTATTTATCAGGGTGAGTACGAGGGTTTCTACTGCGTGGGCTGCGAGGAATACAAGACCCCGGCGGACTTGGCTGAGGGGACTGACGAATTTGAGGGCCAGAAGGTCTGCCAAATCCACGGTCGCCCGATTGAGGTTCTGAAGGAAGAGAACTACTTCTTCAAGATGAGCGACTTCCAGGAGCAGCTCCTGGAGCTCTATCGCGAGCGTCCTGATTTCATTCAACCCGCGAGCGTCAAAAACGAAATCGTCGCGTTTGTGAACAGAGGTCTGGAAGACCTCTCCATTTCTCGCTCCAACATTGACTGGGGTATCGAGCTGCCCTTCGACACAACGCACGTCACCTATGTGTGGTTCGAAGCACTCCTGAACTACATCACCGCCACCGGTTGGGGCTCCAACGAGGAAGAGTTCGCTAGACGCTGGCCTGCCGTGCAGTTGGTCGGTAAAGACATTGCCCGCTTCCACGCGGTGATCTGGCCCGCCATGTTGATGGCAGCAGGTCTTGAGCCCCCCAAGAATGTCTTTGCCCACGGATGGTTGCTGGTCGGTGGCGAGAAGATGTCGAAGTCCAAACTGACCGGTATCGCACCCTCCGACATCACCGATGTTTTTGGTGCTGATGCTTTCCGCTATTACTTCTTGCGCGCCATCACGTTTGGCTCCGATGGGTCCTTTAGTTGGGAAGACCTCTCTGCCCGCTATGAAGCCGAGCTTGCCAACGGTCTGGGCAACCTCGCCTCCCGCGTGATTGCGATGCTCCACCGCTATCGCGGTGGCGTTATCCCAGACCCCAGTGCTGGCACGGGAGCCGCGGAGGAGGCGCTTCGCTCGGTCATGACCGATGCAGTGACTAAGGCCAACGAGGCGATGCATAGCTTCGCCATCCACGAGGCGTTAGCTCAAATCTGGCGAATCGTCGAAGATACCAATGGCTACCTCACCGAGCAGGAGCCCTGGGCTCTCGCGAAGGATGACGCGAACGCTGATCGACTGGATGCCGTGCTCTATCAAGCCGCTGATGCACTGCGGGTTCTAGCCCTGGTGCTGCACCCCTTCATGCCGAACTCCATGAGCGCCCTCTGGGGGGCTCTGGGCCAAGAGGGCGAACCCAGCGACCAGGTGCTCCTCGATGCTGCCGTTGCGGGCGGCCTCAAGACGGGCACCACGGTGCTGGAATTGCCCCCACTGTTCCCCAGGATTGAACAGGACTAAACGCCGTGAGCGCAGGACCCGGCGACCTCCCCGCGCACATTAGAGCGCGCGGTGATCTCGAGGCCGGTGACCGCAAGGTTTCCTACCCACCAGCTCCCCACCCGCTTCAGGTGGGGGTCTATGACAATCACGCTCACCTGGAATTTGCTGACGGGGATAACCCGATGGATTACACCGAGCACCTGGACCGGGCCGGATCCGTCGGGGTGATGGGTGTCATTCAGGTGGGGACTGATGTGGAGACATCTCGATGGTCTGCAGCGCTTGCTCACCGGGAACCCCGGGTGCTTGCCGCCGTCGCCATCCATCCGAACGAAGCTCCCCTGTTGCACCAAGCGGGTGAGCTGGATGACGCCCTGGCGGTCATTGATGAGCTCGCAGCCATGCCGCGCGTAGTGGCGGTGGGGGAGACGGGGTTGGATTTCTTCCGCACCCCCGAAGAACTGCAGGGTGCTCAAAAAGACGCCTTTCGGGCCCACATCGAGATCGCGAAGAAGCACGGAATTGCCCTCCAGATTCACGACCGTGACGCCCACGACCAGGTGGTGGAAGTGCTCCTCGAGGTGGGAGCTCCTGAAAAGACCGTGTTCCACTGTTTCAGCGGGGATGCCGAGCTCGCCGAGGTTCTCTCGGCCGAGGGTTGGTATGCCTCCTTTGCGGGAACAGTCACGTTCAAGAATTCTGAAGGATTACGCGAAGCCCTGAAGGTGATGCCCAGGTCCCAAATTCTGGTCGAGACGGACACCCCGTTTTTGACACCAGTTCCCTCGAGGGGCAAGCCCAACTCTCCCTACATGATCCCGTTCACGGTGAGATCGATGGCGGATACCCTGAAAATGGACGAGAACCTTCTGGCGGCCCAACTCACGGACAACACCATCGATGTGTATGGGCGCTTTGATGACCAACCTCTCGGCGAGTTGGGATCTGTGCTTCGTGGCCGATAAAGCGGGCGGTTTGCTGGGCGCCACCGAGATTCGTCGCCTCGCCGAGGAACTCGGTGTCACTCCGACGAAGAAACTTGGCCAGAACTTTGTCCACGACGCCAACACCATTCGACGCATTGTCTCGATAGCTGGTGTGGGAGAGGGCGATCACGTCCTCGAAGTGGGTCCGGGGCTGGGGTCGCTCACTCTGGGGCTCGTGGAGTCTGGGGCGCAGGTGAGTGTCATCGAAATCGATCCGCGCCTCGCCGCCGCACTGCCCGACACTCTGCAGAAGTATTTCCCTGACCAGCAGGTATCGATCATCACCGCCGATGCGCTGGCTGTGACAGCGGTGCCGGGCGAGCCCACTGCATTGGTCGCGAACCTTCCCTACAACACCTCGGTGCCGATCACCTTGCACCTGCTGTCCACTCTGCCCTCACTCCGCACTGTCCTCGTGATGGTGCAAGCCGAAGTCGCAGAGCGTATTGCTGCGACACCAGGCTCCAAAGCGTATGGATCTCCGAGTGTGAAAGCACGCTGGTATGGAGCGTGGAGTATTGCCGGCTCCGTTCCGAGACAGGTGTTTTGGCCAGTACCCAACGTTGACTCACTGCTGGTGAAAATGGAGCACACCCCCGCCCCCGGGGATGAAGCATTGCGCCGGGTGGTTTTTGACCTGGTGGATCATGCTTTTGCGACCAGGCGAAAAATGGTGCGAGGTGCCCTGGCGCACTACATAGGACCTGAGCGAGTCAGTGACCTGATCGCCGCAGCCGGGCTCAGCCCTGAAGCCCGTGGCGAACAGTGGACTCTGGAGGACTTTGTCGCACTCGCCCGAGTGGTGACGTCCTCGTGAAGAAAGTACGAGGACCCTCGACCGCCTGGATTCTGCTGGGGGTCCTCGGTGGCGGGCTGCTGGGAATGTATGCGCCCTTTGAGAGTGAGATTCTCGGGGGACTGCAGTGGGCAGCTCTTGCCCTCATGGTGTTTTTGGTCGTGGTGTCGCTGCCCTTGCTCTCAGTCGGTCGAGCGATCGCGAAACCCAGGGTGCTCGTGGCACTGTTTGCAGTGAACCTCGTGGTGGTTCCCGTGGTGGCTTTTGTCTTGTCGCGGGTGGTCTTCCAGGTTCCTGAACTGCAGGTGGGGTTGCTTCTGGTCTTGCTGGCACCCGGAGTGGCTCTCTCGTTAACCACAGCCCACGAAGCCGGCGGCGATGTGGAGAGTGTGCTTGGTGCAAAACCTCTCCTGTTCGCTGGGCAACTCGTCATTGTCCCGCTCTACACAGTGTTTCTCTCCGGTGGAGCTCTCGGGTTTGCTGACCTTCCGCCGACCTTTGCGGTGATTGCTGGCATCATCGTGGCGCCCACCGTTCTGGCGCTTGCCCTCCAGTGGGGGATGACGAGATCCGCTGCGCTTGCGGGATCACGCAGCGCTCTCACGCAGGCTCGGGTCCCCGTGATTGCCGTGGCGGTGGCGCTCGTTCTGTGGAATCAGGTTCCTAACCACCTGGAAGAGCTCGAAGAGCTCTACCGGGTGGTGCCACTGTTCTTTTCGTTCCTGGTGCTCCTGGCGCCGCTCGGACTTTTGGCAGGAATTTTGGCAAGCCTCACCATCCCGGAGAAGCGCGCCATCATGATTGTGGGAGCAGGCCGTGGTGGCGTCATCATGTTGCCGATCAGCCTCGCTCTTGACCAGGACGTGTGGGGGCTGGTTCCCCTGGTCGTCATTACGCAACTGACCCTCGAGGTCATCGGCATGATGGTCTATCGCACCATCGTCCCTGAACTCGTTCCCTCTGACTCTCGCTAAGCCAGCACTAACCACAGCGCGATACGCTCGACGAATGGCACGCGTCACCGTCAAGGCTCCCGGAAAAATCAATCTGGCCTTGCATGTGGGACCCCTCGAAGCATCGGGGTATCACGACCTGTTGAGCGTGTTTCAGGCCGTGGACGTGTGGGAAACACTTACCGCCGAAGACGCCTCCGAGTTCTCCCTCACGGTCAGCGGCGATGTCGTCTTGGATGAGATTCCCCTCGATGAGAACAACCTGGTCATCAAAGCGGCCAGGGCGGTGCAGCGCGTCAGTGGATTCGAGGGCGCTGCAGCGTTCCACATCGACAAGAAAGTCCCTGTCGGTGGAGGAATGGCGGGTGGTTCGGCAGATGCCGCCGCGGCGCTGGTCGCTGTCGATGCCCTCTGGGGTACACAGCTGTCACAGGTGCAGCTGCTGGAGCTTGCCGCGGAGCTGGGCTCAGATGTGCCCTTCTCCCTCGAGGGCTACACCCAGATCGGACGAGGGCGAGGACACCTCTTGGAGCCGGTTGACTCTCTGCCCTTCCACTGGGTCATCGTCCCCCAGACCCTCCACCTCTCCACACCTCTGGTGTATTCGACTTTGGATGGCATGCGTGGAGAGAGTGCACCCGCAGTGCCCTCGGCTCCCTCAGAGGGACTAATCGATGCTCTCTTTACCGGAGATGCAAAGGCGCTAGCAGGTGAACTGGTGAATGATTTGGCGGCACCCGCGATTAGTCTTGCCCCGCAGATTCAGGGCGTTCTGGATACCGGAGCAAAGCTTGGTGCGCTGGCCGGAATGGTGTCGGGGTCAGGACCTACCTGCGTGTTCCTCGCCGAGGATGCGGAGCATCAAGCCCGGCTGGTGGATGGTTTCGAGACCGCGGGTCTCTATGCACTGCGCGCTAGTTCTCCTGCGCGGGGAGCTCATCTCCTTCGGGACTAGGGTCCTTCTGGAACAGGCTCACTAGGACCAAATAGATCGCGCCCACGACGAGGAAGATGTCGGCAACATTGCCGACGAAGAACCCGGCATAGTCGATGAAATCGACGATATGACCGACGGCGAATCCTGGGTCACGGAATAGTCGGTCGCCCAAGTGACTGATGGCACCACCCAGTAGCGCTGCGACCCCGACACCCCACCAGACGTTCGGAACACGGAAAGCAAAGATGGTCAATCCGATGACCGCAGCACCCGCGAGAATCGTCAGAATCCAGGTGTAATCCGAGGCAAGACCAAAGGCGGCACCCGGGTTATAGACGAGGCGCCAGCCCAGAAGATCGCCGATGACAGGCGTGTATTCACGAAACTCGAGTGTGGTCTCCGCCCACCACTTTGTCGCCTGGTCCACCGCCACAATCAGAATCGCGGAAATCCCGATCCACCACCGAAGGGTGGGGCTTGATGCAGTGGCAGTGCTCACAGTCTCTCCTGGCTTTTGGCAACCCCAGCAGTATTCCATGCGGGGGTGAGGGGGAGCTCTATCGGTTCTCCACGTTGAGGCTTAGGGAGCGAAGAGCCCTGGCAACCGTGGCCTGTTCGGCGGGTGCCAGAGCGGTGATGAGGGAGTGCTCGGCCTCGATCAGGGTCGAAAAGGCCAAATCAACCGCATCCCTTCCCGAGGGCATCAAGCGCACCACCACGCCCCGACCATCATCGGGATCAGATGAGCGGGTGATGAAGCCGCGGGCTTCGAGCTTTCGCAGGCGGTGCGTCATCGCCCCCGAACTGACCAGAGTTTCTGCCATCAAGCTTTTCGGGCTCAGTTGGTAAGGGGAACCTGCTCGTCGAAGGGCAGCGAGGACATCGAATTCCCACGACTCCAGGTGGGAGGCCTTGAACGCTTCCCGGCGATACTTGTCCACACGCTTCGCGATGCGCGTCACGCGGGAGAGAACCTCGAGTGGAGTGATGTCGAGGTCTGGTCGTTCTCTGGACCAGGCTTCGACGATGCGGTCAACATCATCAGCGGGCGTGGTCATCACACCATTATCTGTCCTCTGGCAGACTAGGGGAGGCCTTAGGGCCTCTTCCGCCTTGGTGTAACGGCAGCACGACAGCCTTTGGAGCTGTTAGGTCTAGGTTCGAATCCTGGGGGCGGAGCGAGTATTGTCCGCCAGTCTCAGCCCAAGAAACCTCCCGATGGGCTTAAATGAACGTATGAGCGATTCATCGCTGGCCGTTGTGGTCCTGGCCGCAGGCCAGGGAACACGTATGAAATCTTCCGTGGCGAAGGTGTTGCACGAGCTTTCCGGCGTTCCCCTCATCGGACACGTGTTGGCCACGGCCCAGGCTCTCGAGCCCGACCACGTTGCTGTCGTGGTGCGTCACCAGCGAGATGAGGTTGCAGAAGCACTCACGGAGTTCGCACCCGAAGCGTTGATTGTCGATCAGGATGAGATTCCAGGAACTGGTCGTGCTCTGGAGGTTGCCCTGAAGGCACTCCCGACAGCGTTCACCGGTGACGTCGTGGTCATCAGTGGCGATGTTCCCCTGTTGGATTCAGACACTCTTCGTGCTGTGATTGCCCACCACCGCGACCAGGCTGCCGTGGCGACACTGATCACGACCATGCTGGAGGACCCGACGGGTTATGGTCGCGTCGTCCGCGATGACCACGGGCTCGTGCAGAAAGTCGTGGAAGAGCGTGACGCGAGTACCGCTGAAGCGGCACTCCAGGAAGTCAACGCAGGAGCCTACGTATTCCAGCGCCAAGCGGTGAGTGACGCTCTCGATGGCGTTGGCACCCACAACGCGCAGGGCGAGAAATACCTCACCGATGTGGTGGAGGCACTCTCCCAGGCAGGCTCGGCTGTTCAGGCCGTTCGGGTAGAGGACTCCTGGCTACTCGAGGGCATCAATGACAAAGCTCAGCTGGGCGATGTTCAGGCCCGCCTCAATTCCATGATCGTGCGGGGTTGGCAACTGGCGGGCGTCACGATTGTGGACCCGGCGAGCTGTTTTATCGACGTGGGCGTGGAACTCGCACCAGATGTCACGATTCTTCCGGGTGTTCAACTTCAGGGGCAGACGGTGATTGAGTCGGGTGCGACGATTGGTCCCGACACCACCTTGCTGGACACCTCCGTCGGTGAGGGCGCCAGTGTGGTCCGCACTCACGCCGAGGGAGCACAGATCAAGGCGGGCGCTACCGTGGGCCCCTTCTCGTATCTGCGTCCAGGAGCCAGCGTTGGGGAGGATGGCAAGGTCGGGGCGTTCGTCGAAATCAAGAACTCCACCCTGCACCGCGGAGCCAAAGTTCCCCACCTCTCCTACATCGGTGATGCTGAGATTGGCGAGGGCACCAACATCGGGGCGGGAGCAATCACCGCCAACTACGACGGAGTCCAGAAGCACCGCACCACCATTGGTGCTCACGTGAAGACCGGGTCCCACACCGTCTTTGTCGCACCCGTAGAGATTGGCGATGGTGCCTACGGTGCTGCGGGGGCCGTGATTAGGCGGAGTGTCCCACCCGGGGCACTGGCCATGAGTGTCTCCACACAGCGCAACGTTGAAGGCTGGGTTGAGGCGAACCGCGAGGGCACGCCGTCAGCCGACGCCGCGTCCCAGGCATCACACGGTAAGAAATAGACAATGACGTCCCCGTTTCCACCCCTAAGCGCGAAGAGGCGATAGATACCCGTGACCACGATTACCGCCACCACGAAGAAAAACCTTGTCCTGGTGAGCGGTCGTGCTCATCCCGCTCTTGCCGAGGCGGTCGCGAAGGAGTTGGGAACGGAGCTCGTTCCCGCAGAAACAAGAACCTTTGCCAACGGGGAAATTTATGCCCGCTATGGCGACAGCGTTCGAGGTTGCGACGCCTTCGTTATGCAGTCCCACTGCGCCCCCATTAATGAGTGGCTCATGGAGCAACTCATCATGGTGGACGCACTCAAACGTGCGAGCGCGAAGCGCATCACCGTGGTGGCACCCTTTTATCCCTATGCCCGGCAGGACAAGAAGGGGCGCGGCCGCGAACCCATCTCGGCTCGCTTGATTGCTGACTTGTTCAAGGCCGCCGGTGCGGATCGCATCATGAGCGTGGATCTGCACGCCGCCCAGATCCAAGGTTTCTTTGATGGACCAGTGGACCACCTGTTTGCGATGCCAGTCCTGCTCGAGCATTTCAAGAAGCAGCTCGACCCCGACACCGTGACCGTGGTAAGCCCCGACATGGGTCGTGTGCGGGTGGCGGACATTTGGAGCGACAAGCTGGGTGCTCCCCTGGCCATCATCCACAAGCGCCGAGACCCGAAGGTTCCGAACCAGGTTTCTGTCCACGAAATAGTGGGTGAGGTAGAGGGTCGCGTCTGTTTGCTGGTGGATGACCTGATCGACACGGGACGGACGATTGCCAAGGCTGCCGAAGCGCTCAAGGCCAACGGCGCCACCGGGGTTGTCGTCGCTGCCACCCACGCCGTGTTCTCTGACCCCGCTGTTGAGGTTCTACAGTCGGACTTCATCGACCAGGTTGTGGTGACCGACACGCTCCCTGTGAGTGCGGACAAACACTGGGACCGACTGACGGTTCTTCCGATTGCACCCCTGCTCGCTCGTGCGATTCGAGAGGTCTTCGAGGATGGCTCGGTGACCTCGATGTTTGATGGGGCCGCCTAGGTTCCTGTTAGGGGAATCAGGCGCGGCGCGCCTGGCACCACTCCCAAGTGGGCCACGAAGAACTCTTGGCCATCAAACATGACGGCGTGACAGTTCCAACCCAGTAGCTCCGTGGGGAGAAGATCAAACGAGGCCCTCGAGGATGTTGCACCGGGGGCGTAATACTCGACAGCGATCTGGCAGGCATAGTTTGCGGTGCGCAGCTGGGTGGTCCAGGTGACGATGACTCCCGGGAGAACGAGCGCACCAATGGCGAGCAGAACCACAAAACGCATGAGATTTCGGCGTCGCCTCGAATACAGCGGTCTGTCGGTCTCGTCGTCCAAGCTCATGTTCACCTTGTAGTCTCCCACGCCCCCTACAGTGTGGGTCGTGAGCGCACTAAGAAGGACTCTTGGCCCCTTCGGGGCTGCGGGTATTGGGGTTGCCTCCATGGTGGGGGCTGGAGCGTTCTATGTCTGGGCTCCTGCCGCGGCGCTTGCCGGCTCCCTGTTGTGGGTGTCCCTGATCTTGGCGGGCACCATCGCTCTGTTGAACGCTGTGGTGATGGCACAGTTGACGATCAACAACCCGGTCTCGGGCGGTGCCTATCGGTATGGGCAGAAATACATCAGCCCTCAGGCAGGTTTCCTGGCCGGCTGGTTTTTTCTGGTGGGGAAGACAGCATCAGCGGCGGCCATCTCGGCCGTTGCCGGGCGATACCTGTGGCCAGAGAATCCCACCGTTGTCGCAGTGGCTCTGGTCGCACTCTTTGCCCTGGCCAACATTTCGGGGCTTCGCACCACGGCCGCCATTAGCATTCTGATTGCGGTGATGGTGGTGGGCTTTCTCATCACCACACTGCTCGGCGCCACGGGTGATGTCACAGCTTTCGCTCTCGAGGGTGAGGCATCAGCCTGGGGGATTCTCCCTGCCGCTGGATTGATCTTTTTTGCGTTTGCCGGCTATGCCCGGATGGCGACTCTAGGGGAAGAGGTCAAAAATCCCGTCACCGTCCTACCCCGTGTGATTGTCCTCACATTGCTCGGTGTCCTGGTCCTTTATGGGGCGATTGCCCTCACACTGCTCGGAACCCTGGGTGCAGAGGCCCTAGCAACAAGCGAAGCTCCCCTCGCAGATATTGCCACCGCGAGCATGGCTCCCTGGGTGATCGCCGTGGCAGCACTCGCGTCACTGGGGTCTTTGGCTGCGGTCCTTGCCGGTCTCTCGCGCACGTCGATGGCGATGGCGCAGCGAGGAGACTTGCCTTCTCGGCTCGGTGTGGTGTGGGAGCGCACCTCCTCACCGGCGATTGCGGAAACCACGATGGCGCTCGGCGCCATTGTCGCTGTCATAGTTGTGGACCCGATCTGGTTGGTGGGTGCGTCCTCGAGTGCCGTGTTGAGTTATTACGCAATTGCCCATGGCGCCGCCATTAAGCAGCCGGAATCGGAGCGGATCCTCCCCGTGATCACCCCGTGGGTGGGCCTGGCGGGTTGTGTGGGCCTGGTCGCGACCCTGCCCTGGCAGTCAGTAGCCACGGGTGGCGTGATTTTCGCCATGGGCCTTCTGGTCTGGGCGCTCAAGAAAAAACCAACCCTCAACCATTAGACGAAGCCCCCATTCTCAGCTAGCATTACGTGGTACTTCGGCGAGGAAGAGTTGTACGCACAACCCTTCGTAATCGACGCGGTGGAGCAGGCTCCTATGTCTCTCCTCACGCA
>JANQZT010000043.1 GCA_030728325.1 Pontimonas sp.
CCACGAGTGCGAGATTGGGGTTCCACCACGTCATAGTGCCCAAGAAGGCAAAGAGAACTGTTGCGGGATCGGCAGGAATCAGGGTGCCCGGGGAAACACCATCGAGTGCCGGCAGGGCCCAGGCGTTGTCCCACACACCCATGCCACTTTCTGCAAGAGGGACAAGGCCTCCCCCTTGGAGGACTCCAGCGCCCCACCATCGACCAAAGACGAGTCCCGACACAGCGGTGAGAGCGAGAACCAACCAGGGCAGAGTGGGGAATATGGGCGGCTGAGGATTCCTGGCAGCACGTTCTTCCTCGGTGGCAAGAATCGCTTCCCTGGTAATCGATTTCCGTTTGCGGACATCGACGGGATCGAGTCGCAAAGAGTCGATGGTGGCCCAGGTGGTGACGCGATGGGACGACAGCACCCCTCTGGCCCTCAGGATGGACCCCAGTTGAGCGAGCGCCCCCAGAGCAGCCAGAACCTCTGAGGCCATTCGATCTGGTCGCTTCAGGAACAGCTGAGCTGCGGCTCTGGCCAGGCCCCAGGGCAGTACCCACACCAGCAACACCGGCACGAGCCAGAGTGGCGCGTAGACGAGGCGGCGATAGAGCCACGCTCGTCTGGCAAGGAAATGTCCCCGAACGCCTGAGAGCTTCTTCCTGGCACTCCAGTCCGCTGGACCCGCACCGACGTGAACTACGGATCGAGGCACAACAACGACTCTGTGTCCGGCCAAGCGTGCTCTCACACAGAGGTCAAGGCCACCATCGAGCGGGCTTAGGCCTGGATCAAAGCCGCCAAGCTCACGCAAGGTGGACGCGTGCACGAGCATCCCGACCTCACCGACGGCAAGCACATCGCTGAGGCGGTCATATTGAGCCTGGTCCCGTTCACGCTCCGCGAGCGCCATGCGCTCGCCGAAACGAGTCATCGTTTCGCCCATTTCGCGAATCACACCGGGCTGGTCGCTCATACGCTGCTTAGGTCCGGCAATTTTGATGAGCGGTGCGCTGTCGACAACCCCCGCGAGCCTCTCCAGTGCTGAATCGCTGGGGGTGGAGTCATCGCGGAGCAACCACACCCACTCTGAGTCAGGGATAGAGGTGTCCTCGCCAAACGCGGAGGCCATGCCCTCCTCAATCGCCTCGGCAAATCGAGCGGAGTACGGCACGCTGACGGTGTTCCAGGAGAAACCAGCGCCCTCGAGTGCTGTGTCGATCTGGGGTCCGAGCGTGGAGTCGGCGGAGGAATCAACAAGAATGAGGCGAGAAATCGGCCTGGTCTGAGTCGTGAGAGCTCTCAAGCTCTCTGTGAGGTGTTCTCCGCCTTGGCGAATTACGAGAATCGCCGTGATGCTGGCGCGCATGAGGCTCCGCTACGCGCGTCTGCGCAAACGACGACGCTCACGCTCTGACAACCCGCCCCAAATTCCGAAGCGTTCGTCGTTCTTCAGCGCGTACTCCAGGCATTCAGCTTTGACTTCGCAGCCTGAACAAATCTTCTTGGCATCCCGAGTGGAGCCACCTTTTTCGGGGAAGAAAGCCTCGGGATCTGTCTGGGCGCAGAGTGCGTCAGCCTGCCAGGCGAGGGCTCCCTCATCATCCTCGGGGCGACGGATTCCGGGGATACCCAGTCTTACCGGGTCTACGAACCAGTTATCGGGAACAGAATTCCGATACTCGCTCACATGGGCTCCTTTACCGCCGTCGTCCGGCCTCAGACATCAGGTCTCCACAATTACACCGGTGTAATTACCCCACGTCAAGTCCTAGAGCGCCAAACACTCATGTGGGGGTTTAACTTACGAGGTTTTAGTGAGTGGCCAGAAACCCGCGGATGAGCCCCGCTAAACGCTCGGACGAGGAGTCCCAGCCCGCCTTTGATTCCACGAGCCTTTTCGCCTGCGCCGTGATCAGTGCTGTGTGCTCAGCGCTAGACGTCAGAGCGCGCTCGATTGCTCCTGCAAGAGCGTCGGCATTGCCCACCGGGAATGTCCACCCTGTAATGCCCTCCATTACCCACTCTGCAGAACCAGCGGTGAGAGAGCTCACGACTGGAACCCCTAGAGCCATAGCGTCCATGACAGTCACGGAGGTTCCATCTGTTCGGGGGGTGACCACCACCACATCAGCGAGGCCCATCATGGAGCGAAAAACTTCGGGCTCCCGAAGGGGTTCAAAGTGCGCACTCTCACTCAGTCCTGCCGAGGCAAGCCGCTCTTTGGTGTCCGCGACCAAAGATCCCGCCTCCACGAAGACCGCGAGGACGTGTGGAACGGTTGCCACCACCTGCGACAGAGCTTCCACAAAGACATCGGGGTCGTAATGGGGCTCCAGGCTTCTCGGATAGAGCACGATGGTGCGGTCTTCGGGCCAACCGCACTCTGACCTCGTCATGGAGCCTGGCTGCAGCGATGAATCGGGACCCCACGGAATGCGCAGAATGCTCTCTGGATTGGCGCCCGCTGCTATCAGGGCATTTTCGGTGGCGTAGTTGTCTGTCACCACAGCATCAAGGGAGGCCACCACGTTTCGCAACCGTGTTAGTGGCCCGGCATCCTGCGCTGCACTGACCATCACATCGGTGGCGAAAGAGATACCGATGTGGGTGAATCCTTCACCTGCCAGGTGTGCCGAGACCGTGTCAAGCGGCCCCGACACGACAACTGAACCTTCTGCGACTAGCGCTCCGCGCAGAGCGTCCCACGAGTCACAAGGCGCTCCCGCTACAGACGTTTGGGGTTCACCCTCAGCCGAATACGTCACCCGAACTAGTTCATAGTCGCTGGTGAGAGTGCGAAACAACGCATCAAACCTCGCCACATGGGCGTCAGCCCTATCAGTGACGAAAAACAGGGTCATGGGCTTCTATCGACTACTCAAAGTGTCAGCAGTGACGATGTCGTGGAACACCACATCCCTGGCCAGTGTGGTTCCCAACACATCTCCCAGATAATCAGGGGTGATACATCCGGGCGTCGCCGGACGAAGAGCCACAATATCCTCGGCCGTAATGGTCTCCCCCGCGCGCATGTCTCTGGTAAATCGCAGTCCACGTCGCTGAATCACGACAGTTTCCTTCTCATTGTCGGCAACAACCTTGGTGGGCGAGCCCAGTGCTGCCTCAAGATCTCTCGTCCGCTCCACCATCTCCCGCCATGACAGCGGGGTCATCGAAAAGTGGTGATCGGGGCCCTCTTTGGAGACATCATCCGTGAAGTGCTTCTCAATGATGCGAGCACCCAGTGCTACTGCACCCAACACGGTCACATGCCCGTGAGTGTGGTCAGAGAGTCCCAACACTGCGTCGGGAAATGTCTCGCGATAGGTGTTCAACACACTGAGGTGAATGTGGTGAAGGTTTTCACTCACTCCGGTGTAGTTGGTGTTGCACTGCATGACCGAGTACGGAACGCCGTGTCGAGCGATAGTCGCTACGGCGTTCTCCACCTCCGCCAACGTGGCTGCGCCAGTAGCCAAAATGATCGGCTTTCCCTTAGACGCCATGTGATCTATTGCCTCTAACCAGGTTATGTCCCCCGAACCAATTTTGTACGCGGGGACGAAGTCATCAACGAAGTCGATTGCTTCGATGTCGTAGGGGCTTGTGAAGAAATCAATACCGATTGCTCTCGCATGGTCTGCCAGGGGCTTCGTCCATTCCCAGGGCAGAGAAGCGTCCTTGTAGACCTCGTAGACACTCTTCGACCAGGTTGCTTGGTGTGATTGTTGACCACCAAGCTCGCGGAACCCTTTGTCACTAACGATGTGGTCGGCGCGAAAGTGCTGGAACTTTGCCGCATCCGCGCCCGCCTCTTTTGCCAGAGTCATAAGCTCCAGTGCTCGGTCCAGTACGCCATCGTGGTTAGCCGCCACATCGGCAATGAAATACGTCGGGTTCGAACCGCCTACGGGCTTCCCTGCAATCTCCATGACGCCTTTCACTCCTCGCTCACTCCAAAGTAATCCATGAGCGCTTTCCTCTCAGCCAGAGCGCGCTGAACTCCGACCTCACTCGTTGGCATCGCCCTTCCCACTACTTTTTCAATCTTTGCCGTCGAGAGGCTCAGATTGTGGCCACGCGGCGCAAGGCCCGTGGCCTCTGTGAGAGAGCCCATCGCCATTGAGTCGGCGGGAAGTCCAGCGGCGCTAGCAACCGTGAGGCCAAAGTCATACTTCGAAAGTGGGGTCGAGGAGACCGCGTGAAACACTCCTGATGCACCACGCTCCACCAGTTCCATCATGGCCTCCGCAAGATCGCCCATATACAGGCTCGACACGACATAGTCCTGGAA
>JANQZT010000044.1:0-18356 GCA_030728325.1 Pontimonas sp.
GTGCCCCTGGAGGGACTCGAACCCCCAACCCTTTCCTTAGGACGGAACTGCTCTTCCATTGAGCTACAGAGGCAACGCCGAAAGTCTAGCGAGCACAGAATGTCCCCGGTCGTTATTACTCTGTCCACGTGAAGATTTATCTGGTCGCATTCGGGTCTAGGGGAGACAATGAGCCCTTCCGCGCTCTCGCGCTGGAAGCGGCGGCAGCAGGCCATGACGTCACCTTCGCTCACACCTCAGACCTGGCGTTTGATCCCGAGGCTCCATATAAGGAACGAGAACTCCCGGGCTCGATCGAGCGGGTGATTGCGGAGCAAGGTGTGTCTACTGTTCGAGCTCTCCTGAACTATCGAACCGTCATGCGGCCTCTGCTCGAAGGTGTCTGGGAAACCAGCACCCAACAGATACTCGAGCTTCACCCCGACATCGTGGTCTATCACCCGAAGGTCATGACAGCGGCAACCGCTGCTCACGCGGTGGGGGCGCTCGCAGCGGAGGTAGAAATCGTTCCCACGATGACTCCGACCGATGAGTTCCCGCCTGCGGGCCTCCCTACGACCATCCCGTCTCGGTGGAACCGGGCGAGCTACTCTCTGGTGAAGGCCGGAGTCTCCTCGTTCGCGCCCGTTCTGAAAGAGCTCGCCGACAGGCTGGGTGTAATCCGCACCGAGTCTGACCTGGTGCTCTGTCCGGTCAGCCCCACCTTGGTTCCTCAGCCCACCGACTGGCCAGACTTTGCCCACATCACGGGGCAATGGCATGTTCCTACGCGCGACGCTCTCGATGACGAGTTGAAGGAATTCCTACGGGGCGGCAAGGTCCTTTATGCGGGGTTTGGGTCGATGCGAGACTCTCACGGCCACGCCCGAGCCGAAGCGCTGGTCACTGCCGCTCGCTCGCTCGGGATGAAAACCCTGCTCGTTACCGGATGGGGTGGCCTCATCCCGTCTGCTGAGCACCGCTCCGCCTCAGATGTGCTGGTTCGGGAATCGTTGGCCCATTCGAGTGTGCTGCCTCAGGTTGAGGTGGGAATCCATCACGGTGGGGCTGGGACAACCCACGCTTTCCTTCGGGCCGGAACCCCGTCGATCATCATGCCGTTCCTCGGCGATCAACCGTGGTGGGCTGCTCGACTCGATGGCCAGGGTCTTGGCCCCAGAGTGCTTCGTCGCCACGAAACACGCACCGGGGTCATCGCGAAGGCGATCACCGAGGCTGCAGCGAAAAAGGAGCGTGTGGCGCGAGCTGCCACCCAGATGTCTCAGGAAGACGGACTCGCCTCCGCTCTGAACATTCTCGAGCTCGCTGAAGCAGGTGTCTCTCCTCTGCGACCGGCCTAAGCGGCTTGGGCGAGGTAGCCTTCCCAGCGCTCTTGGGGACGCTCAATCCCTCGCACCAACCATGATGTTCCGTGCGGGGTTTTGGGAACAGTGAGCAACCGCCACCCAATTTCCGCAGGGGTGCGATCACCCTTGATGTTGTTGCACTTAAGGCAACAGGCCACGAGGTTTTCCCATTCGTCTTTGCCTCCACGGGAACGGGGAAGTACGTGGTCAATAGTGCTGGCAGAGGCCCCACAGTAAGCACAGCGGTGGCTATCCCGCCTCAGAACCCCGCGTCTGGATACCGGAACCTGGCGATTGTGGGGCATCTTCACGTAACGAGTGAGAACGATGACGGAGGGTCGCTCCCATGTTCCATCGGGGCTCCTCACCGGGTGAGAGTTGTCACTCTCAACGATGACAGCGCGACCGTTCATCACCAGGACGAGGGCCCTCTTGAACGACACCACCGAGAGCGGCTCATATCCGGCGTTCAAAACCAACGTTCTCATGCTCACCGACGGAGACTCAATCGTGGAGACGGATGCTTTCGTGGGGGTCATCGGGGTGCCCCGTTAACGCAAAAGACACCATCGATGAACGATGGTGTCTGAGAGAAGCGGACGCCCTGACATGCCAGGGCCGGCCTCGTGGAGACCTGTATCCGAAAGTGAGCGCGCACATCCCTCGGGGATACACGCTCTCGTGGACTCATCAGGTACTCCTTCGCGACACAGTTGGCGCAATGGCATAAGAGTATCCAGCTAATCCTGGGACGAGCTGATACGGCACGCCGGGCCTATTTAGCCAGGTACAGGTGCTCTGCGATGGACGCCTCGACGACAACCTCACCCTGGGGGTGCTCGGTGCTCAGGCGATACTTCTCCCCC
Source organism: Pontimonas sp. (assembly GCA_030728325.1). Classification (GTDB taxonomy): domain Bacteria; phylum Actinomycetota; class Actinomycetes; order Actinomycetales; family Microbacteriaceae; genus Pontimonas. Next base: position 2,213 of record JANQZT010000044.1, read on the forward strand.
ACCTGACTCACGCTCACGCGGGCTCCGGGAATGACCCCAGCCGCTTTGAAGTTCGCCAGCAACTGTGGATCAAACTGTGCTGGTTCGCCCAGCCGACGCAGAAGACCCGACTGGGGTTCTGCCGTCGCGAAATCTGTCACCCGGATGACGCCCTTCAGAAACTTCTCGGACGCGGTCCCCCCGATGTCCTCCAGGGCGGGAATGGGATTACCAAACGGAGACTCGGTCGGGTTACCCAACATCTCCACAAGACGGCGCTCGACGTGCTCGCTCATCACGTGCTCCCACCGGCAGGCCTCCTCGTGGACGAGCGACCATTCGAGGCCAATCACATCGGCCAGGAGACGCTCCGCGAGACGGTGTTTGCGCGTCACCTCGAACGCTTTCTTGCGACCCTTCTTCGTCAGGGCGAGTTGACGGTCGGCTTCCACGACCAGCAGACCATCGCGTTCCATGCGCGCCACTGTTTGAGAAACAGTGGGTCCGGAGTGGCCCAAACGTTCAGAGATCCGCGCTCGATAGGGAGGAATTCCCTCTTCCTCCAAATCGACGATGGTGCGCAGATACATCTCCGTCGTATCGACGAGATCTGTCATCAGGACACCCTTCACACGTATTAGGTGAGGCTTAGCTTACTTTGTGACCCCATGAGGAGCACCCAGAGCCAGCACTTAGAATTACCTCATGGCCGACATCACCATCCCCCAGGACCTTCTTCCCCAGGACGGACGTTTCGGAGCAGGGCCCTCGAGGGTGAGTTCACACCAACTCGATCACCTGATCAGAAACGCTTCCTTGCTTGGAACCTCTCATCGCCAAGCCCCCGTGAAGGAGCTGGTCGGGCGGATACAAGGAGCGCTCGGTGCCTATTTCAGGCTTCCCGAGGGCTATGAAGTGGTGCTGGGTAATGGCGGCTCCACCGCGTTTTGGGATGTGGCGGCGGTCAGCTTGGCAAAGAACCGCAGCGCCCATCTGAGCTTTGGCGAGTTCGGTGCGAAGTGTGTGAAAGCTCACACCACTCCCTGGCTCGAAGCACCCCACGTTGTCACGAGTGAGCCGGGCACCAGAAGTGAGCTCACCGCTGTTCCCGGAGTGGACCTCTACGCCTGGCCCCACAACGAAACCTCCACCGGAGTCATGGCTCCGGTGACTCGTGTTCCAGGCGCCGACCCGGGTGCTCTCATGATGGTCGATGCGACGAGTGCTGCCGGAGGTTTGGACTTCGATATCTCCGAGGTGGATGTCTATTACTTTGCGCCGCAGAAGAATTTCGCGAGCGATGGCGGGCTGTGGTTCGCCCTGATGTCCCCCGCTGCCATTGACCGCGCATTCGAGATTGCCGCTACCGACCGCTACATCCCCGACTTCCTGAGTCTCACGCAAGCCATCGAGAACTCTCGACTGAACCAAACACTGAACACGCCCGCTCTCACCACGTTGCTCCTCATGGAATCTCAGCTGGAGTGGATGATGAGCCTCGGCGGATTGACGCCCGCAGCGGAGCACTGCGCCAAGGCTTCAGGTCTGCTCTATGACTGGGCGGAATCCCGGTCTGATGTCACCCCCTTTGTGAATGACCCCTCTCACCGTTCGCGCGTCGTCGTGACGCTCGACCTGGATGAGAGCATCGATGCCACTGCCGTGACCTCGGCTCTGCGCGCGAATGGCATCGTGGACACCGAGCCCTATCGAAAGCTCGGGCGCAACCAGATTCGGGTGGCGACCTTTGTGGGAGTCCCTCTCGGCGATGTCGAGAAGCTCATCGCAAGCCTCGACTACGTGCTCGAAAACCTCTAAGGGTCAAGCGGGTCGGGCTCGTCGAGCTCCACGTGATCAAAGAGATCATCGGGCTCTTCGGGAACCTCCAAAGGAGTCGGATCCAGGTCGAGATCTAGCTGGTCAATATCAACCCCGTCAACATCGTCATCGAGGTCGAGAGCGTCATCGTCATCCTCGTCGTCATCCGCTTCGGCCTGGTCCTTGAGCTCTTTCTCATGAAGCAGGTACTCCTCGAGGCGATCAGCCCACGGAACCCAGTCAGGAGCCACCAGCGAGCTTTCACCCGGAAGCAAGCCCACTTCCAACACGGAAGGGTCAACACCAGAGACGTTGGACACACTTACCGTCCATGCCCACCCGGGATAGCCAGGCTGGGCAGAGGGGTACGCCACGGTCACGGACTCGCCCTCGTGGGTCACCGCAGGGGTGTCCACAAAAGTGTCGGCTCCCGTCACCTCGAGTAGTGCCACTCGAGCCAGGGCGACAAAGGTGTCCTCGGATGCTGAGGTCTTCTTAGGCATCAAATTCTTCGGCTACTTTGCGCAAGAGCGCCGCAATCTTCTTGGAATGGTCGTCATCGGGGTATCGCCCACGACGAAGATCTCCACTGGTGCGATCGAGCAACTTGAGGAGATCCTCCACGATGATCGCCATGTCCTCAGCGCCTTTGCGTCCAAAACGTCCGGCGGGGGCATCCAAGATTCGAACGCTCAGCGCTTGAGCGCCTCGTTTGCCTTCGGCAACACCGAACTCAACTCGAGCCCCTGCTTTGACGACATCGCCGGGGGAGAGTGCAGAGGCGTGCAGGAACACTTCCTCACCGTCATCGGTGTGGATGAAACCAAAGCCTTTGTCTTGGTCATAAAACTTGACCTTGCCGGTGGGCATGTTGACGCCTTTCTGTCAGTCACCACGCGAAATCTCGCTCCTCGCAGGATACCGTCTCTTCCGCCGGGATATCCTGGGGTAGTGACATCCGCCGAAAGCATCGAACCCACCGCCACTGAGCGCATCCTCGCCGCCATGATCGTGGGGGTGGTCGCACTCTCGGTCCTTGCCTTCTTCTCCATCATTGTGGGGACCTGGCAGGGTATGGACTCTGACGCCTTTTCCGCGGGACTCTGGCCAGCCATCACGATGACTCCCCTCTTCGGGCTCCCGATCGGATTTGTCCTGATCATCGCGTTGCTGATTATCTCCACGAGGCGTCGCCGCGCGTTAGGGACTGATGACGCTTCCGAGTGACACCACGCTCGCACTCATCAGTTGGCTTGCCTCGAGAAACACCGAACAGCTCCAGAGCCTGATTCGGCGTCGTGGCATCCCGCACTCAGCGTGCACGAGTTATCGATCTCTCGCTCAGGCTTTACAAGACGCCGAGAACATCCGTGCGTCGGTGCAACACCTTCCTCGGGCCGAACTTCTAGCCCTCAACGACCCTGATAGCGCAACCGCTGCCTCAAGGGACGCTCTGGAAGAGCGTGGCTTGATCTCCTTGACATCCGAAGGAACCTCGCTCCTCATTCCTTCGTCGAGCCTTGACCCTCTGGGCAAGCTGGATTCGGCCACGAAGGAACCCTCGCTCCCTGCAACGCCAGCTTTGGCCGAGTCCGACATCTCAGCCGCGGCAAGTCACGCACTCACGTTGGTGGTGACCGTGTCAGACCTTTTGGACGCTATTGCAGATGCACGCTTCCCCCTGAACCAGGACGGAGAGCTCACGGCAACGTCACTGAAGAATCTCCAGAGTGAGTTGGGGATCGGGTATGACATCCCCCTGCTGTGGCGATGCGCCACGCAAGCAGGGCTGCTTGGCCCTCACAACTCAGCAGCGGCGCTCACTCAGAGCGCTGTCGGCTGGCGTGACCTACCCGATGAGGAGCGACTGGCCCTTCTCGCGAAGTCGTGGTGGTCAACAGTCCCCTCCTGGCTCTCCCAGACAATCTCCGGGCACCCCACCATGACCTGGGACTCCACTCTGCTCTCCCACCTGAGCTATCACTACCCCTTAGTGGACGCCGAGCCCGTTGTCACGGAAGTCCTTTCTGATGCCCAGATGGTGGGGGTTCTGCACGGCTCACTCCCGACACCCTGGGGACTAGCGCTCTGGAGCTCGGGGGATGTGGCCACGGCGTTTCGCTCATCAATCCCGCCCTACGCGCCGGGAGTCTTCGCCCACGATGACTACACGCTCCTGGCCAGTGGCCCCCTCCAACCACACCATCGCCGAGTACTCGCCAGTATCACGGCTCGGGAGCTCGGGGGATTGGTCCCCCGCTATCGGATGACGGCAGCCTCGGTGCTGAATGCTTTGCAAGATGGCGTGCGCCCGGAGAGCATTCCCACCGTGCTTGCCGAAGTGTGTGTGAACGAGGTGCCGGCGAGCATGATTGCTCTGGCAGAGGATGTCACTCGCCGGGCACTCGATCTCGAGGTACACCCCCAGGGTGACTCCACCACTCTCACAACCCGGCGGGATGCGCTCTCTGACGAACTACTCTCCGATCCAGGCCTCATTGTTCTCGGCCTGAAGCGATCAGGAGACCGTGAGTTGAGGTGCTCCTGGCCTGCCGAGCGAGTTCACTCAACCCTGCTCGCAGCCTCCTATCCCAGCCTCCTCGTGGACTCGTCAGGAGCGCCCCTGGCGTCCAACCCGCCGCTCGTGGAGTCCCGCGATGTGGAGAGCGAGGAGCGCCACCACACCGCCCTAGCGGAGCTTGTGGCAAGCGCCCACGAATCAGCAGCCAAGGGAGTACCCGCGGGCTTCACGAGCATTATCGAGGTCGCCACCGAGACGAAGACTCCTCTCGAGATTGTGGTGACGATGCCTGATGGCTCCTCGGTCACGGTCGTCATGGAACCGAGAGCACTGAGTGCTGGTCGACTGCGTGGGGTCGAACTCAAGCATGCGGTGGAGAAGACGTTCCCGGTGTCTCACATCACCAGCGTTCGGGCATGGTCCCAGGACGACGGGGAGGACTAAGCCAGGCACCGTAGACTGGCTGGTTGTGAATCCCGACGGCCCCCTCATCGTTCAAAGCGACAGGACTGTTCTTCTCGAGGTTCACCACGCTCTCGCTGACTCAGCTCGTCACGCTCTTGCCGTGTTCGCCGAGCTCGAGCGTGCACCGGAGCACATGCACACGTACCGGATCACTCGGCTGGGCCTCTGGAACGCTCGCGCGGCGGGCCACACCTCTGAGGAGATCCTCGGAACGCTCGAGGAGTACTCCAAGTTCCCCCTGCCCCAGGGCATCGCCGAAGAGATCACCGACACCATCGGCCGCTACGGACAGATTGAGATCACGCGTGACGGCGATGACCTCTTTATCTCTTGCCACACCCCGGCGATTGAAGCGGAAATTACGCGAACGCAGAAAATCAAGGACCTCCTCGGCGAGCGCGATGACCAGGGTCGCTATCCGCTAGCACCCTGGTCGAGAGGCCTCATCAAACAGGAGCTTTTGAAGAAGGGCTGGCCGGCGGCAGATCATGCTGGCTTCGCCGCGGGTGAACCTCACGACATTTCTCTCGGTGATGGTGACTGGTCACTTCGGGACTACCAAAAAGAGGCGATTCATCGTTTCGCCCAGAGTGGCTCTGGAGTTGTGGTGTTGCCCTGTGGCGCGGGGAAGACCATCGTCGGAGCCGGTGTCATGGCGGAGCTAGACACCACGACCCTGATCTTGGTGACGAACACGGTGTCGGCACGTCAGTGGCGCGCGGAGCTGTTAGCCAAGACATCCCTGACCGAGGATGACATCGGTGAGTACTCCGGGAGCGTCAAAGAGATCAAGCCGGTCACGATCGCCAGCTACAGCATCATGGCTGCCAAGCGCAAAGGCGAGTTCGCTCACCTGGGTGTGCTGGATGCCAAGAACTGGGGCCTCGTTGTCTATGACGAGGTACACCTTCTTCCAGCTCCTGTCTTCCAGCTCACCGCTCAACTGCAAGCCCGCAGGCGCCTAGGCCTCACGGCCACCCTGGTGCGAGAAGACGGTCGCGAGGGCGACGTCTTCAGCCTGATTGGACCCAAGCGCTTTGATGTTCCGTGGAAGCAGCTCGAATCCGAGGGCTACATAGCTCCCGCAACCTGTGTGGAGATCAGACTGGAGCTCCCACAGAGCGAACGACTGGAATATGCGGCGAGCACCGACAAGGAGCGCTTCCGTTTGGCCTCGACCTCTCCCTCCAAGAGCGCCATCGTGACCGAGTTGTTGGCCCTGCACCCCGATGACCCCACCTTGATCATCGGCACCTACCTCGAACAGATTGAAGCCCTCTCCGAGGGTCTCGGAATTCCCATGATTACCGGCGATACTCCGGTTCCCCAGCGTGAGGAGCTGTACCAGGCGTTTCGCCAGGGAGACATCATGCGCCTGGTGGTCTCGAAGGTGGCGAACTTTTCTATCGACCTTCCCGAAGCATCCGTGGCTATCCAAGTCTCGGGTTCCTTTGGCTCCCGCCAAGAGGAAGCACAGCGATTGGGGCGCATCCTCCGGCCCAAGGCCAGCGGTCGCCCTGCCGTGTTCTATACCTTGGTCGCCAGGGACACCGTTGATCAGGATTTCGCCTTGAATCGTCAACGATTCCTGGCCGAGCAGGGCTATGGGTACACGATCATGGACGCCGCAGAGGTGACACAGAAAGTGCCAAAGATTCTGTCAGACAACATTCAGCAGTCTCCCAGATAATAAAGACATGGCTGATGGACCGAAAATTCTTGTTGTCGATGACGAACCCAACATTAGGGACTTGCTCACGACCAGCCTGCGCTTCGCAGGCTTCATGGTGCGCGCGGTAGGCACCGGCGCCCAAACCATCTCTGCGGTGCTCGAGGAAGAGCCCGACCTCATTGTGCTGGACGTCATGTTGCCCGACATCAACGGTTTCGGTGTGACCAAGCGCCTGCGCGCCAGCGGCTACACCTGCCCCATACTCTTCCTCACCGCCAAAGACTCGACCGAGGACAAAATCACCGGCCTCACCGTCGGTGGCGATGACTACGTCACCAAGCCCTTCAGCTTGGATGAGATCGTGGCCCGCATCAAAGCCATCCTTCGTCGCACGCTGAACGAAGAGGATGACGCTCTCATTCGTGTGGGAGACCTCAGCATGGACCAAGACACGCACGAAGTGTTCTTGGGCTCTATCCCGATTGATCTCTCCCCGACCGAATTCAAACTCCTGCGCTATTTGATGCTGAATCCCAACCGCGTGCTGTCTAAGGCCCAGATCCTCGATCACGTCTGGGAGTACGACTTCAATGGGGACGCCGGTATCGTCGAAAGCTATGTCTCCTACCTTCGTCGGAAGCTCGACCCTCACACTCAGGAGCCACTGATCCAAACCAAGCGTGGGTTTGGATACATGCTGAAGTCCGACAAGGCCTAAGCCCCTGGACATGCTCTCTGGCATGCGGCAGTGGTGGGAATCCACGTCACTGCGAACGAAAATCACCGGGCTTACCGTCATTGTCATCACCCTGGGTCTTTTTGGCATCGGTGTAGGGACGATGACGACGGTCCAGCAATACCTTCTGGATGAAGTGGACCGCAAGATCGACGAAGTCGCGGCTGGCCTCTCCCCCAGTCTCACCACGTCAGACTTTGCCTCCTTCGACACCACCGGCCAGACCGGATCGAGGAGCTCCTACTTCCTCGCCGCCATCTCTGATGATGGCGAGGTGCTGGCGAGCAACCTTGAGCCCGAAAACTCGGAGTATCAACCCGACGTGAGTGGCATCACGCAGAGCTTCATTCTCAACAATTCCTCCAACTTCACGGTGCAAAGCCTTGACGGCAACACCGAGTGGCGACTCCACGCCTACAGCCTGCGCATCATCCAAGAGGCCAACATGACGCAGGAGGATGCCACCCTCATCATCGGGGTGGACCTGGAAGAGTCCAAACAAACTGTCGGCCGCTTCGCCACCATTTTCTTGCTGTTTGGTCTCGCCGCAGTTCTCTTTAGCGCCATCCTCACGCGCTTCCTCGTCACCACCACGTTCCGACCACTGCGCGAAGTGGAAATGACAGCTGCCCGCTTCGCCGGAGGAGACTTCTCCCAACGACTCGGCGGCGCCACACCCAATACTGAGGTGGGACGCCTCACCCGATCTCTCAACACCATGCTCTCGCGCATTGATCGCGCCTTCGCGGATCGCGCCGACACCATCGAGCAGATGAGGCGCTTTATCGGGGACGCAAGCCACGAGCTGCGCACACCGCTGGTCTCTGTCCGGGGCTATGCGGAGCTGTATCGGATGGGTGCTCTCACCAAGAAGGCCGACGTCGCTCAAGCCATGGAGCGCATCGAAAAAGAAGCTGAGCGGATGACCACACTGGTCACAGACCTTCTCGAGCTGGCGCGATTGGATGAAGCCAAACCTTTGGAGCTCGGGCCGGTGAACCTGGTGGGTCTTGCTCACGACCAAGCGATGGATGCCCAAGCCAGTGCTCCCGGTCGCACCGTCACCCTGTGGCATGAGGGGGAACTCGTCCACGACCCCACGGCTATTCCGCCCATCATCCTGAGTGCTGAGGAAAACAAGATTCGCCAGGTTCTCGCAAACCTTCTCCAAAATGCTCTGCGATTCAGCCCTGAAGACACCCCGATTGAAGTGATCGTGCAGCGCGAAACCAACCCAGCCCGCGGAGTAGTCAGTGTGGTCGACCACGGTGAAGGAATACCTCTCCAACTGCGGGACAAAATCTTCCAACGGTTGTTCCGCGCGGACACTTCCCGCGCCCGGGAGACGGGTGGCTCAGGTCTTGGTCTCGCCATCGTGGACACCATCGTGAGGCGCCACAAGGGAACAATCCGGGTGGAGGAGACCCCCGGGGGTGGCGCCACGTTCCGGCTGTCCCTCCCGCTTGTCCCCAAGCAATCCTCTTAGTTCCCCTCCCACAGATTCGACAATTGCTCGGTCGTGGTGCCTGGTCTCTGACTAACGTCAGCCGGACAGACAAAGGAGACCCCATGACTCGTTATTCCGTTGATGCCGACGCTGTTCTGACTGCCGCGCAACATGCGCGGGCCACCATCGACAGGATTCACAGTGACGTCCAGACGCTCAACACCCAACTCAACGCTCTGAGTGGGAGCTGGAGCGGACCAGCTGCCAGCGCGTTTGTCGGAGTTCACGAATCGTGGCGCAGCACACAAAGCGCTGTGGAGGCCTCTCTCCACGCCCTGACTCAGGCGCTGTCCCAGGCGGGTGCTCATTACCGCGACATGGAGATGGCCAACCAGCGCCTCTTCCAGCGTTAACGGCTGTGGGGCGCCTCCCGAAGGAGACGCCCCACAGTAGAACTGGTTTGGACTTAGAAGTCCATGCCTCCCATGCCACCGGAGGGGTCGCCAGCAGGTGCAGGAGTGGGCTCCGGCTTCTCTGCGACAACTGCTTCGGTGGTGAGGAAGAGACCGGCGATCGAGGCGGCGTTCAGCAAAGCTGAACGGGTCACCTTGACGGGGTCTGCGATACCAGCAGCGAGCATGTCAACATACTCACCGGTGGCAGCGTTGAGGCCCCAGCCGACCTTCAAACCACGAACGTGCTCGGCAACAACACCGGGCTCGTGCCCTGCGTTGATGGCGATCTGCTTGAGAGGTGCATCGATGGCCACGCGGACGATGTTTGCTCCGGTTGCCTCGTCACCTTCGAGCTTGAGGGTGTCAAATACCTTGGCTCCAGCCTGGATCAGGGCCACGCCACCACCGGCGACGATTCCCTCTTCCACAGCAGCCTTGGCGTTACGCACGGCGTCCTCAATACGGTGCTTGCGCTCCTTGAGCTCAACCTCGGTTGCGGCACCTGCCTTGATCACGGCAACACCACCGGCCAACTTGGCGAGACGCTCCTGGAGCTTCTCACGGTCGTAGTCGGAATCGGTGTTCTCGATCTCCTGGCGGATCTGCTTCACGCGACCTGCGATGGCGTCGGACTCGCCGGCACCCTCCACAATGGTGGTCTCGTCCTTGGTGACGACGACCTTGCGTGCGCGGCCCAGCATGTCGAGCTCGATGTTCTCAAGCTTCAGACCAACCTCTTCCGAGATGACCTGACCACCGGTGAGGATGGCGATGTCCTGGAGCATGGCCTTGCGACGGTCTCCGAAGCCAGGAGCCTTGACGGCAACAGACTTGAAGATTCCGCGGATCTTGTTGACGACGAGTGTGGCGAGTGCTTCGCCCTCAACGTCTTCAGCAATGATCAGCAGCTGCTTGCCGGACTGGATGACCTTGTCGACGATGGGCAGAAGGTCCTTGATTGCGGAGATCTTCTGGTTCGCGATGAGGATGTAGGGGTCTTCGAAGACTGCCTCTTGACGGTCGGGGTCTGTCACGAAGTACGCAGACAGGTAACCCTTGTCAAAGCGCATACCTTCGGTGAGCTCCAGGGTGGTGCCGAAAGTGTTGGACTCTTCAACGGTCACCACACCTTCCTTACCGACCTTGTCGATTGCTTCTGCAATCAGCGCACCAATGGCGGGGTCAGCCGCAGAGATCGACGCAGTCGCGGCGATTTCCTCTTTGGTCTCGACCTCTTTGGCGATCTTCAGAAGTGCGTCAGAGACGGCCTCGGTGGCCTTCTCGATGCCGCGCTTCAGGCTAATGGGGTCAGCGCCAGCGGCAACGTTACGGAGCCCCTCGCGGACCAGTGCCTGAGCGAGAACGACGGAGGTTGTGGTTCCATCACCAGCAACGTCGTCGGTCTTCTTGGCGACCTCTTTGACCAGCTCTGCGCCGATCTTCTCGAAGGGGTCGCTCAGCTCGATTTCCTTGGCGATCGACACACCGTCGTTGGTGATGGTGGGGGCGCCCCACTTCTTCTCCAAAACGACGTTACGACCGCGCGGTCCTAGCGTTACCTTGACGGCATCCGCCAGGGTGTTGAGCCCACGCTCGAGACCACGACGGGCCTCTTCATTAAAAGCAATTAGTTTTGCCATCAGTTTTTCGTCCCTCCCGGACGTCTAGTGTGCTGTAGCTATTGGCACTCGCGTATTACGAGTGCTAATTGATTTTGGCACTCTCGGGCTGAGAGTGCAAGTGCACACCGGGAGCGTGTCGAACTAGTTGATGGTCAGTACGCCAGCTTCTACGTCAGAGGACTCGTTGGGGATGAGCTCCACCCAGGTGTTTCCCACACCCAGGAGAACCTCGTCACCAGCGGCAGTCGTCAAGACGATGGATGACTCAGGAGTCGCTTTGAACCAGTTGATCTCCACGATGGAGCCACCGGTGGCGACCCACCCAGTTCCCTGGTTGACCAAGCGGGTCGTGGGGATGTCCTCAACAACGTCGATGCCCACCTGAAGAACGACAACGTTCGTGGCAAAAATCTGGTTGCCACTGGAGGCAGAGTCAGCAGCGCCGTTCGTCTGGAAGCGCAGGAAGGTTCCCTGAGTTCCATCCCACTCCCAGGTGGGGCTGGAGAATCCACTGAAGCGAGGGTTGATCGACGTCATGGCCGAACCAGCAACCACAGCAGTGGACTCTTCCACGCTGGGTGCATAGGAGAACTGGCGCTCGGGAGCAGGGAGGTCCAGGTGTTGGTCAATGAGTTCGGGGGCTTTCACCAACACGTTGTGAGGGGCAACCTTGGCGCTCGTGCGGTAGAAGGTGTCCTCCGTGTCGGGCTGTCCGTGAATCGCGTTGTAGACCGGCGCTTCCTGCATCATCTGAATGAAGCGGACCTGACCACCCGAGTAAGCGAACACGCCACCGAAGGGGCTGACGATCTCGGGGTCCATCGGGCGAACCGAGCGAACGGGACCGATTTCAGCAGGAAGGGTCGAGTGCCACACGGCGACATAGCGAGTGAGGCCACCCTCCACGAGCTCTTCGAAGACGATGTCAGCTTCGTCGAGTCCCACCTGCGGACGGGCGGAGGGGTGGTTGTCAATCTTGGCGGAGAGGGACGGGCGAGACAGACTTCCCGCCTCGATGGCCTCGCCTGTCAGTGCGGCGACAGTGGCGTTGTCGACAATCGCTTCTGCGCTCTCCCCTTCGCCAGAGGTCACCACTTCATCCTCAGGCGAGCTGGCCTCACTGGAACACCCTGCGAGGGCGAGTGCCGCAACTGCAGCAACGGCGAAGAATGAGCGAACAGTGGTTTTCATCAGGGGGTTACCTTTTCAGTTCAGGACCGGGGAAAGTTTAGGTCGATTCGGTGTCGACGTAGTCGGCTCCAAGAACAACAGTGACGCGTGCTCCCGGATATGCAGTTGTTTGGACAACGGAGTCCGCGTCAAGATCCAACTCCTGAGCAATTCCCAGGGCGATGGCCTTATCGGCGTCATCACTATACGCCACAACGCTTTGCTGGACATCCGTGGAATCGGCGTTCGTCGCCGTAGCCTCTGGCCACCCCACCGTGACCAATCGTTCGACCGCGCGAGCCGCCATCCCCTGGGTGGCGGTGCCATTCAGCACCGTCAACGTCAACCCTTCGGTATCGATCTGGGTGGGGTCCGTCACCGCGACCACTTCTTCGGGAACCTCAGGCTCGAGGACCACGGGTTCGTCTGACTCCTCGGGCGGAGCGTCACCGGTGATGACCGGGACCTCGCTCACATCCAACGTGAGGTAGTCATCACTGCGGTCGACAAACCACACACCGGCGAGGACCAGCACAAGGACCGCACCAAAACCTATTCCGATGGGGGCGAAGACGCTCCACGAGGAGCGTTGGCGTCGGTGTGTGCCGACATAGCCGAGGTCGCGCTCTACATCGTCGAAACGATCGGGGAGAAACGAGGGCTTACCTGACTGTGCCATCCCTCACCCTCCTTGCTCTTCGCGTCTCGAGGTAGCCGCCTCGAGGCAATGCCTCACCAATACTGCGTCATACCGAACTGCTGCTTCTGTGCGACACAGCGCATACACCCGCTGATAATAACGAGCCAGAGAGAGTCCAAAGCGCTCCCTCACCGCAGACTCCTTATTAGGAATAGAGCCCCAATGAGTCCTCTCGAACTCCAAAAGATCGATGTCTCCTGCGCCGAGTTCATCCTCGAGGTTGTCCGCATTCACCATGTCCCCTCATGATACGGCGCTCAGCAGGCATCAGGGCGAGGCGCCTATCCTAGAAACACTGTGACAAAGTCTTCTCTGGCTCCCCTCGGGGTTCTCGCACTTGCGTGTGCACTAGTGCTTTCTGGCTGCCAACCAGGCTCCTACGGGGCACCCAGCTCTAGCCCCAGTGCGGCTGGAGACCGTCCTGCTCTTGCAGAGATTGACTGGCTGGACTCACCCAGGGAGTGGGTGGGCTCGTCCACCGCAGTGCTGGGGGACGTCGCCATTACACCCATCACTGACGAACCAGTTGTCTCGCTTCCGACGACCGTGATCTCAGATGAGCTCTCCGGCGACCGCGAGGTCACCGTGACCTCTGCCGATCGGGTGCTCGCGCTCGATATGTCAGGTTCGCTGGCAGCCACGGTCTGGGCGCTCGGCCTGGGAGACCGCCTCGTGGGGCGCGATATTTCGACCACCTTCCCCGGAGTTGAGAGCCTCCCCGTTGTCACGGGGAGCGGTCATGCCATCTCGCCCGAGTCTGTCCTCGAGCTTCGGCCAGACCTGCTGATTACTGATGGAACCATCGGCCCCCTCGACGTCGTCCTGCAATTGCGGGACGCCGGCATTACCGTCGTTTTCGTCCGCGAGGAACCGGGGCTCGATGCGCCTGCTGCCATGGCGCGCTCTGTGGCGGGCATCTTTGGGATGGAGGGCACGGGAGATGCGTTGGCCACACGCATCACGCAAGAGCTCGACACTGTTCTTGGCACCATTGCCGAGAATGCCCCCAGCAGTCGCGATCAGAAACTTCGGATGGTGTTTCTCTACATCCGTGGGGCCAATGGCATCTATTACCTGTTTGGGCAAGAGTCCGGTGCGGGAGACCTGATCGAGGGTCTCCAAGGAATCGACATTGCCACCGAGATTGGCTGGACGGGTTTGCGTCCGATGACCGATGAAGCCCTGATCGCTGCAAACCCTGACCTTATTTTGGTCATGTCAGAGGGACTGGAGAGCGTGGGCGGACCGGAAGAACTGGTTCGCCTCAAGCCCGCCATCGGTTTGACCGCTGCGGGGCAAAACCTGCGGTTTGTCGATATGGCTGATTCTCAAGTCCTCAGCTTTGGGCCGAGGACTCCTGCGGTTATGGACGCTCTTGCCCGCGCGATCTACGACCCCGCTGGATAGCAAGCGCTAAAGCGCTCGCTCCCACGGTGAGCGCCGCCACCCCGCCGGGTATCCACCAGATTGTCCCCTCATCAAGGCAGCCTGGGCTGACCTCGAGTCGAAAAGACATCGGATCCATCACTTCTCCAGCCGGATAGGTGCCAAAGGCATCCGAGCCCTCCTGAGTGAGGACCACCTGCGCCCCCTCCACACCCCACACCCCTTCGGAGGGAACAACCTCCTCCGCGCCGCGACCCCATGTCACCGTGGCGAAGCGAACATCTCGCTGATTGACGCTGACCTCCTCCATGGTGTCTCCTGTCACATCGAGCACCAGGGTGGCTTCTCGTGTCCCGGTGATGATCAGCTCGGGGTTCTGAAGGGCTGTTTCGAGAATTCCGTCATGACCGGAAAACACGATTCCGCCCTCAAACGCCACGATCCCTTCATCTCTGGCGGCATCCACATACCCGGTACCACCGGTGAGGGTGAAGTGAGGAATTTCATAACCGACATCACCGGAGACCTCCCATGACCCCTGAGCGATGGAACCGGAGATATAGGACCGGAAGGACTCTTTGAAACCCCAGGTGATTGAGATGTCCCGGACTTCGCAGGTGCCCTCGGGAACCGAGGCCGGTGATACCCCCACAACGGCCGCAAGAGCCAGTGCGACTGCTTCACGCATCAGGGTGCCGCACCATCAAGACGTGGGGGATGCCTGCCTCGTGAAACAGCTCGCCTCGACGCTCAAAACCAAATTTCGCATACAAGGAGGTGATGTAGTCCTGGGCGTGGAGGTAGAGGGGCTTATCCCCGGCGATCTCGAGAGCTCGAGCCATCAACACCTGGGCTAAACCTCGACCGCGGGCGCTCTTCCGCACCACCATTCGACCGAGGCTATCCGCGATACCGTCGTGGCTCGCTGCCTGGTCAGGATTGTGCACAATCCGGAGGTAAGCAGCCATTCCCTCGTCATCGGCAATCCAGAGGTGGAGAGTGGTGGGATCGCGGTCTGCCGCATCGAATTCTTCTTCGTCGATTTTCTGCTCGAGGAAGAACACCTCAGAGCGAAGAACCGCCATCTCGAACACCTCATCAGGTGTGAATTCACCCCACGTTTTGTGGATTACCGGCGGCGAGGACATGGTGGGAGTTTAATGGGGGAACCTTCACACTCCCCGACGCAAGGACACCTCATGGTCGAGAAAATCACCAAAGACGACTCTCTCTGGAAAGCAGAACTACCCCCGGAGCGCTACGCGATCCTGCGTCAAGCAGCTACTGAACCCCCCTGGACCGGGGAACTCCTCGCAGAGAAACGTGATGGTGTGTATTCCTGCGCGGGGTGTGGAAACGAGCTCTTCACCAGCGACACGAAGTTTGAGTCGGGATCGGGCTGGCCCTCCTTCTTTGACGCCATCACACCCGGCGCGGTGGAACTCCATGAGGACCGAAGCCTGGGCATGGTCCGCACCGAGGTTATCTGCGGGGCGTGTGGTGGTCACCTGGGTCACCTCTTCGATGACGCCGTGGGGACCCCCACAGGTCAGCGCTACTGCATGAACTCTCTCGCGCTGGAGTTTGACGAGAAAGACGCCTAGGTCTTTCGCCCGACCGTCACCAAAGCTGAACCAGCGAGGGTAATGAGAGCACCCACGATGGTGGATGTCGCGAGGCCCGAGGACGCGACGGGAAAGAAAACGTCGAGAGCGATCGATCCCAAGAGTTGACCTGTCACGATGCTCACTCCAAGCCCGAGAACACCGATAACCAGCACGGTGGAGGCTTGAATGGTGATGAAGATGGTGCCCACCAATCCACCCGTCCACACCCACCACTGATCGGGCAGGGCAGTCGGTCCACCGGTAAAGGGGAGAGATATCGCGGTGACCACGGCGAGGGTGAGCGCTCCCGCCGAAAAATTGATGAAGGTCGCGGCAAGAGCAGAGCCAGCTGCTGCCTTGACCCGCCCGTTCACGGCTTGTTGGTAACCCGTTCCGAAGCCGGCAACAAGTGGGAGCGCAAAAGCGAGCGTTTTACCCTCCAGGGAGCCCGAGAGAACATCGAGGGCAATCACGGCGCCCACAACGGCAAGGATTGCTCCGACCACCCGCAGCGCGGTCAGGCGCACCCGCGGAGCACCAAACCACCCTTTGGTGTCGATAGCGAG
>JANQZT010000044.1:18456-22627 GCA_030728325.1 Pontimonas sp.
CGTGACTGGAGCGCCACGAGAACACCAGAAAAAACGCTCAGTACAAAAGCTGCAACATAACCGCGCTCGAACCCTGGGCGAGTAGACACTCGCTCAGGGTATCGGCTCGAACCTCCTACAGGAGGTTGGGAATCTTTTGCTCTTCAGCCAGGTTTGCCCGACGGAACCAGAAGGTCACCAATGTCGACACAATCACGATGAACAGCGAGTAGAGGGCTGGGACCAGGAGGATCTCGTCCACAAACCCTGTGTCGAGGTAAATCGCGATGATGACTGCGATCGCGAGCGGTCCATTCTGGATTCCCGTCTCCAACCCGACCGTTCTTGCATTCATCGGGTGGAGCTTAATCAGTCGCGCAATTCCGTAGGCGCTGAAGATACCCATTACTCCCAGCCCAATGGCCACCACATAGGTGGGCCACTCCGTGGAGAGCAGCAACTGCCAGTTTCTGGGCACCCAGATGATGATCAGGAAAGGAATGAAGAGAACCCCGAAGAGTCCACCGACGAGTTCCAACACGGCTCCCACATTGGAGCTGAGCTTGCGCACCAGCATTCCCAATGCCACGGGAACGACGAGCCCCGCGATGACGGTGGCAAGCTCAATCGGGTCAATCGACACCGCTCCATCAAGGTTGAGGAAATTCGAATACAGGAGGATGACCGCGGGGGTCATGATGAATGCCCACAGCGTCGAATTGACCGTCATGGTCAAACTCAACGCCAGGTTGCCCTTCGAGAAGTAGGTAAAAAGATTCGAGGTCGTGCCCGCTGGCACGCTTCCCATAATGAGCGCACCCAGTGCAATCCAAACCATCTCCCCCGGAGGTGAGAAGGGGAAAAGAACCGTCACGATAAGGATGTAGGCAACAAAAGGCATGATGCCAAACTGCGTGACCCATCCGATGATGAGACCCCACGGTCTGCGCAACGCCAGCCCGAAGTCTTTCGGTGTTAGACCCGCACCGAGGCCAAACATGATGACCACGATGAAGATTCGAAGCAACGTCTCCTCAAACTCATTGACGACAGTTGCTTGATTGTGGTTATCCGCAAGGAAAATCAGTGTGTCAATCATGGTTAGGCGCCCTTCGTCGAAGCGGTCTGGGACATCGCGTGATCACGGAGTTCGCGACGGAGAATCTTGCCGATTGGGCTCTTCGGGAGCTCATCGACGAAGACGATGGTGGAGGGCACTTTGTAGGCGGAGAGGGTCTCTCGACAATGAGCCTGAATGGCCTCTGCCGTGGGTGCCGGAGCAGAGGCCACCACGAACGCGCGAACGGCCTCCCCTGACTTCTCGTCCGGGACACCAATCACGCCAACCTCGAGGACGCCGGGAACCGCAGCAATCGCTTCCTCGACATCGTTGGGGTAGACATTGAACCCACTCACGATCACCATGTCTTTCTTGCGATCGACGATGGTGAAGTAGCCATCCGAATCCATCTGAGCGATGTCTCCGGTGTAGAGCCAGCCGTCCTTCAGAGTGTTCTTAGTCTCGTCGTCTCGGTTCCAATACCCCTTCATGATTTGGGGACCCCTCGCAATGAGCTCCCCCGGCTCTCCGATGGCAACCTCTTTACCGTTCTCATCGACGCAGGCCATTTCGGTGGAGGGGACAGGAATTCCGATGCTGTTGTCTTTGAACATTCCACCCAGGGGGTTGAACGACAACACGGGCGAGGATTCGGTCAAACCGTAGCCCTCGACGATGGGGGTTCCGGTCACGTCACGCCAGCGCTTCGCCACCGACTCGTGGAGAGACATTCCTCCTGCAGCAGAAGCCTTCAAATGCTTCGGGGGGCTGTCAGTGAACCAGCGCTCATTCAGCAGAGCGTTGAACAGCGTATTCACGCCTGTCGTCCAGGTGATCTTGTAGTTCTCGAAGGCTCGCTTCAGATTGCTCGGTGGACGGGGAGTCGGAATCAGGAGGTTCCGCGCGCCCACGTGGTAGAAGCCCAACAGATTCACGGTGAAAGCGAAGATGTGGTACAGCGGAAGAGCCGTCAGGGCGGTCTCCTTACCGGGAACGATGTACTCACCGTTCATCTGCAGCAACTGCAAAGTGTTGGACACCAGGTTGCCGTGCGTGAGCATGGCCCCCTTGGATACGCCTGTCGTTCCCCCTGTGTACTGGAGGGCAGCAAGGGAGTCTGCCCCCACCCCTTCGAGGTAGCTCTCCGCTTGAGCTCTCGTGCACACCTTTTCGCCCATCTTGAGTGCGGCTTGGAAGGACGTGTGGGGGACAGTGATCTTGGGCAGAGTTCGTGACCACACCTTTTGCACCAAACGAATAACGCCGGCAACAACCGGGGAGAAAAACTCTGAAATGCGCACTGTCACCACGGTCTCGATATCAGTCTGTGGCAACACCTCCGGGAGGCGATCCGCAAACATGTCGCTCACCACGAGAACCTTCGCACCGGAGTCCTTGAACTGGTGCGTCATCTCGGAGGCGGTATAGAGAGGGTTGGTGTTCACCAGGACCAACCCCGCCTTCATCACACCAAAAGCAACAATCGGGTAGGCCAGTGAGTTGGGAATCTGCACCGCAACCCGGTCGCCCTGCTGCAGGCCTAGCGTCTCGCGCAGATAAGCGGCGAAGTTGTCCGAGTGAACGTCCACCTCGCGGTACTTCAGCGAGCCATTCATGCCATTGGCCATCACCTGCGTGAACGCAATGGTGTTGGCATAGGTGCTCGCTGCCTGACGGGCAAGCGCTGGCACGTGCGGAAGGGTGACGTCCTGAAGGACAGGGTCTACATCTGCGGGATAGTGATCGAGCCACGGGCGTTGGGGCATCTCTACTCTTTCCAGGTAGGGCATCGCCCACAATCACGTCGGCGATGAAGTGTTCGGCTCATCATAGCCATCTCTGGTGGCCCGCCACCAGATGAGCGGCCCTGGGCTTACCTAGTTGAGAAGCTCAGCTACAAGTTTTTCGATGCGGGCCCGGATGTCGTCCCGGATTGCGCGGACGGCCTGCACCCCTTGCCCAGCAGGGTCGGCAAGCTCCCAATCCTCATAGCGCTTACCGGGATAGAACTTGCACGCGTCACCACAGCCCATGGTGATGACCACATCGCTGGCCTGCACCTGTTCGTCGGTCAAGATCTTGGGCTGCCGTCCACGAATATCGATTCCCTCTTCCAGCATTACCTCCACCGCAACCGGGTTGATGGTGTCCTTCGGCGCGCTCCCCGAACTCATGACTTCAATCCGGTCCCCTGCCAAGTGTTGGAGATATCCGGCAGCCATTTGTGAGCGACCGGCGTTATGGACACACACAAACAACACTGTTGGCTTGTCAGACATTGTTCTTCTCCTTTGAGGCAGTGATGACGGGGACAACAAGGGTGAGAGCTATCAGCATTGCCAGGACTTGAGCGCCGATGAATCCCCACCCGGATATCGGGGATATCCCCGAGAAAGAGTCGGTAAACATTCGACCCACCGTGACGGCAGGGTTGGCGAACGACGTGGAGGAAGTGAAGACATATCCAGCACCGATCCAAGCGGGAACCGCTAATGGAATCAGTGACTCACGAGCTCTCTCCACAAGAAGAAGAATGATGGCGATCAATCCGGACGTCGCGATGATCTCACCGACAAAAGTCCCGGTTGTGAGTCGATTGTTAGTCGAGAGCTCCAGCACAGACCGGTCGAACATGACGTGAGCGAGTGCGACCCCCGCTAACCCACCAGCGAGCTGAGCAATTACATACCCCGCGGCCTCGCCCACCGAAATCTTTCGACGAAAGAGGACCGCGAGGGTAACAACGGGGTTAATATGTGCTCCGGAAATGGGCATCAGCACCACAATCAGGACACCAAGGCCCATCACCGTTGCCAGCTGATTCAGTAACAGGCTCACTCCGCCATCAGAGCTCAGAGACTCGGCCATAATGCCCGACCCGATAACGATGGCGACGAGGAGTGCTGTGCCGAGGAACTCAGCTGTCGCGCGAATCACTATTGACACAGTGGCCTCCTTGTTCAACCACCAGTCTTATCCAATGAGAGCCCGTGAGGTTTTCAAGATCGGGCCTTGTTCACCGAAAGTTCATCTCAAGACGTGTCGCGATTCTTGATCGGGGCCGCCTGCGGGAATCGAACCCGCGACCTTCTCATTACGAGTGAGACGCTCTACCAACTGAGCTAAGGCGGC
>JANQZT010000045.1:0-5192 GCA_030728325.1 Pontimonas sp.
GGATCGAGGCACGAACACGCTCTTGGAGCTCGCTGGTCATGCCGTAAGCACCAGCGGGAATACCGCCCGCAATAGTTTTTCCAATCACCACGGCGTCGGGCGAAAGCCCATCACGCTGGGTCATTCCTCCAGGCCCCGCACAGACGGTGTGGGTCTCATCAATGATCAGGACAGCTCCGTTCTTGGTGCAGAGCTCCCGCAGTGCCTGATGCCAGCCGTCATCGGGGAGCACAATGCCGATGTTGGTCATCGCTGGCTCCACCAGCGCGCAGGCTATGTCACCAGACGCAAAAGCCCTCTCCAAGGCGGCCACATCGTTGAAGGGGACCACCACGGTGGTCATATCGGGGTCAACGGGGGCGCCGATATTTCCTCGCCTCTCCACCACAGAACCGTGGTCATCGATGGTGGCAAAGGTCTCATCAACGCTGCCGTGGTAGCAGTAATCCATCACCAGAACTTTGCGCTTGCCCGTCACCTGGCGGGAGTAACGAATCATGGCGCGGTTGGCATCGGTGGCGGTCAGGGTGAATTGCCACATCGGGACCCCGAAGCGATCCGCCAGCATCCCGGCAGCTATCGCAGCGTCCTCCGTGGGGAGCATGGTGGTGATGCCTTTCGCGAGCTGCGCGGTGACTGCTCGCACCGTGGGCTCAGGCGAGTGGCCCACCATGGCGCCGGTGTCACCCAGGCACAAATCGACGTGGTCAATTCCATCAACACAGGTGAAGTGTGCGCCTTTGGCGCTCTCGACATAGACCGGCCAGGGGCCAGGCCATTTCGCCATCCAGAGCATCGGAACACCATCGGGCATGCTGCTCTTCGCGATCTCAAACTGGGCTTTGGAGTGTGGTCGCTCGGCTTCAAATCGAGCAACTTCCTCAGCCATGAGAGTGGCCAGGCGGGAGCGGTCAACAGACATTGGGGTGCCCTCCAGAGCAATCGATGGGGTGGAACTAACCAGCGAGCGCAAGCCTCTTGCGTTTGATGGCTCCGCTCACTTGCGCAATCAACACCAGCAGGATGGCCGCGAAGAACACAGCGGAGGCAATCACGTTCGCCTCGGCAGGTATTCCTCGGGCTGCTGCCGTGTAGACAAAGCGGGGGAACGTCATTGCTGGGCCGGCGTTGAAGTTGGTGATGATGAAGTCATCAAAGCTCAAGGCGAACGACAACAGTGCCGCTGCGGTGATTCCGGGGACCAACAGGGGGAACGTCACACGCCAGAACACTTGGGAGGGCGACCCATACAGATCACGCCCAGCTTCCTCGAGGGCGGGGTCGAGCACAGCAACCCTCGCTCGCACTGTCACCACGACGAAGCTGATACAGAACATGGTGTGGGCGATGATGATGGTCGGCAAGCCTTTTTGCACTCCCAATTGCAGGAACTGTGCTGCAAGCCCCGCACCCAAAACGACCTCGGGTGTGGCCATCGGCAGGAAGAGCAAGAGAGTGGTCGAGTTTCTAAATCGGAAGCGATAGCGCACGAGGGCAATCGCAATGGCTGTCCCCATGGCGGTGGCGAGAACAGTGGAGACACCAGCGACAAGGAGGGAATTACCAAACGCGGTGCAGACGTCCTGGGCATTACAGACATCGAGCCAGTTATCGAAGGTGAAACCACGCCAGACGATGTTGGTGCGCCTCGCGTCGTTGAACGAAAAAACGATCGTATAGACGATGGGGATAAGCAAAAACACCATCGCCATGCCCGTGTAGACCCAAAGAAGGTACTTCCCCAAGCCCCTCACAGCAGGTCATCCGTTCCGCTACGTCGCACATAGGCGGAGACCAGAATCAGAATCGACATCATCAAAATCAGAGAGAGTGCTGCCGCAGCGGGGAAGTTCTGGAGCACCAAGAAGTTGGCCTCGATAACGTTTCCCATCATCGCGGTGTCGGTCGAGCCCAGGAAGTCACGGCTCGCGTTGATGTAGTCACCGGTGGCCGGAATAAAGGTCAAGAGCGTTCCCGAAATGACACCGGGGATTGACAGCGGAAGAGTGACGGTCCGGAACACCGTGAACGGGTTGGCGTACAGGTCCCCGCCGGCCTCCACATAGCGCAGGTCGAGCTTCTCGAGAGTCGTGTAAATGGGGAGAGCCATAAAAGGCAGGAACATATACGTCAAACCAAAGACCACCGAGAAGGGTGTTCCCGTGAGATAGGCATCAGAGGGAATCAGTTGGAAAGTTTTCAACACCCCGACGAAGAATCCCTCATCCGAGAAGATCTGCTTCCAGGCCAGGGTGCGCAGCAAGAAGGAGATGAAGAAGGGAGCGATGAGCAGAACCAGCGAGAGAGCCTGAAGGAGCGGATACTTCCGCAACTTGACGCCAATCACATAGGCAATCGGATACCCCAAGAGAAGGGCAAAAATCGTCGCCAAGGTCGCGTATATGAAGGACCGAGAAATATGGGAGAAGTAGGTCGAGACAACCTCGACGTAGTTTTCCCACCGGAATGAATTCTGGAACTCACCGAGGAATCCTCCGGGAACCGGGGCTTGGAAGCTGGTGATTACCAAGGAAAAAAGTGGCGTAACAAAGAACAGGATCAGGTACAAAATTCCAGGCAGAAGCAGCCACAGGGCCACCGGAGACTTCCGCTGTACCTGAGCAACCGGAGCCTGCGTCCCTGCAGGGGCTGCTGTTTGAAAAGCTCCAAAAGCCACTAGGACTCCTCGAGTTCAGCTTCTAGCTTTTCCCGCTCCTGCACCGCTACCGACTGAGTGTCGGTGTCTGACTGAAAGCGCTCTTCCTGGGGCGGAGCATCAGCGAGACCAAAGGCGTGCGCAACCTGCCATGAGAGATACACCTCGTCGCCATTCTTCGCGTGCTCACCCAAGGAGGTGTTCTGGGCAAACACCGTGATCTCTCCAAGACCTGGAACGTCCACGAGGTACTGGATGCTGACACCACTGAACGACGCGTCAAGAACACGGCCGGGACCCACGATGGTCTCGTTGGACCCCGCGGTCGGCTTTGTCGAGTGCAGAGTGACTTTCTCGGGACGAATACCGACCGTCACCACGCCGCGATGCGCCACAGCACGATCGCTCGGAACACGAAGCTCATAGCCCGACGCTGACACGCTCACCACATTCGCCGTGGTGCCCGTGACCTCGCCACCAAACAAATTGGACTGCCCCAGGAAGGTCGCAACAAAGGCAGTCTGGGGAGACTCATAGAGCTCCTCCGGTGCACCCATCTGCTCAATCCGACCCTGGTTCATCACGGCGACAGTGTCAGCCATCGTCATGGCCTCTTCTTGATCGTGGGTGACGTGAAGGAAGGTCAAGCCCACCTCGGATTGGATGTCTTTGAGCTCCAGTTGCATCTGTCGACGAAGCTTGAGATCCAGCGCACCAAGGGGCTCATCCAGAAGGAGAAGAGCTGGACGGTTCACAACAGCACGAGCCAGTGCAACGCGCTGCTGCTGGCCACCGGAGAGTTGCGAGGGCTTTCTGGTGGCGATGTGGGCAAGTTCCACCAGGGTCAGAGCGTCGCGCGCCAGCTTTTCGGCGTCTGCAATCTTGCGGCGCTTCAGACCGAACATGACGTTCTCGAGGATGGTCATATGCGGGAACAGGGCGTAGGACTGGAAGACCGTGTTGACCGGACGCTGATACGCCTTGGTGGAGGTGACGTCTTTCCCGCCGATCAGGATCTGACCCTCGGTGGGCTCCTCCAGCCCTGCTACGAGCCGAAGCGTCGTGGTTTTCCCACAACCGCTGGGCCCGAGCAGGGCGAAGAAGGAACCAGCAGGAATCTCTAACGTGAGGTCATCGATTGCTGTGAAGCCCGGAAAACGTTTGGTGACGTTCACCAAGGACAGGTCAGCACCCGCCTCCGCAAACTGCTTTGCTGAAGCGTCAGACATTTCGTTGTCGACCCTGCGTTACTAAGCGCCGAGTGCGATGGCCTGGAAGGCTGCCTGGTACTCGTTGTCCTCATCGGAGGTGAGAGTGCGGAAGGCCTTCACCTGAGACAGCGTTGCGTCATCAGGGAAGATCATCTTGTTCTCAGCCAACTCGGGGTCAATCTCCATGGCAGCTTCGTAAGCACCCTTCACCGGCGTCACGTAGTTCACCCACGCAGCAACCTCAGCAGCAACTTCTGGCTCGTAGTAGTAGTTCATGAGCGTTTCTGCGTTGGTCTTGCGGGGGGATCCAATCGGGACGACCATGGTGTCGTTCCAGATCGTCGCACCGGACTCGGGAATGACGAAGCGCCACTTCTCTCCGTCGTCATAGCCGTTCTCGAAGTTGATCAGCGTGATGTCACCAGACCAACCGATAGCGACCAGAGCATCCTCGTTGACAAGGTCCTCGGTGTACGAGTTACCTCGAACGTTACGGATCTGGCCAGCCTCAACTTGCTCGCGCAGCACGTCTAGTGCCGCATTGAATTCGTCGGCTCCCCAGTCAGAGGAAATGTCAACCCCGTTGGCCATCATGAGCAGACCGACGGTGTCGCGCATTTCGGAGAGAACCACTACGCGGCCCTTGAGCTCGGGAGCCCACAGGTCCTCCACCGTGCGGATTTCGCCGACCTTTTCGGTGTTGTAAGCCAAGCCGGCAAAGCCACCCTGCCACGGAAGGCTCATTTTGCGGCCGGGATCCCATCCTGGGTTGGCAAGGGAATCAACAACGTTGGCCTTGTTGGGAACGTTGGCCTCGTTCAGTTCCTGAACGAAACCCAACTGACCCCAACGGGCTGCCATCCATTCGGTGGGAACAACGATGTCAGCGCCGATGTCTTGACCGAGCTGAAGCTGGTCGCGGACCTTGGCGTAGTAGGTGTTGTTGTCGTCGTAGTCGACCATGTAGTTGACAGAGATTCCGGTCTCCTCCTGGAATCGAACCAGGGTGGGGTAGTTGCCGTCGTCATCTTCGTCAATGTAGAAGGGCCAGTTAGACCAGTTGAGTGTGGGGTCCGATGCCGAGATGTCTTCAGCAGCGACCAGGTCACTGTCGGCGGCACACGCGGAGAGACCCAGTGCCACAGCACCACCACCGGCTCCGGCGAGGAACGAACGCCTCGAGAGCTGCGACTTGCGGGCCATCTTGACGAGGCTGCGGACCATGGGGTCCTCGGGAAGTGGGCGATTCATCATTGAACTCCTTCATTCACTATGGTGCTGGTGCACAAGGGTTGTTTTGATACTAGACCTCGCACCCGCCGTCC
>JANQZT010000045.1:5292-22410 GCA_030728325.1 Pontimonas sp.
GCGCGTCCGTGATCTCTGGTCCACACACTGGAGGACAGACCATAGAGAACGTCATTAGCCATCTGCATGGCTTCCTTCTCCTGGGTAAAGGGCTGCACGGTGATGACAGGTCCGAAGATTTCTGTCTGGATGGCATCGTCCTTTTGCTTCAAGCCTGTGACCACGGTGGGCTCAATGAAGTAGCCCTTGTCGCCCTGGCGGACTCCACCGGTTTCCACCTTCGCGTGACCGGGAAGCGCATCAATCATGCCCATCACACGAGTCATCTGGTTCTGGTTGTTGACCGGACCATAAAACGTGTTCGGGTCGCTGGGGAGACCGGTCTGAACATTTGCAGCAACCCACTTCGTGAGCGCTGCAACGAACTCATCGTGCACGTTCTTGTGGACGAGAACACGAGTTGCCGCGGTGCAGTCCTGACCAGCGTTGAAGAACCCGGCAATACCGATTCCTTCCACAGCCTTGTCGATGTCGGCGTCGTCAAACACAATGACGGGTGCTTTTCCACCGAGCTCCAAGTGAACTCGCTTGAGGTCGGTGGAGGCCGCCTTGGCCACCTCCATACCCGCGCGCACCGAGCCGGTGATGGAGACCATCTGGGGAATTGTGTGATCAATCATCGCCGCACCACTGGTGCGGTCTCCGGTGATGACGTTGACAACACCGGGCGGGAGGTGAAGAGAACAAATCTCCGCCAGGAGCAGGGTGCTCTGGGGGGTGGTGTCAGAGGGCTTCAAGACGGTGGTGTTTCCGGCAGCAACCGCAGGAGCAAACTTCCACACGGCCATGTTCAGCGGATAGTTCCAGGGGGTCACCTGCCCCACCACACCAATGGGCTCACGACGAATCATGGAGGTGTGATCCTTCATGTACTCGCCAGCACTTCGGCCTTCCAGGTTTCTGGCAGCACCTGCGAAGAAGCGAATCTGGTCAACACTGAGCATGATCTCGTCATCAACGAGCGAGGTGCGAGGCTTTCCGGTGTCCTGTGACTCGAGGTCGGCGAACTCCTCGGCTCGCTTCTCCATCTCATCAGCAATACGGAAGAGAGCGAGCTGACGCTCACCCGGTGTGGTCTCACCCCACGTCTCGAAAGCGCTCTGCGCTGCCTGATAGGCGGCATCAATATCTGCCGCTGAGGAGATCGGTGAGTGTGCGTACACCTCCTCCGTGGCTGGGTCGACAAGCTCCAGGGCTTCCTTGCCCTTCGCCTCGACGTAGGAACCATTGACGAAGTTCTTCAGTGTGCGTGTAGTCATGGAGCAACCCTAACGCAGGATGAAGCCGGAGGTCTAGGGGCGATTTCAGTATCAATTTCGTTGAGAAATCACTAAAATCGTGAGTTTTCGATTGCATTTTGTGCAATTTGATGCGAAAATCACACTATGCCGAAATCGACGTCGACCCGGGCAGTGGCTCTGGATGATTCCTCCAAGGAGATCATCAGCCAGCTCCAGCGCGACGGCCGAAAGTCCTACGCAGAAATCGGAAAAGCTGTGGGACTGAGCGAAGCAGCTGTTCGTCAGCGGGTGAGCAAGCTCACCGACGCCGGCATCATGCAGATCGTGGCAGTCACGGACCCCGCCCAATTGGGGTTCCATCGGCAAGCCATGATCGGCATACGGGTGAACGGTGACGCCAGAAAAGTCGCCAACACACTCACATCAATCGAGCAGGTGGACTACCTCGTGTTGACCACAGGACGCTTCGACATCCTCGCCGAAATTGTCTGTGCGGATGATCACGAACTGAGAGAGATTCTGCACGGATCCATCCGCACCATTGACGGTGTGGTGGATACCGAAACCTTTACCTACCTATCACTAGAGAAAGAACACTACGACTGGGGAACACGATGACGATCATTGACAAACTGAAACTGAAGAGAAGCACCAAGCCAGCCAAGCCGAAAACTGCCAAGCGCCCTAAGAAGGCGGAAACTTTGCAGGACAAGGCACGGGATCACCTGTGGATGCACTTCACGCGCCAGGGCCCGCTCTCGGGTGGCGCTGATGTCCCCGTCATCGTCAAAGGAAACGGCCACCACATTTGGGACGACAAAGGCAAGCGCTACATCGATGGTCTCGCCGGTCTCTTCGTGGTCAACGCCGGTCACGGTCGCGCCCGCCTTGCCGAGGTAGCCCGTCAGCAAGCTGAAGAGCTGGCCTTCTTCCCCCTCTGGTCCTATGCCCACCCCGCTGCTATTGAACTGGCGGACAAGCTGGCCGATTACGCACCGGGTGATTTGAACAAGGTCTTCTTCACCACCGGAGGTGGTGAAGCCGTGGAGAGTGCCTTCAAGCTGGCCAAACAGTATTGGAAGCTCAAGGGCCACCCGATGAAGCACAAGGTCATCTCCCGCTATGTCGCCTACCACGGGACCCCGCAGGGAGCATTAGCCATCACCGGTATTCCCTCGATGAAGGCCATGTTTGAGCCTCTCACTCCGGGTGGTTTCCGTGTTCCGAACACCAACTATTACCGCGCTGAGGAAATGGGTTTCCCCGGTGGCACCGAGGAAGAGTTTGGTCTCTGGGCAGCGAATCGCATCGAGGAAATGATCGAGTTCGAGGGCCCCGACACCGTGGCGGCTGTATTCCTCGAGCCTGTCCAAAACTCGGGTGGATGTTTCCCCCCGCCCCCTGGATACTTCCAACGGGTTCGAGAGATTTGTGACAAGCACAATGTCTTGCTGGTCAGCGACGAGGTTATCTGTGCTTTTGGGCGCATTGGTGAAATGTTCGCCTGCAACGCCTTTGACTATGTCCCCGACATCATCACCTGCGCCAAGGGCATGACCAGTGGGTACTCCCCCATCGGCGCGATGATCACCAGTGACCGGTTGTTTGAGCCCTTCAGCAAGGGCGACACCACCTTCTATCACGGCTACACCTTCGGTGGACACCCGGTGTCAGCAGCAGTGGCGCTCGAGAACCTGAAGATCTTCGAAGAGGAAGGCATCAACGAGCACGTGCGGAAGAACTCTCCGAAGTTCCGCGCCGCGCTCGAGCGCCTGCTCGACATCCCCATCGTGGGAGATGTCCGTGGCGCCGGATACTTCTTTGGTATCGAGCTGGTCAAAGACAAGGTCACTAAGGAAACCTTCTCCGACGAGGAGTCCGAGAAACTCCTGCGTGGCTTCCTCTCCAAGGCACTCTTTGAGGCGGGGCTCTACTGTCGCGCTGATGACCGAGGAGACCCCGTCATCCAGCTCGCTCCGCCGCTCACGATTGGGCCAGCAGAGTTTGACGAAATCGAGGCCATCCTGCGCGATGTGCTGACCCGGGCGTCGAAGCTGATCTAGTTCTCGTGACGGACTACACACACCTCTCGCTCTGGCACGAGGGGCTGAGAGAAGACCTCACACCGAGGCCCGGGCTCAGCCCTGCCGAGCGAAGCTCCCACTGGGATGTCATCATCATGGGCGCTGGGTACACAGGGCTCTGGACAGCACTGTCGTTGGTGGAGCAATCCCCCACCACCACGGTGCTCATCCTGGAGAAAGAGATCGCCGGGTTTGGGGCATCGGGTCGAAACGGTGGCTGGGTGTCAGCACTCTTCCCCGCCAGCACCAACGCACTGATTCACCGCCACGGAGCTCACCCCGCCACCGCGATGCGCCAGGCGATGGTGGACTGTGTGCCCTCGGTGGGTGCGTGGGCATCGAAGCTCGACATCGACTGTGACTTTGTCCAAGGTGGAACAACGTCGTTGGTGAGAGCGGACATCCATCGCCAGCGAGCGCAATCCGCTCTCCAGGAGGCATCCATGACTCCTGTGGACACTCTTGAATGGCGAGATTCTGCGGACACTCTCCAGGCCACCCACACTCAGGGTGCCGTGTTTGATCCGGCGTGCGCGAGGATTCACCCCGCAAAACTCGTGCGAGGACTGGCGCGATCCGCCGATGCCGCAGGAATTCGGATTGCCGAGCACACGGCAGTACTGGATTACCGGCCCGGTGTAGTGACCACGACGAGCGGCGATGTTCACGGCGACGTCATCATCGACGCTATGGAGGGCTATCGGAGCCAACTGCGCCCCACCAAGCGAGCATCACTCCCGCTCTACTCACTCATGATCGCCACCGAGCCACTCCCCGACTCTGTGTTTGATGCCATCGGACTGCCCCACGGAATGACGTTTTCCGATTTCCGTTCCCTGGTGATTTATGGGCAGCGCACCGCCGATAACCGCATTGCCTTTGGTGGCAGAGGAGCTCCGTATCACTGGGGCAGCACCATCTCTCCAGAATTTGACCGAGTGCCCCGGGTATTCGACGCGCTGGAGACCACCCTGAAGGAGATGTTCCCGCAGATCGGGGACGCTGCCATCACCCACACCTGGGGTGGGGTGTTGGGTGTGCCCAGAGACTGGCACGCCTCCGTCACTCTCGACCGTGCTACCGGCATTGGCCGGGCAGGCGGTTACGTCGGCGACGGGGTGGGGTTGTCTCACCTGGCTGGACTCACCCTGTCTGATCTCGTGCTCGGAAAGGACACCGAGCGGACCGCGTTGCCCTTCGTCGGGCATCGCTCCCCCCAGTGGGAACCAGAACCGCTTCGCTACCTGGGAGCCACCGCAGCGATCATCGGCGTAGACCTCGCGGACCGTATTGAAGAGCGCACAGGTCGTCGATCCCTCATCTCACGACTCATCGCGCCACTGACCGGGCACTAATCGTTCGGCTTATCCCCCGGCAAGGTCACGTCTGAGACGTAAGGCATGCGTGATTTCGCGACGACCACCAAGTCGGTGACCAGTGTGGCAATCACAGACGCCACGATGGTGACAAACAGGACGGTCCGATCAAGCCATTCTTGATCGCCGAGCCAGAACACGGCCGCCAAGAACACCACAAACTTCAACAACCAGGTTCCGAGCACCGCACTGAAGAATCCGGGCGAGAGGACATCGCCTTTGCCAAGCTTGAATCCCCACATAATGCTCAGTGGCGTCAAGCCCAACAGAGCGAACCCGAGGGCCGCTCCGACGAAAGCTCCCAACATGCCGGCAAGGTCTGAGATGAGGGCGCCAGCCGTCGCCGCCACAATGGCGATAATCGAGGTGACGACCACCCCGGCAAGGAGCGCTCGCTTGGCGATCTGGGACACGGTCATGATGGGGATCCTTCCTCCACAGCCAGAGGGTCATTCGGCACTCGATTATCAGGAGACAGCGTGACCACCGTGGAGCCCACCAGGCCCACCACAATGATGCCTACCGCCACATACCAGGCCACAAAGAGGAACATCAGAGTTCCGATCGCCAACACGGCGGTCCAGGAGTAGAGAATGAGCACTGCTTGTCGGTGGGAGTGACCCATGTCGAGCAAGCGGTGATGCAGGTGGGCACGGTCTGCATCAAAGGGCGACATTCCTCGACGCAACCGACGCCCCACCGCCAAAGAGAAATCAAGCAGCGGAACAATTAGGACCGCCAAGGGCAAAATCACTGGCAAGAAGGCGGGCAACAGTTGCGTGGGAGAAATCGCACCGGGGTCAATCTGTCCGGTCACGGAAATAGCGCTGACCGACATGATCAATCCCACGAGCAGAGCACCGGAGTCTCCAAGGAATAATTTCGCGGGGTGCCAGTTCAGAGGAAGGAAGCCGAGCAGAGACCCCGCCAACAACACCGCGAGGAGTGTGGCAAGACCGAAGTAGGGGGTGCCGCCTTCACCGAGTGAGAGCACTAAGGCGTAGAGGAAGAACACCGCGTTCGAGATCAGCGCAACACCCGCCGCCAAGCCATCGAGACCGTCAATGAAGTTGACCGCGTTCATCACCAACACAATCGCGAGGACGGTGAGAACGAGCGAGAGGGTGGGCGAGAACAACGTGATGCCGCCTACTGGGATGGACACAATTTGCACGCCCTGCCAGGCCACCACACCAGCAGCAATGAACTGGCCGGAGAGTTTGGTCAACCAGTCGAGGTCGATGAGGTCATCGACTACTCCCAACGCCACCACGATGAACCCAGCGACCAAGACAGCAATGATGGGCTTCGGGTCCTGGAACACTTCCTCAAACTGAGGAAGCTGGCTCGCCACCAGAGTGGCCAGAACCATGCCGACATAGACCGCAATTCCGCCGAGCCTCGGTGTGGGTTCCTGGTGAACGTCACGAGGTCGAATCTCTCGGTGCCAGCCGTAGCGAACACCTAACTGCCAAAGAGCGAGGGCGAGCAAAAAGCTCACCGCTACCGCGGAGAGGGCAACGAGTAAGTAATTAATCATTGCTCCCACACTCCGCCCACCACGGCTCGCAGGTCTTCCCAGGGCACTACTCCGTGTCGGAGAACTCGCCACGGTCCACCAGAGGCGACTTGGGTGGCATCCACGATGGTGCTGCCCGGGTTCCCAGGAGCATCGGCGTAGGCATGGCCTACTGGGCCCGCATCGATATAGACACCAAGCGCATCACCAAACTGCTCATAGGCCTCTGACACCGTGACCGATGCGAGTTGACCGGTCAGGTTTGCACTCGACACCGCCAGCGGTCCCGATTCCCGCAACACATCCAGTGCGACAGGGTGGTTCGGCATACGAACAGCCACAGTCCCCTGAGTGTCCCCCAGATCCCACTCGACATCCGGGGATGCCTCAAGAACGATGGTCACTCCGCCCGGCCAGAATTCGCTCATCAGAGCAGCAGCCTCGGGAGGAACTGACTGAGCAAGCTTGGTGGCGTCCTCGGCTGATGCGACCAAGACTGGGGGTGGCATATGACGACCTCGGCCTTTGTGAGCGAGGAGTGCGTTCACGGCATCGGGAGAGAACGCATCGCAGGCGATTCCATAGACCGTGTCGGTGGGCATGATGATGCTCTGCCCCGACCTCAGTGCCTCGAGGGCAACAAGACGCCCCTCTTCCCACGCACGAGAATCTGCGGAATCGATGATGAGAGCGCCCACAAACCCCAGTGTAGTTCGGGAGGCGGCTGGAACCCTGGGGCTTAGGCTGGAGGCATCATGCTTTTTATCTTCGATATGGACAACGTCCTTTATGACTACCACTGGCGAAAGCGCATGGAGTCGCTCACCGACATCACCGGATATGACTTCCATGACCTCCGCGCCCGCTGGTGGCATGACGATGGTGAATGGAAAGCCGAAGCCGGCGATCCCGACACCGGAGATGAATACCTGCGCCGGGTGAATGAAGCGTTTGGCTCCGCGATTCCTCGTCAAACCTGGGTCGATATTCGGAAAGCTGCCATGGATTTTCGCCCCGAAGTAGCGGATTCTGTCTCATTCGCCGCCCAACACGGCCAGGTCACACTGCTCACTAACAACGGCATGCTGATTGGCGAGCACCTGCAGGAGGTTGCCCCCGACTTGGTCCCGCTGTTTGGCGAGCACATGTTTGCCACCGCGCACTATCGAGCCAGAAAACCTGACCCCACCGTGTTCTCCCGGGTGCTCGAGCGCTACGGCTTCTCCAGCGAGGACACCTTCTTCGTGGATGACCACCCCGACAACATTCGAGGCGCCCAGGAGATTGGGATTACCTCGAAATGGTTCTCCCCTTCTGACACGGGAGCCAGCGTGAAAGAAGCCATTACCGACTTCGTGGCGGGTCGCTCCTAAGGCCGATAGCCCTGGGTGAAACGGTCTCTGCCGACAAGATCTTTCTCAGTGGAGACGGTGCGAAAACCGTAACCCTCGAGCACATCTCGAACAGCTGCGCCCTGAAGATTCGAATGCTCCAGCATGAGGACACCACCGGGGCGCACTGCACGAAACGCGCCCTCCACGATGACGCGGACGACATCCAACCCGTCCTCCCCGCCATACAGGGCAAGGGCTGGGTCAAAAAGTTGCACCTCAGGGTCATTGGGGATCTCCGCGTCTGGCACATAGGGCGGGTTAGACACCACCAGGTCCAGACTGGAGGTCTCCACTTCGCTCGCCCAGTGCGCCACTGACCCCTGGGTAATCTGAACCTCCGGCGCTAAGTCCGCAACGTTTCTGCGCAAATAGGGAATCGCCTCATCGGAGAGCTCTAGCGCGTGAACCGTGGCGTGAGGGATTGCTCTCGCCAACGCAATAGCCAGAACACCGCTTCCCGAACAGAGGTCCACAATCTGGAGGCCTCGCTCCCCGATGGCCATCGCCGACGCGCTCTGGATGGCGCGCTCCGCCAAGGATTCTGTTTCGGGCCGGGGGACAAAAACGCCAGGCCCCACCTGCACCTCGAATGACATGAACCCTGCCACACCCAGAAGGTGCTGCAAAGGTTCCCGTGCCTCTCGTCGCACGACGAGAGCGTCAAGTTCTGCGAGCTGGGCCTGCTCTAACTCCAGGCCTTGATGGATTTTGGCCAGGAGTTCACCGCGACCCAGCCCGGTGACGTGGGCGAGGAGAAACTCGGCATCGACTGAGGGTGAGGGAACACCGGCTCGAGCGAGACGAGTGCTGATATCTGCGAGCACGCCCGCAAGACTCATGCAGTATCGCCCAGAGCCGAGAGCCGTTCTGCCTCATCGGCCTCAATACAGGAAGTGATCACAGGACCCAGAGCACCATTCATCACCTGGTCAAGGTTGTAGGACTTATACCCGGTGCGGTGATCGGCAATGCGGTTCTCGGGAAAGTTGTAAGTCCGGATGCGCTCCGAGCGATCCATGCCCCGAATTTGGCTCTTGCGCGCATCGGAAGCGGCAGCCGCAATCTCTTCTTGCTGGCGGGCTAGCAAACGTGCGCGAAGAACACGCATACCGGCTTCCCGGTTCTGGATTTGGCTTTTCTCGTTTTGCATCGACACCACAATCCCGGTGGGGAGGTGAGTAATGCGCACGGCAGAGTCTGTGGTGTTCACGGATTGTCCGCCAGGGCCACTAGAGCGAAACACATCGATCTTCAGATCGTTGGGGTTCACATCAATTTCTTCAGGCTCATCCACTTCGGGGAATACCAACACACCCGTGGTGGAGGTGTGGATACGTCCCTGGGATTCCGTGACCGGGACCCGCTGCACTCGGTGCACGCCACCCTCATACTTCATGCTCGCCCAGACACCCTCGGCAGGGTCGGTTGCGGAGGACTTGATAGCGACCTGGACGTTCTTGAAACCACCCATGTCACTCTCGGTCTTATCCAAGACCTCGGTCTTCCACCCCCTGGACTCCGCGTAATACAAATACATCCGGAGTAGGTCAGCAGCGAAGAGGGCTGATTCTTCGCCTCCTTCACCACCCTTGATTTCCATGATCACATCGCGACCATCATCAGGGTCCCTGGGGATGAGGAGCGAGCGAAGGCTCTCTGTTGCCTCGACCAGCGCCTCTTCCAAGGCGGGAACTTCGGCAGCGAGAGATTCGTCTTCGCTCGCGAACTCCTTGGCCGCCGCGAGATCGTCGGTTAGCGACGTCATCTTCTCGTGAGCGGCAATGATCTTGGAGAGCTCCGCAAAGCGGCGGTTCAGTTTCTTCGAGAGGCCTGCATCAGCGTGGACTGCGGGGTCACCGAGCTTCTCTTGAAGCTCGGCATACTCCGCAATCAACGCGTCAACAGACTCAAACACTAGGTGTGATGCCTTCTCTAGAACTTCTTGGGCATTGCGACCAGGAACTCAACGTTCGAGGCAGAGGACTTCATGCCCTCCAGGACGCTGTGCAAACCGGCACGAGAGTCCATGGCTCCCACACCCTGACGAATATCAGCGATGGCGCGAACCTCGTCAGCGGAGAGCAACTGGTCATCCTTGCGGGTGCCCGAGTGACGGATATCCACGGCGGGGAAAAGCCTGGATGCTGCTGCATCCTGGCTCAAACGCAACTCCATGGTCGCAGTCCCGGCGATTTCGCTGGCGACAACGTCATCCATACTCATTCCGGTCTCGAGTGCCAGGGTGCCAATGATGGTCAGCGAACCGCCACCCTCAACATTGCGTGCCGCACCGAAGAGCTTCTTGGTGGGGTAGACCCAGGCAGAGTCAGAGCCTCCGCGGCTGGTGCCACCAATGCTCTGCTGGTACGCACGAGCGAGGCGGGTGAGCGAATCGAGGAAGACCACGACGTCGTGACCGAGCTCCACCAGACGCTTCGCGCGCTCAATCGCAAGCTCCGCAATCGTGGTGTGGTCATCAGCCGAGCGATCAAAGGTGGAGGTAATGACCTCGCCCTTGGCGCCACGTTGCATGTCAGTAATAGCTTCGGGCTGCTCGTCCACGAGCACCACCATGAGGTGAGCATCGGGAGCATTCTGAGCAACTGCTGCCGCCATCGACGCCACCATGTGTGATTTGCCAGACCCTGCGGGTCCCACAATCACACCGCGCTGGCCTTTACCCACAGGGGTGAACACATCAGCCATGCGGCCTGCGAGCTCATCCTTGGTGGTTTCCATGCGCACTCGCTCCGTGGGGTACACCGCGGTCAAAGCCTGGAAGTCCACGCGGTTAGCGGCCTCATCCACGGTCTGGCCGTTGATCGTGTCAACACTGACCAGGGCGTTGTACTTCTGACGCCCCTGGTTCTCACCTTCGCGAGGCTGACGGATCGCACCGATGACAGCGTCACCCTTGCGTAGGTTGTACTTCTTCACCTGACCGAGAGATACATAAACGTCCGTCGGTCCGGGAAGGTAACCCTGGGTACGCACGAAGGCATAGTTGTCGAGGACGTCGAGGATTCCGCCAATCGGAATCAAGACGTCATCGTCAGAAATCTCTGGTTCGCCATCTTCGCTAAAGCCGCCTCGGCCTCCACCACGACGACGGTCACGTCCACGACCGCGGCCACGACCACGGCCATAGCCGCCGCCCTCGCCATTGTCCTCAGAACCCTCAGAGTCATCAGAGGAGTCAGACGACTCCGACTCAGCGGCGCTGGATTCGCTCTTGGCCGCTGCCGGACGGCGGCGGCGGGGACGCTCAGTGGCGGGCTTCTCCGCACCACTCTCGGCGTCATCACTCTTAGTCTCAGGCTTGCTCTCCGAAGCCTGGTCTGCACCCTTCTCGGGAAGGTCCGTAGAGACCACTCGACGGGGGGCGCGCTTGCGAGGGCTGGAAGCGGGTGCTTCGCTCACCTCAGGGGTTGATTCTTGATTCTCTGAATCCACGTTTTCTCCTTGTTAATACGCCGCGATCGCGGCATTAGATTTGCCTGCATCTACTTGACGCTGTGCGGTCCGATGGAGCATGGCTCCCTCTGTCACGATGGACCCTCACGCCGTTGAACGAACGTGGCGTTGTAGTGATGAGGCGATCCGGAGCGCTAACTGGGGTCAGTCGGCGAGCGCCGGAACTTCTTCTACTGTAGCACCTCGCTCATCGACGGTCAGCATGTGGCTTGTCCACGTACCGCCTGGATGAGCCTCCACGACCTGGGCGATGTCGAGTCGCTGACCCGGGTCTGGACACAAAATGAGGACCGAAGGGCCAGCCCCTGACAC
Source organism: Pontimonas sp. (assembly GCA_030728325.1). GTDB lineage: Bacteria > Actinomycetota > Actinomycetes > Actinomycetales > Microbacteriaceae > Pontimonas. The sequence continues at coordinate 16,693 of JANQZT010000045.1, forward strand.
CACTGCGGCATAGCCTTTGGCACGCAATGATTGCAACAGGGCGTCCGTGTCTTTCATGGCACTCGCCCGGTAGTTCTGGTGGAGTCGATCCTCGGTGGCTTCGAAGAGCAGCTCTGGACTCTGAATGAGAGCGGCAATCAACAGAGCTGAGCGCGAGAGGTTGAAGATGGCGTCCTGGTGGGGAACAGTCTCTGGCTGAAGACTCCGTGCCAGCTGGGTGGACATGCTGGAGTCTTCGGGAACGGCAACCACGAGAGATACTCCGCGGTGGACGCTGAGCTTCTTATGCTTGGGTCCCTCATCGGTCATCCACGCAATGGTCAGACCCCCAAAGAGCGAGGGTGCGATGTTGTCGGGGTGACCCTCCATATCGGTGGCCAGGGCGAGGAGCTCTGACGCACTGAACTCGGCGATGCCCTCGAGCAGACCTTTGGCAGCCATCACACCAGAGACGATGGCGGCTCCGGAGGACCCCAGTCCGCGACCATGCGGGATGACATTGTGAGCTTCGAGGTGAATACCTGGCATGGGAATCTTCTTCGAGGCAAAAGCGTGGGCCATGGAGCGCGCGATGAGGTTGGTCTCATCGGTGGGTACTTCGCCCTCACCAACTCCGTGGACATCAACCAAGATCCCGGGAGTGTCCACCACGGTCGCGCTCAAGCGATCCTGGATGGTCAGCGCCATTCCGAGCGTGTCAAAACCTGGACCCAGGTTCGCGGTCGTGGCAGGAACCTCGACCACCACTTTGCGGCCCACAGGAGGAGTCTTGGTCATGCGCCTGCCTTCAATCCCAAAACCTCCGCTATCTGGGCGACGTCAACGGGAACCTTGGTGGGTTCAGCGTCTGAACCGTCAGCGTTCTTCAGCGCCCACTGTGGGTCTTTCAAACCGTGACCGGTCACCGTTAAGACAGCCGTGGCACCCTTCTCGAGAACCCCGGCTTCCGCGCGCTCCATCAACCCGGCAACACTGATCGCCGAGGAGGGCTCCACGAACACACCCACCTCTTTGGCCAACAACTTGTGGGCGGCAAGAATGCCCTGGTCGTCGATCGCTCCGAAGTAACCGTTGCTGTCTTCTCGTGCCGCGAGTGCTAGATCCCAGGATGCAGGGTTACCAATCCGGATTGCCGTCGCAATGGTGTCGGGGTTCTTCACGCGCTCACCGGTAATGAACGGGGCAGAGCCGGCGGCTTGGAATCCGAACATGCGAGGGATGACAGACGTGCGACCACGTTTGGCTTCTTCTCGATACCCGCGGTGATACGCGGTGTAGTTTCCGGCGTTACCGACAGGCAAGAAGTGATATTCCGGAGCGCGACCCAACACATCGATGACTTCAAAGGACGCGGTCTTTTGACCCTCGATGCGGTCGTTGTTGACCGAGTTCACCAGGTGCACCGGGTAGTTCTCTGCCAGGTCGCGGGCGATATCGAGGCAGTCATCAAAGTTTCCTGCCACCTGCAATACGTGAGCGTTGTGGATAACAGCTTGGCTGAGCTTGCCCATCGAGATCTTGCCATCGGGTACGAGAACCGCGGCGGTCATGCCGCCGTAGGCGGCATAGGCAGCAGCGGAGGCTGAGGTGTTTCCTGTCGACGCACAAATCACGGCTTTTGCACCATGCTCCTTGGCTTTGGAGACTGCCATCGTCATACCGCGGTCTTTGAACGACCCGGTGGGGTTCATTCCCTCAAACTTGATAAAGACACGGAGTCCCGTCATCTCCGAGAGACGGTGGGCCTCGATCAGTGGTGTGCCACCCTCTCCCAAAGAGACCACGGGAGTGTTCTTACTGACATCCAAGCGATCGGCGTATTCATGGATAACGCCGCGCCACTGCCGTGAGCCCCTGCGGTGCTTGAGCCCCTCGGGTCGGTTGAAACCGAACAACGCCATCTGATTTATCCCTCTACTCGCAACACACTGGACACGCTCAACACCACCGGGTGCTGCGCGAGCGCAGCAATCGTGGCCTGCGTGCGCTCTTCGGACGCAAGGTGTGTCTGGATGACAAGCGTAGCGGTCTGGTCTCCCGCATCCTGGCTGGTCGAGGCGCTCTGGTGGAGTGTTTCCACCGAGACCTGGTGCTCACTGAACACTCCGGCAATCGCGGCAAGAACTCCCGGCTGATCAGTCACAACCAGGGTGATCTGGAGCCTGCTCTCCACGTGTGACAGGGGAATGCTGGGGAGGTCAGCATGGGTGCTCTCCCCCACCCCCGGACCACCGACCACGTGTCGACGCGCCGCCGAGACAATGTCGCCGAGCACTGCCGACGCAGTTTCTGGGCCACCAGCACCGGCGCCATAGAACATCAGGGGGCCAGCAGCTTCGGCCTCCACATAGACCGCGTTGTTGGCTCCGCGAGCAGCAGCCAGCGGGTGGGTGCGAGGAATCAAGGTGGGGTGCACGCGGGTGCTCACACCCTCCTGACCGGTGTGGGCATCAACTCGTCGCTCACAAATAGCCAGCAATTTGATGACGTGACCGGAGCGCTTCGCGGCCTCGATCTGTCCGGCACTGACTCCGGTGATGCCTTCACGGTGAACATCACTTAGTGGCACTGCGGTGTGGAAAGCAAGGGAGGAGAGGATGGAGGCTTTTTGTGCGGCGTCAAACCCTTCGATGTCCGCAGTTGGGTCGGCTTCTGCATAGCCGAGCTCAGTGGCAGCGGCGAGTGCTTCGTCAAAGCCCAGACCCAGGGTGTCCATCTCGTCGAGGATGTAGTTGGTCGTCCCATTGACGATGCCCATGATTTTGGTGACGTGGTCACCGGCAAGGGAATCGCGCAGTGGGCGGATGATCGGAATGGCTGCTGCCACGGCCGCCTCGTAATACAACTGGGCGCCTACTTTGGCTGCGGCATCAAAAAGCTCAGGGCCGTGCTCCGCCAAGAGCGCCTTGTTCGCGGTAATCACATCCGCACCAGAGGTGAGGGCTTCCAAAATCAGGGTTCGCGCTGGTTCCAGCCCACCCATCAGCTCCACCACAATGTCCGCTCCCACAATCAGGGAGTGTGGATCTGTGGTCAGAAGATCCTTCGGCAGAGACACAGAGCGCTTCGCCGAAAGGTCACGAACGGCGACACCGATGAGCTCTAAGCCAGCACCGGAGCGCGAACCGAGCTCGTCAGCATTTTCCAACAAACGGTGGGCGACCTGAGCTCCCACCGTTCCGCCACCGAGGACGGCAACCCGAAGCTTTCTATAGTTCTCGCGCATTGTCCTATCCCTGACCTCTCGAAAGTCCCTGATCTCTCGCCAAAACGTCATCGAGGGTCTCACCCGCCACCATCAGGGTAGAGGAGCCTCCCGAGACCGCGACAACCGGTGGGCGCCCGACCACGTTGTAGTTGCTGGAGAGCGAATAGCAATACGCACCAGTGGCAGCCACGGCAAGGACATCACCAGGTGCAACATCGCCCGGCAGATACTCAGCGTTGACGACGATGTCGCCGCTCTCACAGTGCTTACCCACCACCCGCACCAGTGCGGGCGACTCGCTGGATGTCCGGGAGGCAATCCGAGCGCTGTAATTCGCGCCGTAGAGAGCTGGCCTCGCGTTATCGCTCATGCCGCCATCAACGCTCACATAGAGCCTGGTCGCCACCTGATCACCCTCGTGAACAGTGACCGGCTTGGTCACACCGACCGTGTAGAGGGTGACTCCGGCAGGTCCAGAAATCACTCGACCTGGCTCAAATGCAAGGTTCGGGATGGGGAGGCCTTCAGTGGTGCAGAGCGCGGCAACGTGATCCACGATGGTGTCGATCAGATGCGCCAGCTCCATCGGCTCGTCGGCCTCGGTATAGGCAATTCCAAAACCGCCACCCAGGTTGAGGGTGAAGGCCTCACCCTCTCGTCGAACCTGCTGATACGCCTGAACCATCCGGGTGGCCGCTTCGAGGAATCCCTCAGTGCGGAAGATCTGCGACCCAATGTGGGAGTGCAGACCCACGAAGTCAAGGTGTGAGGAGTCTCTAATCACCGACACTAAAGCGATGGCTTCTTCGGGAGACAACCCAAACTTTTGATCTTCTCGTGCGGTCGCCAAATAGTCGTGAGTGTCCGCGTGAACACCGGTGTTCACGCGAATCATGACTTTCTGACGGGTGTCCATGGCAGACGCAATCGCCTGAATACGAGCCGCCTCGATGGGCGCATCAATCACAATGGTCGACACCCCAGCGCTCATGGCCTGGGCGATTTCATCCGCGGACTTGTTATTTCCCTGAAACTCGAGGTGATCGGGGTTGGCGCCCCCGGCAAGCGCAATCGCCATCTCTCCGGCGCTCGCCACATCAAACCCGAGTCCCGCGTCCTCAATCCAGGACACCACGTGTCCCGAGATAAAGGACTTGGATGCGTAGTAAACACTGCCGGTGATCCCGTGCCGAGCGCACGCAGCACTCACAGCGGCCTGGACACTCTGGGCGCGAGAGATGAGGTCGTCCTGATCGAAGACATAGAGCGGGGAACCATAGCGCTCGATGAGTTCGGTGACAGCTACTCCCCCGACTTCCAGCGCTCCGGTGTCATCCCGGCGCATGCTGGCAGGCCAAATCCCCGAATGCAGGGCATTCGCATCACCGGGGGCTGAGAGCCACCCTGGAGCTAGGGGATTAGACACAACACTCACCTCACGAGTCGCAGTCTTGGTGTGAGGCGAGCGAACCCGGATTGGTCCCTGAAGCCTCCCCCAGGATAGCGAATGACCGCTGAGCGCAATAGCTACATGCGCTCCGGAGCGCTCACCCCGAGCAGAAACAAACCATTGCGCAACACCTGACCGGTGGCGTCGTTGAGCCACAGCCTGGTTCCGTGGACATCCTCAATCGGGTCATCGCCTTGTGGCGTGACCCGACAAGCGTCATACCAGCGGTGATACACCGCGGCGACCTCTTCGAGATAGCGGGCAACCCGGTGGGGCTCGCGCAGTTCTGCCGCTTGAGCCACAACCCGGGGGAAATCCCCCAGTGAGGCAATCAGGGTCGACTCGGTGTCGTGGGTGAGGGTTCCCGGCTCAAACGTGTCCGCGGTGACACCGGCAGCCGCAGCGTTCCTCGCGACCTGGTGGGTACGGGCGTGCGCGTATTGGACATAGAAAACCGGGTTGTCATTACTGCGCTTGGTGAGGATGTCGGAGTCCAGGGTGAGCGGGGAATCTGCGGGGTAGCGCGCGAGCGAGTAGCGAAGCGCGTCCGTTCCCAACCACGACTGGAGGTCATCGAGTTCCACAATGTTGCCGGCACGCTTGGAAAGCTTTGCCCCGTTGATGCTCACTAATTGGCCAATCAGGATTTCCACGTTTACCTCGGGGTCATCTCCTGCAGCACCGGCAAGCGCCTTGAGGCGGTGGATATAGCCGTGGTGATCGGCACCGAGGAGGTAAATCTTTTTCCAGAAACCGCGGTCTGATTTGGAGAGGTAGTAGGCGGCATCCGCAGCAAAGTACGTATACGCACCATTCGCCCGTCGAATCACCCGATCTTTGTCATCGCCAAAATCGGTGGTGCGCACCCACGTGGCACCCTCTTCGTCAAACACGTGACCGCCAGCGCGCAAACGCTCGACCGAGTTATCGATCTGGCTGTGGCCATCGTCTCCTGGTGCGTGCAGGGTGCGCTCCGAGAACCAGACATCAAAGTGCACGTTGAAACGAGCAAGTGATTCCTGGATGTCGCCTAGTTGAAGCTCATAGGCCTGATCCCGGG
>JANQZT010000046.1:0-1883 GCA_030728325.1 Pontimonas sp.
CTACGCGTCCCACAAAGTCGACCCCAACTCCTTGGTGAGCGAGCCACACAGCGGTATTTGCGGCCGAGCCGCCAGAGCTCCTCGCAATTCGAGCAGGAGTATCGGTGTTGTGTCGAAGAGGGATGGAGATTGTGGCGAGGATGTCGTCGATCACATCCCCCACAACCAGCACACGAGGTGGTGTCACGACAGTGCCGCCCACGCCTTCGCTATATCGGTGGCAACGGCAATGTTGTTCGACACCAAATCTAGATTCACCCCAAGACTCTCGCCGCCAGAGTGCTCAACAATGTAGGAGAGAACAAAGGGTGTCACCTCTTTACCCCGGATGCCAGCACCCATTGCGCTTGTGAGAGCTTCCTCCAGCATCCGATCATGGGTGGCAGGGTCCCACTGCTGATCACGGGGTACCGGATTCGCGACCACGAGGCCATGTTTGTATCCCAAACCGTCACGCGCCTGCATGATGGCAGCTACCTCCGTGGCATCCTCGACTCTCCAATCCAGGGCGTAGCTACTTTCGCTGAGCCAAAAGGCCGGAAAGACATCGGTGCGATAGCCCAAAACAGGAACGCTGAGGGTTTCGAGGCGCTCGAGAGTTGCCGAGATGTCGAGGATCGACTTCACTCCGGCAGAAACCACAGTGATGGGTGTGGTCGCCAGGACTGAGATATCGGCAGACTCGTCAAAGGTTTCGTGTGCTCCTCGGTGCACCCCGCCCAACCCGCCGGTAGCGAACACTCGCACGCCTGCAAGAGACGCCAGCGATGCGGTGGAGGCCACCGTGGTTGCTCCTGAGATTCCCTTACCGATGACAATCGGAAGGTCTCGCACGCTGGCTTTCGCGATGTCCTCGGTCGCAATTCGCTCCACCTGGGAGTCGCTCAGTCCCACCGTGGGGACGCCATCGAGGACAGCAACGGTGGCAGGCGTTACCCCGGCAGCGCGAATCTGGTCTTCAAAGCGCCTCGCCGCTACGAGGTTGTCAGGCCTTGGAAGCCCGTGAGCAATGATTGTTGATTCGAGGGCAACAATCGGCCCGCCCTGCGACAGAGCATCCTGAACTTCTTCGGAAACCCGCACCATTGTCATGTCACTAGCGTATGGGGCAGGCAGGTGTCCGTTGCTCGCTAAATACCCCCTGGGGTATACTCGATGGATGACCCGTGCCAAGGAGGAGACGTACGACTTTGGCGAAAAAGTCGACGGCATCAACATCCCTGTCTTTAATGAGCGCGCAGTACGGGCCTCTGCGGGAATCTTGTTCCTCCTCGGTTTCAGCGCAGTCTCCTACGCATTCTTCACCGGCGACTTCCAGCCTGTGCGTGGTTTCGCCATCCTGTTTCTGCTCGACATGGGAATTCGGATCGGGTTCAACCATCGCTTTGCACCCTCCATGGCGCTAGGAGCGTTGATCGTGCGACGACAGCGTCCCGAATGGGTGGGCGCAGCGCAGAAGCGACTCGCCTGGTCCTTGGGTTTTGGAATGGCCTTCGTTGCCTGCCTCGGAATGGGATTCCTCGGCCTCCAGAACGAATACATGTTGCTGTTTTGCGGGTTTTGCCTGAGTCTGTTGTTCCTCGAAACAGCGTTTGGAATCTGTGTGGGATGTGAGCTCTATCGGGTCTTCGCCAAAGAGAAGCCTCAGTTATGCCCGGGGGACGTGTGTGACTACACCCCTCCGAAGCGCAGGGCCCTGTTCAGCTCAGACGCCCACTCTCACACCCATTAGAGCTGGCTTCGAATCGCCCACAAATCGGGGAACACCGGGTTGAACAGCGTCGACGCCAAATAGCCCACACCGGAGGACCCACCACTTCCCGGTTTTCGACCAATGGTGCGCTCCACCATCTTCACGTGGCGATAGCGCCATTCACCCAATC
>JANQZT010000046.1:1983-4105 GCA_030728325.1 Pontimonas sp.
CGACCAATGGTGCGCTCCACCATCTTCACGTGGCGATAGCGCCATTCACCCAATCCCTCATCCAGATCGACCAACGCCTCACACACCATCGCGGACTCGGGATCATGGTGATGAAGGGTCACTAATACCGCCTGGACATCCTCCCGAGGTTCCCAGGACACAGTCACGTCACGCTCAAGGACGTCCTGAGGCATCTCATGACCCCGAACATGGCAATATCGGAGCGCCGAATCCCACACACTGGGCCTGGCCATTGCCACCTCTACTCGATTTCTCGCCGAGGACCCCGGCACTAAGTGCTCCGCCATCTTCATGCCGGTTCCCTCTTGCGCTTTTTCTCCCGCGTGATCTCTGCGACCGAGCACTGCTTCCACTTCTCGGAACTGCGCGGACTGAAAGCCACTGGCCGAGGACAAGCGGGAACGAAACGACTGAAACTGCAGAGGCGTCATGGTCTCGAGCACATCGATCTGCTGAACACAGGTTTTCATGATGGAGCGAACCCGACCGAGAAGGGCAAGCGATCGGTGAGTGTCACCGTTTTCCAGAGCGGGCTGCAGAGCCGAAAGCTCGTGGAGAATCTGCTGGAACCAAAGCTCATAGACCTGATGAATGGTGATGAATAACAACTCATCGTGCTCAGGGCCATCGGAGAGTGGCTCCTGCAAAGACAGGAGTTCATCGACCTTGAGATAGGTCGTATACGTGACGGCTTTCTGATGATCTGCAGGAGGCATTAGGTAACCCTAGTCCCCCCTGGCGCCACCTCCCGGTACGCTCCCGATTCCATCAACCCCCGTAGTCGATCAAATCCATCCCACACCTCCACATAGGACGTGGGCAGGGGAGAGATCGCGAGACGGATTGCATCCGGCGAGCGATAATCAGGCACCACATTGACCAGCTGCCGAAGGGCCAGCGCGATGGTGGCAGCCTCGGGGTGACGGATGATGATGTGCCCACCTCGATGCGAGGCTTCCCTGGGTGTTCCCAGAGTGAAACCATGAGGAACAAGCCAGGCGTCGACCAACTGAATCATCAGTTCGGTGCCAAGCGCTGCTTTCTTTTCGATCTCCACAATTCCCGCGCGCTGAATCATCTCGTAGCTCGCTTGGACACCTCGAATTCCCACGATCGAGGGGCTTGCCACCTGGAAGCCTCGGATTCCTCGGGCTTTCTCGAACCACGGACCCATGATGAACTGATCTTCTTGAGCGAACCACCCCTTGATCGGCACCTGGAGCTCCTGCTGCAGTTCAGAGCGGACAAAAAACCATGCCGGGGAGCCGGGGCCTGAGTTTCCGTACTTGTAGGTGCACCCCACCGCGAGATTAATGAGATTGCCATCAAAATCAAGATCGATGGCACCGCCCGCGTGTGAGCAGTCCCAGAGCATGTGAGCACCGACCGCGGTCACAGCGGCTTGAACTTCCGCCAACTCTGAACGCGCACCAGAGCGGTAGTTGATGGCCTGAAGGGTCACGAGTGCCACATCATCACTGAGATAGGGAGCGAGAGCCTCTGCTGACACTCTCTCGTGCTCCACCGGGACCGAAACAGCACCGGGCCCGCCTTGGCCGTCAGTATCCAGCGTGATGAGTGTCAGCCCTAGGTCCGCAGCAACACCTTCGAGGATGTATCGGTCAGTGGGAAAGTTTGCCGAGTCGATGATGACGGTCTTTCGGCCAGGTCTGGAACGAATGGCAGCAACGGCGAGTTGGTAGAAATTCATCGATGTCGTGTCACACACCAAGGTCTGACCAGGTCCCGTTCCCAACGTCGCTGACGCTAAGAGGTCACCCGCTACCTGGGCTTCGTCAATCCAGTGTCCCCAACCCTCGACGAGCTCTGTCCCCCACTCGTTGGCGAGGAAAGAGGCGACAGAATCCCTCGTCGCGAGGGGCAGTTTCCCGAGCGAATTGCCATCCAAGTAACACTGGTTGGGATCTGAGTGAAAAAACTCAGTCCGAAACGAGGCGAGGGGGTCACGCCTGTCGAGAAGCTCAGCGGTGGCGCGCTCCGTTGCCGCACCCGGTAGTTCTACCGTCATAACCCCAGCTTAGGGTTCCGAGGTGAGTGACTATCCAAACTTTCCGGAGACGTAATCTTCGGTGGCCTTGAC
>JANQZT010000047.1 GCA_030728325.1 Pontimonas sp.
ACCGCTGTGTGGCTCGCTCACCAAGGAGTTGGGGTCGACTTTGTGGGACGCGTAGGGGAAGCGGACATCCACCGATTCCTGGAGGAGTTTGAGGATGCTGGGGTGCAGGCTCACCTCAGCGCTGATAGCGACAACTCCACCGGAACCATCGTGATTGTGGTGGAGGCTGAATCACGGACAATGCTGACCGATCGTGGCGCCAACACCCAGCTGGACTTCGGGGGCATTGACCCCGCACTGCTCGATGACTCATCGTGGGTGCATCTGACCGGATACAGCATGTTCCATCACTCCAGTCCTGAGTCGATTCCGGAGTTCATCGCTCTCGCTCGTTCTCGGGGCGCCAAGGTTATGGTGGACGCCTCATCCAGTGGGTTTCTCGTTGACTTTGGGGTGGAGCGGTTTCTCGAGGCCACTCGGGAGGTATCTCTCGTGCGATGTAATGAGGACGAGGCGCGCACTCTCTCGGGGCGTGAATCCCTTGCTGAATCTGTGGAATTTCTGGGGCAGCGCTTTCCTACGGTGGTCGTTACGCAAGGAGCACAGGGTGTCTGGCGTTCTGATGGGGGTTCGGTGTCTCACATCCCCCTCGCAGAGTCGGTGAAGAGCGTGGACCCGACAGGCGCTGGAGACTCCTTCAATGCGGGGCTCTTGGCGGGCTTGGTTCAGGGCGACTCTCTGGAGAACGCCATTCACAGAGGAATCGCGGTGGCCTCTCTGTGCATTACGAAGGCTGGCGCAAGGCCTTGAGCTCGTCGAACGCTCTGAGTGCTCGATCTCTACTGGCTTTGAGGTCGATGATTGGTTCACTGGGGTAGTCAGGGGTTCCGTACTCGGGAATCCACCGTCGGATGTAGTCCTGCTGGGGATCAAATTTCTCAGCTTGCAACATCGGGTTGAACACTCGGAAGTAGGGGGCAGCATCTGCACCGCTACCGGCCACCCACTGCCAGCTTGCGGGATTATTGGCCTCGTCGGCATCGACGAGGGTGTCCCAGAACCAGGCTTCACCCACTCGCCAATCGACCAGCATGTTCTTGATCAGGAACGAGGCGACCACCATGCGCACACGGTTATGCATATAACCGGTGTGCCACAGCTCCCGCATTCCAGCATCCACCAGGGGAACTCCCGTTGTGCCTCTGTGCCAAGCCTTCAGCAACGCTGGATCAACGTCTCCCCAGGGGAAGTGATCAAACTCGGCACGAAAGTTCTTCGTATCAAGCTCCGGGAAGTGAAACAGGATGTTGTAGGAAAACTCCCGCCATCCCACTTCGGAGAGGAACTTGGCCTTGTTCTTTTCTGCCTCGGCGGGAAGAGAGCGATCGAGTTCCGCCCAAATCTGATGGGGGCTGATTTCCCCAAAACTGAGGTGGGGGCTGAGGCGCGATGTCGTGACCGGGCCCGGCTCATCCCGTCGGTGATAGAGCTTCAGCGTGTTCTCGACAAAATCCTCGAGCCGTTGGTGGGCGCCGGCTTCACCGGGGGTCCACATGTCCTGAAGGCCGCTCGACCAATCGGGACTGGTGGGGAGTAAATCCCAGTCTTCGGGGTTCTCGCTCGGCACACCCTCCGGCGCGCGCAGTGCTGTGGGAGCCGCGAGCGGGGTGCGTGGTGGCTCACCGGCGAGGGCTGCTCGCCAGAAAGGGGTGAAGACCTTGAAGGGGTTTCCCTCTCCGGTACGAACAGTCCAAGGCTCAAAGAGGAGGTTTCCGGCAAAACTCTCACAGGTGAGACCTTCTCCTCGGAGCGACTCCTTCAGGAGAGCGTCGGCTTCGCGCGCGATTCCATAGCGTCGATTCCAGAACACTGCCGACGCAGCGGTCGCAGCCACCAGTTCTCGAATGACATCGGGACCCGATCCCGTGCGGAGGACCAGCGAGCCCCCGAGAGCCTCGATGGAGGTGCGCAGAGTGGTCAGCGAATGGTGAAGCCACCACTGTGATGCTCGCCCGAGCGGACGCGAACCGGGGGTCACCTCATCCCGGACATACACGATGAGAACTGGTTCACCCGTGGCTACCGCTGCATCAAGAGCGGGGTTGTCGTGGAGTCGGAGATCGTTTCGCAACCACACGATGGCAGGCCCAGAAGTCATACCAGAGAGCGTAGAGCCCCGTCCTGGGAGCGGGGTTCGGGACGTGATAAGGGCCGGCCGCTGAGGCGAGCGACCGGCCCTATTCCCTTGCACCAAGAGTGTCTTGCAATCACATTTACGAGAGCTGTCACAGCAAACAACTGACGATGTGACGAATATATAACAGAATGGTAACGGTGTCTAGTGGGCTGTTTTTCTGCGGAAAAACGCCCTAAATCATGTCGGGAGACTGGGCAACACCGTAGTTGATGGTGACATCAGCGTGACGATCAAAGCGATACCCAACCCCTCGGACGGTGCGGACGATGTCCTCGTAGCGACCGAGCTTTGATCGCAACCTGCGAACGTGGACATCGATGGTGCGAGCGACTGGAGCATCCTCGTCCCCCTCCGCCCACAGTGCTTCAATGATCACCTCGCGGTTTACCGTTTGCCCTTCGCGCAAGACAAGGAATTGCAAGAGTGCGAACTCCTTGTAGGTGAGCGGCGCTTGCTCATCATCAATTAGAACCCGCTTCCGGGAAATGTCGATGACAACCTCGGAATCCTGTGGTTTAGAGTCCCTCGCAAGCTTCCCGAGGGCGATGGGGTCGTGCAGAGCCATGCGGACAATGTCGAGGTGCTTACCGCCGGCACCGAGGGGCGCTAGAGCGATAGCAGCGTGGGTTTCCGTCCCCGGGACATGATCCGTCACGGTCTTCTTGAGGTCGGTGACGAGTTGCTGCAGGCTGATGCCCGCCGCTTGGGCATCAGCCTCAGTGATACCCACATAGAGGGCGAACCCTCGTGGTTCGCGAGGAGAGGTTGTCATAATCTGTCGATTCGTGAGGGGCAGAGGGCCCAAGGACGGTGAACGGGGGATTAGCCACACATTCGACAGCAACAGAGGCCACGGATACCCGCAGGCACCAGGGTGACACGAGAGCTCTGCATGGCTTGATTATCGGGCCATGCTGGGTGGAGCGTCAAGTTGTATGACGTTATCCGACAGTTCCGTAGAGTCGGTCACCGGCATCACCGAGGCCCGGAACAATGAAGCCGTGCTCGTTGAGTTTCTCATCGAGAGCCCCCAACACGATTGTCACGTTGCGCCCCTTGGTGGCTTCTTCCAGGGCCGCAAGTCCTTCTGGCGCGCCGAGGAGACACACCGCCGTTACTTCGGTGGCGCCTTTGTCAAAGACGTAGTTGATGGCCTGCAGCAGCGAACCACCGGTGGCCAACATGGGATCGAGAATGAAGACTTGCCGATCAGAGAGGTCCTCAGGGAGACGCTCTGCATAGACGCTCGGTTGCAGCGTCTTCTCGTCGCGCACCATGCCCAAGAAGCCCACCTCGGCGCTCGGCAACAGTTGGGTCATGCCCTCCAGCATCCCGAGCCCAGCTCGGAGGATGGGTACGACAACGGGTCGTGGCTTCGCCAGCTTCTTGCCCGTGGTGGTGGTCACCGGAGTCGTGATCTGGTGATCTTCCACCCGAATGTGACGGGTCGCCTCATAGGCGAGGAGGGTGACGAGCTCTGACGTGAGTGCACGGAATACCGGAGAGGGTGTTGTCTCATCTCGCAAAACCGAGAGCTTGTGGGAGATGAGGGGGTGATCCGCTACGTGCACCTGCATGGTGCTCACACTACCCGAGGCCAGCGCTCTGGATAAGGTGGGCTCGTGATGGATGACATGTCCCTGATGAGGATGGCACTTGAGCTAGCCTCTGAGGCTCTTGCCACCGGTGATGTGCCGGTAGCGGCACTGGTTGTTGACCCCTCCGGCCTGGTGATCGCGAGCGCGACGAACACGAAGGAGCGAGATCACGACCCCACAGCTCACGCCGAGATTGTGGCGTTGCGACTAGCTGGTCACGCCCTGGAGAACACCAACCTCAGCGATCACACCCTGGTGGTCACCCTTGAACCGTGCGTGATGTGCGCAGGAGCGATCACCCAAGCCCGCATCTCCCGCCTGGTCTTTGGCGCCTGGGATGACAAAGCCGGAGCGGCCGGCAGCAAGCATGATTTAGTACGTGATCGAACTATGCCTCATCGTGTCGATGAAGTTGTGGGTGGTGTTCTTGCGGGCGAGTGCGGAGCACTCCTCACGGACTTCTTCTCCCAGAAGTAGTTAGCGCACGACTCCGGTCCAGACCACGGCGAGAATCACGTTGACGATCGCTAAGGCCCCCGCGGTGTGGAGGTAGGGGAGCAACTTGCGCTCGTTGTCCCCGCCGGCAAGCTTCTTTTGCTTCCGGTAGGCACTAATGGCGGCAATCACAATCACGGTCGCGATAACGGACTTGACCGCGATTTTGGTGTGATTGACAGCCATGTCCGGGTCATCCGCGAGGCCCATTTCGGCGAGACCGGTCAAAAGCAAGCCGGTCACGAGTTGAACGAGAGATCCGGTCATCACCCATCCGAAGTAGTAGCCCGAGTGAGCACGCATCTGAACGAGGAAGGGCCCAATAATCATGGCGAGCCCGATGAAGTGCAAGATCAGGGTGATATCGCGGACGAGTTCCATGGTTCTCCTTCGGTTAGTCAGACGCTTTGATCACGATGACATCGGTGGGTGGTTCCGTTTCTGAGGTGTCACGCACTAACTCGGGTTCCACGTAAATTTCGGCCGTCTCTCCCAGTACCTCCCGAACCCGTCGTTTCGCATCGTTGAGAGCGTGCGCGAGGACATAGTTGGGCAAGGAGTCGGCGAGCTGGATTGTCGCAGCGATGACCCAGTGGCCATCGGGCTCGGCGGTGACGGAGAGTCTCAGGACTGCGTCAGCATCGGGTCCATCCAAGAGGGCGGCGAGGATGGGTTCTCGGGGAGGAAGCGAGCCCTTGGACTTCTTCTTGTCACCCATAGTGTTCTTCCATTCCTAGCAACGGTGCCAACAACGTCTGTCCAATCTACACTGGCACCGTGACCCTCTCACTTCCTCGTATTGCAATTCTTGGCACCGGACATATGGGCGGTGCGATTCTTGGTGGACTGATACAAACCCAGGACGCTTTCGAGAGCATTCGAGTGACGTGTGCCACAGCTGCGTCTGCCCGAGCGCTTGCCGAGAGGGGAGTGGAGGTCAGGAGCCTCGAGGACGACGCTGGCGCAAATCAGTGGGCACTTGATGAGGCAGACATCATCATCCTCGGAGTCAAGCCTCACTATCTTCTTGGGCTCCTTCGCGAGGTGGCTCCTCACGCGCCAGAGTCCGCCGTGATGGTCAGTATTGCTGCGGGAATCACCGTGGAACACATGGAGCAGCTGTGGGCTGGCGCGCTCATTCGCACTATGCCCAACACCCCGTCTCAGGTGGGGAAAGGGGTGACGGGGTTGAGCGCTGGTTCGCGGGTTACCGAGGATCAACTCCAGGCAGTGACCCGGGTCTTTGAGACAGTGGGAAGTGTTCTTCAGGTCGACGAGAGTTCTTTGAATGCGTTGAGCACGTTCTCGGGTTCGGGTCCGGCCTTCGTATATTTCTTCATCGAGCGGTTCATGGAGGTCGCACACGAGCACGGTTTCACACCGGAGCAGGCGACCACGATGGTGCAGGGAACGTTCGCGGGAGCCATGGAGCTCTTGGAGCACTCGGGGAAAACCCCACAAGAACTCAGGGAGGCAGTGACCAGCCCGGGTGGGACGACCCAAGCCGCCCTGGAGGTTTACCGGGCGGCGGACCTCAGTGCCATCATCCGAGAGGCGAGCGCCGCCGCTATTGCGCGTGCCGAGGAGATGGCCAAGGGCTAGTTACTTGTCGAGGGCTGCGAAGGTTTCGATGTCTTCGTTGGTTCCCGAGACGATAATCAGGTCGTGGTTGGTCACCACGGTCTTCTCCGTGGCGTAGGTGAAGGGCTTACCCGGCGACTTCACGCCGACCACCGTGATGTTGTACTTCGAGCGGACTTGAGAGTCGGTGAGTGACAGTCCACGAATCGGCTTCGGTGGGTACATCTTCACCAGGGCGAAGTTGTCGTCGAATCGAATGAAGTCAATCATGCGGCCCGACACCAGGTGCGCTACGCGCTCCCCGGCTTCACGCTCGGGATAGATGACTCGGTGAGCACCAATGCGAGTCAGGATTTTTCCGTGAGATTCACTGATGGCTTTTGCCCAGATTTGGGGGATCTTCATGTCGACCAAGTTGGTGGTGATGAGAACGCTTGCCTCAATGGAGGATCCGGTCGCGACAACGGCGATAGGGAAGTCCCTCGCACCGATTTGCTCCAGGGCGTTCATGTTCCTGGCGTCCAACACGGCGGTGTGCTTCACGCGGTCGGACCACTTCTGAACTAATGCCGGGTCTTCATCAACCGCGAGGACATCTCGTCCGAGCTTGTCGAGCTCACCCGCAGTGGCGGCACCGAATCGTCCTAGACCGATAACCAGGACAGGGGCATCATGGGGAATTTTCTCAACCAACGATCGGCCTTTCTTTTGCCCGGCGGTACACCGTCTGGCGGTGGGTGCCACTGAGAGCGGTAGCGAGTGTCACTGTACCAACACGTCCCAACAGCATGGTGGCCGAGAGGACATACTTCGCAGAGTCAGGGAGGTCATTGCTGGTGAGACCTGCGCTCAGACCACAGGTCGCAAACGCGGAAATGACGTCAAAAAGTACTCTCTCCAGAGGTGCGTCGGTGATGCGGAGAATCGTGATGGTCGAGATTGCCACGATGCTTGCCCCCCACAGCACCACGCTCACCGCGAGGCGAACAGTGTCCGAGGGAATACGTCGCTCGTAGGCGACGATGTCCTGGTTTCCTCTGGCCTCAGCGAAAGCGGCGAGGAACAGGATTGCCAGGGTAGTGACCTTGATTCCCCCTGCGGTGGAGGCTGAGCCTCCGCCCACAAACATCAGCATGTCGAGCACCAGGAGTGTCGCGCCGCTCATCTCCGAGGTGTCCAAGGTGCTGAACCCGCCAGAGCGCGACATCATGGAGACGAAGAGTGCGGTCATAGGTCGATAGGCGCCGGATTGTGACCCGAGAGTTCTCTCGTTGTCCCACTCGAGCGCTCCAATAGCGAGCGAACCCACGACCAACAAAATGGTGGTGGTCGTCAAGGTCAGTTTCGCGTGGATGCCCAGGCGAGCATGATCGAGGGTTTTCCGTAGTCTGCGCAAGCGGGCTGTCTTGAAGGCTCGTGCGATCGCATAAATGACCGGGAAACCGATGCTCCCCAGGAATACTCCGATCCCGATGGTGAACACCATGATGGGGTCGGTGGCGAAGGGGGACAATCCATCCACCAGGGGAACAAACCCAGTGTTGGTGAAAGCAGAGGCTGCAAGGTAACCGCCCTGCCATAGTGCCGTCAGCGGGTCGAGGCCCCAGACAATAAGGCGGGGGACGATGACGGCCGCGAGCGCCAGTTCGATGACGAGCACGCTAATGAAGACGGTTTTGAGCAAGCCCTTGACTTCGGAAAGGCGCATTCCGTGGGAGTCCTGACCCTCTCGGTCATGAAGGCGGGAGGGGTCAACATCACCGGCCATCATTTTCCGTACCGAAAGCCCCAATCGCTTCGAGGCGATCACGGCAAGAATTGTGGCCAAGGTCATCACGCCTATGCCCCCGATTTGGAGACCCAAGAACACCACGAGGTGTCCGAAAGGCGACCAGTGGGTGGCCATGTTCACCACGGTGAGACCCGTCACACAAATGGCTGAGACCGCGGTGAAGAGCGCGTCCGCGAGAGGAGTGATTTCTCCAGAAGCCGACGCCATCGGCAACATCAGCAACACCGTGGTGATGGTGATCAGGAAGAGGAAAATGAAGATTGTGGCGGTGGCGGCACCGCCGCCCAACACTGCCTGGGCGCGGAACAATAGACCCCGCATACCCGAGGGGGCGGAGTAGGGGGCGAGACCCGGAACCGGTGAGAGGGGGCGTCGACGGCGCCTAGTGGAGCGGCGCTTCAACGTCCCTAGCCATGACGACACGTCACGTGGCCTTCTTTCTGATTTGAACTTCAGACAACCGCCAGCCATGGTACTCCCACCAGGGTGCGAGTACGCTACCCCTTTATGAGTGATGTGTTTGATGTGCTTGCTGATCCCACCCGCCGTGACATCGTCGATCTGTTGCGGTCAGGCTCGGAGAAGAGTGTCGGTCAGCTCGTGGAGGCTCTAGGAATTACCCAACCCACCGTGTCTAAGCACCTCAAGGTGTTGCGTGATGCTGGCGTTGTGGTTGCGCGGGAGGAAGGTCAGCACCGCTATTACCGCTTCGATGAGAGCTCTCTCGTAGAGGTGCGCTCGTGGGTGGGTGGATCGCCCTCACTATCTACGGCGCCCCACGAACCCTTCGTTGACTTGCGCGCACCTGGTGTTGCCGTGGGCTCACTAGCGAAAGACCTGATGACCTGGATTGATGACGTGGTGGCAAAGGTTCGCCTCTAACCCTTTACAGCTAGCAGCGCTCGCTCTAGGGTTGTGCGGGTAACACACCACAGAAAGCTCTCATGTCCCAGTCCCTGTCTCAGATGCGATTCCTCACCGTCGGTGAGGTTGCACAGATGATGCGCGTATCCACCATGACGGTGTATCGACTGGTCCATTCGGGGGAGCTCCCCGCAGTGCGGTTCGGGCGCTCCTTCCGCATCCCCGAATCTGCGGTGTCGAGCATCGTGTACTCAGCTGGTGAGCTCCGCGAAATGGGCGAAGTCGGCTGAGCATTCGGCTCTGCGCTAGACTCCCTAAGTTGTCTGCTCGCAGATAACCACCAACGACACCAGGTCTAAAGGAAACTTCATGGGTTCTGTTATCAAGAAGCGCCGCAAGCGTATGGCGAAGAAGAAGCACCGCAAGTTGCTTCGTAAGACTCGCCACCAGCGTCGCAATAAGAAGTAGCGAGTTTTGATGGGAAACGCTGGTCACCTGCTAGTGACCAGCGTTTTTCTCTGCCTTTTTTGAGCGTTGGGTTTGGTGCCGGTTTGTGGACTCGGGCCACAGGATTGGCCACGACAGTTCTGTGGCGTGAGCCAAGAGCGTGTGGTCGGGGTTGACCGCAACCGGGTGGCCCACACTCTCTAACAGAGGAATGTCGGCAGCCGAGTCTGAATAGGCGTAGCAGTGCGCGAGATTCACGTCGGACTCGAGAGCGTGCTGCACCGCAGCCTTTGCTTTGAGCGGCCCGTGCAGCAACTCCCCGTCGATCTCTCCCGTGAAGGCTCCGTCCTTTTCTTCCAGGGTTGTTCCGATGGCCCCCGTGAGGGTCAGGTCTCGCGCCATGACAGAGGCGAGACTTTGGGGGCTTGCCGTCAGCAACCAAATCTCGTGTCCTTGTGACTTGTGGTGATTGATGCGCTCGATCATTTCCGGGAACACTTTGGGGGCGATGGATCGTCGCCAGGCGCTCTCGGCCACTTTCTCGAAATCTCTTACCTGGTGACCCGCCACGAGAGCTTGCGCGCGTTCCCTGGTCGACTTCACCCGCTTCGTCGTCTCACCTTTTCGGATGAAGTAGCGCTGCTGAAACAGAGCAGGAATCACGTGGTGCCATTTGATGAAGCCAGATTTCCAGGCCTCGATAGCGAACATGTAAATGGACGCCCCTTTGACCAAAGTGTTGTCCACATCGACGAACACCAAGACCCGTGCGGATCCAGCGGAGGAGTTCCTGGGGGGAGTCATGGTGTCTCAGCATAGGCTTTTGCCATGGGAAGTGTTCAGGTCACCGTCATAGGCAGGGAATCATGCCACCTCTGTGATGATGCGACAGACCTGATCGAGTCGGTTCTCACAGATTTTCACAACGTCTCGCTCGAGAAGCGACTCGTGGAGGAGAGTTCCGAGTGGCTCGAGTTTTACACCGACAAGGTTCCCGTCATTCTGATTGAAGGCGTCGAGCACGGGTACTGGCGAGTGAACGAAGAGATTTTTCGCGGGTCACTTCTTCAGGCTGGGGCCCTTCCCCGTGAGAAAGATTCGGAGTAAAAAAGTCCTATGTCCTCCACCAGAACTCCCGATCCCAATCCAGGCTGGCTTTCCGAAGAAGAGCTTGCCGATATTCGTCACCGCTTGCCGCTTCTCTACGTGGAGGCCGTCCCGGTTCGATTAGATGGTGCCGGAAACGTCAGCGAGGTAGGACTGCTTCTTCGTGTTTCCTCAGAGGGCGCAATCGCCAGGGCGCTCGTGGCGGGTCGTGTCATGTTTGGAGAAACAGTTCGTGACGCACTGTTCCGGCATTTGGAGAAAGACCTCGGACCGATGGCGTTCCCCCAGATTCCTCCCACACCCCAGCCGGCCCACATCGCGGAATATTTCCCATTCCCGGGGGCCAAGTACCAAGACTCCCGACAGCACGCGGTCTCTCTGGTTTATGTCGTTCCCGTCACCGGAACGTGCGATCCGCGCCAAGATGCACTCGAGCTCACCTGGATGAGCCCCGAGCAAGCAACCTCGCACGAGGTCCTCGTGGAGATGGAGGGCGGTCGTGGTTCCCTGGTGAAGGCCGCGCTGGCCAGTGTGGGAGCTTTGCCCTAGCGAACACCCCACGCGACGATGTCCCGGGCGATAACACTTGCGCCATCGGGGGCCTTCTGCTCACGCTCCACCAAAGTGACCTTCCGCGTGCTCCACGACCGAGGCATCGCTGCCATCAGCTCCTTCTTGTCAAACATGAGTGAAGCGGGTGGTCGGCGAAGTCCTGCGTCCAAGTCTTCGAGAGAGTGGCCAACAATCACCAGCGAGCCACCCGGGGCGACGGCTTCCACGAGTCTTGTCCAAAGAATCTTCCGCTCCTCCGCAGGAATGTGGAGGAAGTGAGCAGTCACCAGGTCGTACTGTTCGGGTGGTGTGGGGAGATCGTCTCCAACAACGTCGGAGGCGACCCAGCGAATCACGCGAGAACGCCCATCGTGTGACACCCGCGCAACTCGCTCCGCTTCGCCCCGCGCGAGAGCGGTGGGTGAAGAATCGATGGCGGTTACGTCGAATCCCTGTTCGGCCAACCAGAGAGCATCGGCTCCTTCGCCGCAGCCAACCTCCAGAGCACGACCAGGCGGAATCGCTGTGACCGTGCTGGTCAGGCTGGGGTTGACTCTGCCACTCCACATGGTGGAGCTATATCGGGATTCCCACATGCGGGTGCTCTCGCTTTGCCATTCAGGCGCGAGGCGCTTCATCATTCGGTGGCGCCACCACCAGAAGAGGCGAAAGCCCAGTCCCATGAACGGGGTGAGGAGGCCGGCATCAAAATCGAGCTCGTCTTCGAGGACCGTCGGACCCACACCGGAGGGGCGAAGCGTCATCGTGTGCTGGAACCTGGTCACCTGAGCGAGAGCGCCACTCAGACCACGCCCGTGGTCCTGAAAAACGCGCGCCATTCCCGAAGCGCTGGTCTTCGGATTAATTTCCTGCGTCCCCAGGGGAATAAGGCCGAATGCTTTCACGGCAACGACGTAGGACTGTCCCGACTCGTAGCGAGCGGGAAACTCGGTGGGCCGAAGAGCCTTAAACCCGAGGAAGGGCCGCGAGACGGCGCGGAAGACATCCGGGTTGTGGAGAGCATCAAAGGCTTGGGCGATGGTGCAGGGGAGGGACACCTGGAGAGAAAACTTCATGGAGACCTTGTCTACATCGGGTGTTCAGAATGGCGGACTACTCTGCACACTATGAGAGCACACCTAAACGGAACTGTGATTGCCGAAGCGCCCGAATCTGATCTGGTGAAGATCGAGGGGAACTGGTATTTCCTTCCTGCATCGGTGAACCGCGAATTCTTGACCGACAGTTCCACCCCCTATACCTGCCCGTGGAAGGGTGCCTGCCACTATTACACGATCACCGTCGATGGCCAGTCCTACCAGGACCGGGCCTTTTCCTACGATGATCTTCGCCCCGGAGCAGTGGAGCGCGTGGGAAGTGATTTCGCCGGTTACGTAGCGTTCTGGAAAGAGATCACGGTCGAGGACTAAGTCTTGGCCCGCCAGCTAATCAAATAGCTGGTGTTGAAACGGCGGTCGCATTTCGCGCACGACACTGGTTTGCCGGGTCGGCGGAAGCGCACAATCTCGTGACCGCTGGGGCACTCGCCCACCCATTTCGCTCGGTCATGCGCGGGCTCGACGGTGTGAGTTCGACCACCCTCGTACCCGATTTCTCGAGCAATCGCCCTCCACTTCGGACCGTGGGCAGCCCGGGGCCCGGCGAGCGCGTGAGCAATCTCATGGAGCAGAACCTGGGTGACCTCGTCTGCTGTTGCTTTCTCGGTGAGGTAGCGCGACACCGAAATGCTCTGCGTGCGGTGGTCGCACTGGCCAAGCCTGGTGGTGGCGCGGTCAAAACGAAACGACCAGGTCCCGGCGATCTGGTTGGCACCAAAAAGACGCACTGCTTCCTGCTCCACCCACGTTTCATCCGCCACGTCGACAGGCTAGCGGGGCCGTGAAACTAGCGCAGAAGTTATCCCCAGAGAGTCGGGAAATCAGGGAGTAGACAAATCGTTATAAACCCGTATACACTAAAGGTTTGCTTCCCTGACTTCTTGTGCCGTCATATTGCGGTCGACACGAGAGCCCCGAGTATAGCGGCGGGGTGAACTCTTTGTGCTGAGTTCCAGCGGTTGCTTCTGGTTCGGTTTGGTCACCCACGATGAGGCTCCATCTGTGAGCCCTGGAGGTTAATTACTCTTGGCTGTTGCACGTTCTGCATCCACTTCTTCTGCCAAGAACGGTCGAGTCGCCCAGCGGCTCTCGTTCGCCAAAATCAATGACACCCTTGAGGTCCCGGATCTGCTCGCGTTGCAGACCGAGAGCTTCGAGTGGCTCGTCGGTTCTCCTGTATGGAAGAAACGAGTAGCTGAGGCGAAAGCCCAGGGGCTGCCCGTAGTTTCCGAGCGCAGCGGACTTCAGGAAATCTTCGAAGAGATCTCCCCCATCGAGGACTCCTCCGAGACGATGCAACTGTCGTTCCAGAACCCTTACCTCGAGGACGAGAAGTACTCCATCGACGAGTGCAAGGAGCGCGGCAAGACTTACGCCGCTCCGCTCTACGTCGAAGCCGAGTTCATGAACCACCAGACCGGTGAGATCAAGACCCAGACCGTCTTCATGGGTGACTTCCCCCTGATGACCGAAAAGGGAACCTTCATCATCAACGGAACCGAGCGCGTTGTTGTCTCCCAGTTGGTGCGAAGCCCCGGTGTCTACTTCGAAACCTCGCTGGACAAGCTCAGCGACAAAGAGATTCACTCCGTTCGCGTTATCCCTAGCCGCGGAGCATGGCTCGAGTTCGAGGTCGACAAGCGCGACCAGGTCGGTGTCCGTATCGACCGCAAGCGCAAGCAGTCCGTCACCGTCTTCCTGAAGGCCCTCGGTCTTACCACTGAAGAAATCGCGAAGCACTTCGCTGGTTTCTCCTCCATTGAGGAAGCCCTGGAAAAGGACACCATCCTCACCAAGGAAGAAGCCCTCAAGGACATCTACCGCAAGTTGCGTCCAGGCGAGCAGGTTGCCGCCGAAGCTGCGCGCTTGCTGTTGGACAACTTCTACTTCAACTCCAAGCGCTACGACCTGGCAAAGGTGGGTCGTTACAAGATCAACCGCAAGCTCGGTATTGAGCTTCCTTTGAACACCACGGTGCTCACCATCGACGACATCGTTGCCACCATCAAGTACTTGGTGGCGCTGCACGATGGCCGCACCCACATCGAGGGTTCACGCTCGGGCAAGAAGGTCGACATCCGCTTGGACGTTGATGACATTGACCACTTCGGTAACCGTCGTATTCGTGCCGTGGGTGAGCTCATCCAGAACCAGGTCCGCACCGGACTCTCCCGGATGGAGCGCGTGGTTCGCGAGCGCATGACGACTCAGGACATTGAGGCCATTACTCCTCAGACCCTGATCAACGTTCGTCCAGTTGTCGCCGCTATCAAAGAGTTCTTTGGTACCAGCCAGCTCTCGCAGTTCATGGACCAGAACAACCCGCTCTCGGGTCTGACCCACAAGCGTCGTCTATCTGCACTCGGACCGGGTGGTCTGAGCCGTGAGCGCGCTGGTGTTGAGGTTCGTGACGTTCACCCCTCGCACTATGGCCGTATGTGCCCGATCGAGACACCTGAAGGACCGAACATTGGTCTCATCGGTTCGCTCGCATCGTTTGCGCGCATCAATGCCTTTGGCTTCATCGAGACCCCTTACCGCCGCGTGGTCAAGGGCAAGGTGTCGAAGAACATTGATTACTTGACTGCTAGTGACGAGGACGAGTTCGTCGTTGCTCAGGCTGGTACACCGCTGAACTCCGATGGCACTTTCGCTGAGGACAAGGTTCTTGTCCGTAAGAAGGGTGGAGAGGTGGAGCTGGTCTCCCCCGAGCTCGTCGACTACGTCGATGTGTCCCCCCGTCAGATGGTGTCCGTCGCGACGTCGCTTATTCCGTTCCTCGAGCACGACGATGCAAACCGCGCTCTCATGGGTGCGAACATGCAGCGTCAAGCAGTGCCGCTGATCCGTTCCGAGTCCCCGATTGTGGGAACCGGTATGGAGTCCTTCGCTGCTGTCGACGCCGGTGACGTTCTTGTCGCCGAGGGCGCCGGTGTGGTGAGCGAGGTCTGTGCTGACTTCGCCGTCGTCAAGCAGGACAAGGGTGGCTCGAAGACCTACCACCTGCGGAAGTTTGACCGCTCGAACCAGGGCACCAACTACAACCACCAGGTCCGCGTCAGCGTGGGCGACAAGGTGGCAGAGGGATCCGTTATCGCGGATGGTCCTGCTACCGAGGATGGCGAGTTGGCTCTGGGTAAGAACCTTCTCGTGGCTTTCATGTCATGGGAGGGTTACAACTTCGAGGACGCGATCATCCTGTCCCAGAACTTGGTCAAGGACGACACCCTCTCTTCGATTCACATCGAGGAGTACGAGGTCGACGCCCGCGACACCAAGCTCGGTAAGGAAGAGATCACTCGCGATCTCCCCAATGTCGGTCCTGAGTTGCTGGCCAACTTGGACGAGCGCGGCATCATCCGCATCGGTGCCGAGGTTCGCCCCGGTGACATCCTGGTCGGAAAAGTTACCCCGAAGGGTGAGACGGAGCTCAGCGCTGAAGAGCGTCTACTCCGTGCGATCTTCAACGAGAAGTCTCGCGAGGTTCGCGACACCTCTCTGAAGGTCCCGCACGGCGAGCAGGGAACCATCATCGGCGTCAAGGTATTTGACGCTGTCGATGGTGACGATGAACTCGGCTCCGGTGTCAACCAGCGCGTGGTTGTCTACATCGCTCAGAAGCGCAAGATCTCTGAGGGTGACAAGCTCGCTGGTCGTCACGGAAACAAGGGTGTTATCGCCAAGATTCTCCCCGTGGAAGACATGCCCTTCCTGGAAGATGGAACACCTGTCGACATCATTTTGAACCCGCTTGGTGTTCCCGGACGTATGAACTTCGGTCAGGTCTTGGAAATCCACCTCGGGTGGGCTGCCAAGCAGGGCTGGAAGATCCCTGGTGATCCCGCCTGGGCAAAGCGCCTCGCCGCGATGGCGAAGGAAGCAGCTCCCGGGACCAAGGTCGCTACCCCCGTGTTCGATGGCGCCAGCGAGGAAGAAATCGCCGGTTTGCTGGATCACACCCTGGTGACCCGAGATGGCAAGCGTCTCGTGGACTCCACCGGTAAGGCCCGTCTCTTCGACGGTCGCTCCGGTGAGCCCTACCCGATGCCCATCTCCGTGGGATACATGTACATTCTGAAGCTCCACCACCTCATCGACGACAAGATTCACGCTCGCTCGACGGGACCGTACTCCATGATCACCCAGCAGCCGCTCGGTGGTAAGGCTCAGTTCGGTGGACAGCGCTTTGGTGAGATGGAGGTGTGGGCACTCGAGGCCTACGGTGCTTCCTATGCACTCCAGGAGCTCCTGACCATCAAGTCGGATGACATTCTCGGTCGTGTGAAGGTCTATGAGGCCATCGTCAAGGGTGAGAACATCCAGGAGCCCGGCATTCCGGAGAGCTTCAAGGTTCTGATGAAAGAGATGCAGTCTCTGTGTCTCAACGTCGAGGTCCTCTCGGCAGACGGCCAAGCTGTCTCGCTCAAGGATTCTGATGACGAGCTCTACCGCGCAGCGGAAGAACTCGGTATCAACATCTCGACCCGCTTCGAGTCTTCGTCCGTGGACGAGATCTAAGAATTCAGTCGTCTAGATAACTACGAGAGAGATTAATCGTGCTGGAAGCAACAACATTTGAAGCCCTGCGTATTGGCCTTGCCACCTCAGAGAACATCCGTGGCTGGTCCTACGGTGAGGTGAAGAAGCCCGAAACTATCAACTACCGCACCCTGAAGCCCGAGAAGGATGGTCTCTTCGGAGAGCAGATCTTCGGCCCCAGTCGTGACTGGGAGTGTGCGTGTGGCAAGTACAAGCGCGTGCGCTTCAAGGGAATCATCTGTGAGCGCTGTGGCGTGGAGGTCACCAAGTCCTCCGTTCGTCGTGAGCGCATGGGGCACATCGAGCTTGCAGCTCCGGTCACCCACATTTGGTACTTCAAGGGTGTTCCTAGCCGTTTGGGATACCTCCTGGACATGGCACCGAAGGACCTCGAAAAGGTCATCTACTTCGCGGCTTACATGATCATCAACGTGGACGTCGATGCGCGTCACCGCGAGCTCCCCGAGCTCGAGAAGGAACTGCGTCTCGAAATCAAGCAGCTCGAGAAGGAGCGCGACGCGCTTCTCGCCGACCGCATGAAAGAACTGGAGCAGGAGCTCGCCGGTCTCGAAGAGTCCGGCGCCAAGGCTGACCAGAAGCGTAAGGCTGACGATGCCGGCAAGAAGGAGCTTGCGTCCATTCGCAAGAACTTCGATGACGACATTGCTCACCTCGAGCGCGTGTGGGATGACTTCCGCTCCCTCAAGGTCGGCGACCTTCGCGCAGAGGACGCTGTCTTCCAGGATGTTCAAGACCGCTACGGAATGTTCTTCGAAGCCCACATGGGTGCCGAGGCAATCCGTCGTCGCCTCGAGGACTTCGACCTCGCTGGCGAAGCCGAGAAGCTTCGCGACGAAATCGCGAACGGTAAGGGACAGCGCAAGATCCGTGCGATCAAGCGCCTGAAGGTTGTCAGTGCGTTCCTGACCACGGGAGCGTCTCCCGCATCGATGGTGCTCGAGGTTGTCCCCGTTATCCCGCCAGAGCTTCGCCCCATGGTGCAGCTTGATGGTGGACGTTTTGCGACCTCTGATCTCAACGACCTCTACCGTCGTGTGATCAACCGCAACAACCGTCTTCGTCGTCTCCTGGACCTCGGTGCTCCCGAGATCATCGTGAACAACGAGAAGCGCATGCTCCAGGAAGCTGTGGATGCACTCTTCGACAACGGCCGTCGTGGTCGTCCGGTCACTGGAACAGGTAACCGTGCACTGAAGAGCCTCTCCGACATGCTCAAGGGTAAGCAGGGTCGTTTCCGCCAGAACCTGCTCGGTAAGCGCGTGGACTACTCCGGACGTTCCGTGATCGTCGTGGGTCCCCAGCTGAAGCTCCACCAGTGTGGTCTTCCCAAGCTGATGGCTCTCGAGCTCTTCAAGCCTTTCGTCATCAAGCGTCTGATGGACCTCGGTCACTCGAGCAACATCAAGAACGCTAAGCGCATGGTGGAGCGTTCACGCCCCGAGGTGTGGGATGTTCTCGAAGAGATCATCCGCGAGCGCCCCGTTCTTCTGAACCGTGCACCAACCCTGCACCGTCTGGGTATCCAGGCGTTTGAGCCTCAGCTCGTGGAAGGTAAAGCTATCCAGCTGCACCCTCTCGTCTGTGCTGCGTTCAACGCTGACTTCGATGGTGACCAGATGGCTGTTCACCTTCCGCTGTCGGTGGAGGCTCAGGCCGAGGCTCGCATCCTGATGCTCGCCTCGAACAACATCCTGAAGCCCTCTGATGGCCGTCCGGTGACAGTTCCTACCCAGGACATGATCATTGGTCTGCACCACTTGACCACCTTGAAAGAGGGCGTCGAGGGTGAGGGTCGCGCGTTTAGCTCGGTGTCTGAGGCCATCATGGCGATGGATCAGCACACGCTGGACATCAACGCCAAGGTCAAGATTCGTATTGAGAACTTGCACTTGGGTGATGCACCCGAGGGCTTTGTCCAGGGCAGCACCGCGATTCACGAGACCACGTTGGGTCGCGCGCTGTTCAACGAGCTGCTTCCTGCTGACTACCCCTGGGTGGAAGCAGTCGCAGACAAGGGACTCATCTCTTCTCTGGTCAACGACCTCGCTGAGCGCTACCCGAAGGTTGCCGTTGCCGAGACCCTCGACCGCGTCAAGGACGCAGGTTTCTACTGGGCTACTCGCTCCGGTGTCACCGTGGCGCTCTCCGATGTTCTCACGCCCAAGGGCAAGAAGCAGATCATCGAGAAGTACGAGAAGTTGGCCGCCAAGATTCAGACTCAGTATGACAAGGGTCTGATCTCTGACGTCGAGCGTCGTCGCGAATTGGTGGAGGTCTGGAGTGCCGCCACCAAGGAAGTGAACGACGAGATGCGTGCGAGCTTCCCCGAAGACAACACCATCAACCGCATGGTCACCTCTGGTGCTCGTGGTAACTGGTTGCAGGTCGGAAACATCGCCGGTATGCGTGGTTTGGTCTCCAACCCCCGTGGTGAAGTTATCGCCCGCCCGATTATCTCCAGCTACCGCGAGGGCCTCTCCGTTGCGGAGTACTTCATCGCGACTCACGGTGCGAGAAAGGGTCTGGCCGACACGGCTCTGCGTACTGCAGACTCCGGTTACCTGACTCGTCGCCTCGTGGACGTCGCGCAGGATGTCATCATTCGCGAAGACGACTGTGGCACCTCCAAGGGAATCAGCTTCCCAATTGTCACCGAGAACGCTGCTGGCGAATGGGTCCGAGCCGACAACGTGGAGAACGAGGTGTTCGCCCGTAACCTGGCCGCCGACGCTGTGAACGAGAAGGGCACCGTTATCGCGCCCGCTGGTTCCGATGTGGGTGACGTGCTCATCAACGAACTGGTTGCCGGTGGTGTGCGCGAGATCATGGTGCGCTCCGTGTTGACCTGTGAGTCCCTCGTCGGTGTGTGTGCTGCCTGTTACGGTCGCTCACTCGCCTCCGGTATCGCCGTTGACTTGGGTGAAGCAGTCGGAATTATTGCTGCTCAGTCGATTGGAGAGCCTGGAACTCAGCTCACCATGCGCACCTTCCACACCGGTGGTTCCGCATCGGCTGATGACATCACTCAGGGTCTGCCCCGTGTGACCGAACTCTTCGAAGCTCGTACCCCCAAGGGTTCCAGCCCGATCTGTGAGGCCAACGGACGCATCTCCATCGAGGAAACCGACACTCAGTACAAGGTCACGCTGACCCCCGATAACGGTGACGAGCCTGTGACCCACACGGTGTCGAAGCGTATGACTCTGCTGGTGGAGGATGGCCAAAGCGTTGAGCTGGGTCAGCAAATCCACGAGGGCCTGCTCGATCCCAAGGATGTTCTCCGCGTCAAGGGTGTGCGCGCTGTTCAGCAGCACCTCGTGGATGGTGTCCAGGGCGTGTATGGCTCACAGGGTGTGCCCATCCACGACAAGCACATCGAGGTCATCGTTCGTCAGATGATGCGGAAGGTCACTGTGGTGGACCACGCGGAAACCAACCTGCTCCCCGGCGAGCTGGTGGACCGTACCCGCTACAACACGATCAACCGTGCAGCACTGGCGGAGGGCAAGAAGACCGCTTCTGCTCGTCAGGAAGTCATGGGTATCACCAAGGCGTCCTTGGCAACAGAATCCTGGTTGTCCGCGGCCTCCTTCCAGGAGACCACCCGTGTGCTGACCGAAGCTGCCATGCAGGGCAAGAGTGACCCGTTGGTCGGTCTCAAAGAGAACGTCATTATCGGAAAGCTCATCCCCGCGGGTACTGGTCTTCAGACCTACCGCAATGTCACAGTGGAGCCCACCGAAGAAGCTCGTGCCGAGCACTACCCGGCACGTCTCTTCGCGGACGACCAAGGCTTCGGCCAGGCAGACGATTTGTCCTTCGTGGACTTTGACACCTTTGCCTCTGATGACGCTGGTACCACCGAGGGTGGCTACAAGTAGGTCACACGAGAGTACGAAAGGGGTCGGCATAGCCGGCCCCTTTCGCCGTTCTGTGGAGAAAATCTGTCGGGTAGATCCAGAACTCCCTAGGGTTTCCCGATGGTTGAACTGTGGATGGTGGTCCTGACCGGTCTGGTTGGCCTGCGCTTATCGGTCATTGACCTCGCGGAGCACCGGTTGCCTAATCGCCTCACCCTTCCCTTGTTCGTATCCCTCGTCGTGGTGTCGGGTGTCGGGGGAGACTCTGTCTCTGTGCACGGGGCTCTTGTGGGTTCAGTGGTCAGTGGAGTGGTGTTTCTTGGGCTTGCGACGATGCCGGGGAAGCCTCTGGGAATGGGTGATGTGAAGTTTCAGTTCAGTCTGGGGTGGATGTTGGGTTATCTGGATCCGGCGCTAGCGGTGATGGGGGCGGCCGGATCCTTTGTGGTGGGTGGTCTCTCCGTAATTCCTCAGCTGATCTGGAGCGGAGGGAGGGCGTCAGATCCGGTACCACTGGGTCCCTGGATGATGGTTGCCACATGCTGTGTCGTAGTGGGGGCAGAAAGTCTGAAAATCATTTGACCGGGGGTGAATTGGCCATTACGCTAGGAGTTTGTGTGTGCGATGGCACGCCCGTCACGAGTGCCCTGAGAAGGGTCAAGGGACACGGGTCATCAACTCCACAAGGGTCCACGGGCGATCATGGTGGCAACACCACAGAGCCAACCCCCACGGCATACCAAGTCACGTCGCAAGGCGACACTTGGTGCGATGTCGCTGGGTGGTGGGGAACGAATCACCATCCAGTACCAACCATCAATTCGCTGTCACCGTGCAGCACATATAAGGAGTGAACTGTGCCAACGATTCAACAGTTGGTCCGTAAGGGTCGCAAGCCCAAGGTCCAGAAGACCAAGGCGCCTGCCCTGAAGGCCAACCCACAACAGCGCGGCGTGTGCACGCGTGTCTACACCACGACCCCCAAGAAGCCGAACTCGGCTCTGCGCAAGGTCGCTCGGGTGAAGCTTTCCAACGGTACTGAAGTTACCGCCTACATCCCCGGTGAGGGCCACAACCTCCAGGAGCACTCGATGGTGCTCGTTCGTGGTGGTCGTGTGAAGGACCTCCCCGGTGTTCGCTACAAGATCGTTCGTGGTGCTCTGGACACCCAGGCCGTGAAGAACCGTAAGCAGGCTCGTAGCCGCTACGGAGCGAAGATGGAGAAGAAGTAATGCCTCGTAAAGGTCCCGCTCCTAAGCGTCCCGTTGTTGCCGACCCCGTATATGGGTCTCCCGTTGTTTCGCAGCTCGTGAACAAAATCCTCGTCAAGGGCAAGAAGGGTCTCGCTGAGCGCATCGTTTACGGTGCACTCGAAGGCGTCGCCTCGAAGTCTGGCCAGGAGCCTGTCATGGTGCTGAAGAAGGCACTGGACAACGTGCGCCCCACCCTCGAGGTGCGCTCACGTCGTGTGGGTGGATCCACCTACCAGGTGCCCGTTGAGGTCAAGCCTCACCGCGCCAACACCCTTGCTCTTCGTTGGCTCTCCAGCTACGCCAAGGATCGTCGTGAAAAGACGATGACCGAGCGTCTGATGAACGAAATCCTCGATGCTTCCAACGGCCTCGGTGCCGCGGTGAAGCGTCGTGAAGACACCCACAAGATGGCGGAATCCAACAAGGCCTTCGCCCACTACCGCTGGTAGGAACAGGCTTACCCGCCTAATCCACCACCAACACTCCGGAGGAATACTGTGGCACTTGACGTGCTGACTGACCTGAACAAGGTCCGCAACATTGGCATCATGGCTCACATCGATGCGGGAAAGACCACGACAACAGAGCGCATTCTGTTTTACACCGG
>JANQZT010000048.1:0-1971 GCA_030728325.1 Pontimonas sp.
TACTCTCGAGGCGTGATCAGAAGTCAGGTGGACCTCGGGACTCTACCCCTGCGATTCAACCCACCCGATGGGTGGCGAACGCCCCACCCCCGGTGGATCTCTCTCTACCAAGGATTTCAGCCTGATCCAGGATGGAAGCCTTATGCCGACGCTCCCGGGATCCCTGAGTCCTGGCCCTGGTGGGAAGAAAACGGTACCGCCTGGTACACGTTCTTTCGCGGCCTCGCTCCTCTGCCAGCCCGCGCACTCGGAAACTGGTTCTCCCTTTCTGCCCTGGGACTCTTCTCCATTGTGGTGTCTCCATTCGCTCTCACCGGATGGCTTATCGCCCTCGGTGGTGTGCTGGGGCTCACCCTGCTGATTCTGGGAATTCGAGGGGTCGTTCGCACCATCAAGAAGCAAAGCGCGATGCCACGAGACCCCCTTGATGCAATTCGGGACTGGGCTGAAGTGCGCAGAAATGCTTACTTTCAGGAGACATACCGCGACTCGAGAGCATTAGACCCGGACGAGCTCACCCTGGATGAATTTGTCCAAGGCCAGATCGCTATGTGGTGGGGCGAAAAGACCGAAGACGCAACGAGTTAGTCACCACAAAGACCGACGAGAATGCCATCGCCAATCCGGCAACCACCGGGTTCAACACGGCTGCTACGGCGAGCGGAATCGCTGCGACGTTATAGGCAAAGGCCCAAAACAGGTTTCCACGGATAGTTCCCAAAGTCTTACGGGCGAGGCGGATTCCATCCGCAACCCCGATGAGGTCACCCCGCGTAATGGTCAGATCGCCAGCACTCATGGCGGCATCCGTTCCGGTCCCCATCGCAATTCCGAGGTTTGCCGTTGCTAAGGCGGGCGCGTCGTTAATCCCATCGCCCACCATCGCCACCTGGTGTCCCTCAGCTTGCAAGCGCACAATCAAGTCAGCCTTGCCCTCTGGTGTGAGTCCGGCTTCGACACGATCAATCCCCACGCTCTGGGCAATAGCGGTAGCGACAGATTCGTGATCACCGGTCGCCATCACGGTGGTCAGCCCCAGGGACTGCAGAGTGGCAATGGCTTCGGCGCTGGACTCTTTGAGTGTGTCGGCAATCTGGATAAGGCCAACGACGGTCCGTCCTGAGGCGACACCGACCACGGTGTTTCCCGTCAGGTGAAGCTCGTCCAAGTGCTTCTGGAGCTCGGACGAGAGGACGAAGCCTTGGGATTCCAACCACGCAGGTCGACCCACCGCAACGCTCTCTCCGCCAATGGTTGCGCTGGCACCAAAGCCAGCTTCTGTGCTGAAGCCTGTGGCCTGGGGTATCGAGATGCTCTCTTCTCGTGCTTTGTCGACAATGGCCCGAGCGAGGGGGTGCTCTGACCCTGCTTCGACTGCTGCCGCACGTCCCAGAACCTCATCGTTGCTGTGGCCAACCTCAGCATGCACGGCAAGGGCTCTCATGTTTCCCGTGGTCAGGGTTCCGGTCTTATCCAGCACCACCATGTCAATCGAGCGACTGTGCTCGAGAACTTCCGGGCCACTAATCAACAGTCCCAATTGCGCGCCGCGACCGGTACCCACAAGCAACGCGGTGGGGGTGGCAAGACCCAGCGCGCACGGGCACGCAATGATCAATGTCGCGACAGCTGCTTGGAAGGCGATCGTGAGGCTTCCCGCAAAAATCATCCAGGCGGCAAAGGTCACGATCGCGACCACGATCACGATGGGGACAAAGACTGCTGAGATTCGATCAGCGAGACGCTGTGCGTCAGATTTGCCCGTTTGGGCACGCTCCACCAGTTTCGCCATGCGGGCAAGCTCGGTGTCATCCCCCACACGGGTTGCCCTCACCTTCAACAGTCCCGACGTGTTGATCGTCCCGCCCAACACACTGTCTCCCACCGTGGCTTCGACGGGAACTGACTCGCCGGTCATCATCGAGGTGTCGATTGCCGCTGCACCCTCGACAATCTCGCCATCAGTCGGGA
>JANQZT010000048.1:2071-21285 GCA_030728325.1 Pontimonas sp.
ATAAGGGTGTCCATGGTGGCAACACCGTGGCGCGCGTTAATCGCGGCAGCGCGGTGGAAGGGCCACGCCCCCCAGGTCGCCACGGGAACCGCAAGCGCGAAGACCACCCACTGCCAATACAGGAATTGGAAGGGTGGGACCATGCTGAGAACCATGACGGGGAGCGTCATGGACGCAGAGATGATGAGTCGGTTGCGCAGGGCAACCATCGGGTCCACTCCTGTGGAGGGCTCATCACTGTGAACGTGAGCGTGATAGCCCGCGTTTTCAATCGCGGTAAGTAAGGCTTCGGTGGGGGCGTCACCCAGCACCGTGGCCTGTTCGGTGGCGTAGTTGACGCTCGCCTCCACACCCTCCACCTTGTTGAGGGCTTTTTCGATGCGGGTCGCGCAGGACGCGCAGGTCATCCCCTCGATATCGAGTTGGATGGGCAGGCTCATGAGGAGGACTGCGCTCCCACCATCGTGTATCCGGCTTCTTCGATGGCTGCCTGAAGAGCCTCAGGAGAAACCTCAGCGTCTGCCATCACGGTGACGTGCGAGGTGCCCTCTGGCTCGAGAGCGATAGAGACCTCGGTGACGCCGGGGATTCCTTCCACCTCAGCGGTGACAGATTTCACACAGTGCTGACAGGTCATGCCTTCAACATCAACAATCACGGTGGACATAGGTTCTCCTGTGGGGATAGTCGTTCCTCCACGATAACGCGCAGCGTGCCCGGACTATTCCCCTCTTTCAGGATTATGCGCGACCATAGAGCTATGTCACCCACAGCAACGACGCCGACACCCTCACCTTCCGTGCACCCGCCGATCTCGAGCGAGCAGCAGAGTGCCTGGGCCAGCCTCGTTTTCCCCGGAGTGGGGACACAAGAACACTTCTCGCCTCTCGATGGGTCCCTCATCGCCGC
This sequence comes from Pontimonas sp., assembly GCA_030728325.1. GTDB lineage: Bacteria > Actinomycetota > Actinomycetes > Actinomycetales > Microbacteriaceae > Pontimonas. Next base: position 2,981 of record JANQZT010000048.1, read on the forward strand.
CCTGCCAAAATCCGAGGCCTTGGATGTTGATGCTGCCTTCGAGAAAGCGCGTCATGCGGCAGAGTCCTGGAAGTCTGAGTCCCTCGCTCACCGCAAGCGCGTCATGATGCGCTTCCACGATCTGGTGCTGGAGCACCAGGGAACCCTGCTCGATGTTGTCCAGTGGGAGACCGGAAAGTCTCGTGCGTCAGCGTTTGATGAGGTGGCGGACATTGCTCTCACCGCCCGCTACTACGCCAACAGCGCCGAAACGCACCTGCGGCCAGAGAAGCGCCAAGGTGCTCTGCCTTTCGTGACTCAAACCAGGGTCCACTTCCAGCCCAAAGGTGTTGTGGGCATGATCACCCCGTGGAACTATCCCCTCACCCTTCCGCTGAGCGACGCGGTTCCTGCGCTCATGGCAGGTAACGGGATTGTTCTGAAGCCCGACGCACAGACTCCTTTTTCTGCTTTGTCAGCCCTTCACCTGCTCTATCAGGCGGGTCTTCCCGAAGGTCTCTTCCAGGTCGTCATTGGCGATGGGCCAGAGCTTGGCACCGCCATCATCAACAACGCCAACTTCGTCATGTTCACCGGATCAACGGCGACCGGAAAAATCGTGGCCGAACAGGCAGCTCGTCGCCTTATTGGTTTCTCTGCCGAGCTGGGCGGGAAGAACCCGATGATTGTTCTGGATGATGCGCCGCTGGAGCGCGCACTCGAAGGAGCCATCACCGCGAGCTTCTCGAACGCGGGACAACTGTGTGTGTCGATTGAGCGTCTCTACGTTCACGAGGGCATCTATGACCGCTTTGTTCCCCGGCTTATTGAGGAGGTCAGGAAGCTCAGACTCGGCACCGCGTTTGATTTCTCCTACGAGGTGGGAGCCCTCATCTCGGCCGAGCACCTGGAGAAGGTCCAGGCTCACGTGAGCGATGCTCTGGAGCGAGGAGCAACGCTCCTCGCAGGAGGCTCTCATCGACCCGACATCGCCCCCTACGCTTTCGAACCCACACTCCTCACTGATGTGACGGAGGACATGATGCTATGCCGAGGAGAAACCTTCGGACCCGTGGTCGCCATTTATCGGGTTTCGAGCGACGAGGAAGCCATCACCATGGCTAATGACACCCGCTATGGCCTGAACGCCAGTGTCTGGGGCTCAAAAACTCGAGCCGAGAGCGTTGCCGTCCAGATTCAGGCGGGCAGTGTGAATGTGAACGAAGGATTCACCGCATCCTGGGCGTCCACTGATGCCCCGATGGGCGGATTCAAGGAATCCGGTGTCGGCCGTCGCCACGGCCGCGAAGGAATCCAGAAGTACACCGATGTCCAAACAATCGCCACCCAGAGCGGCATGAACGTCGCGGCGCCAAAGGGAATGAGCGCCGAGGCCTTCACCCGTGCAATGACGACGGGTCTTCGCCTCATGAAATATCTCCCCTTGAGGAAGTAGAGACCATGACTGAGCCCTATTCACTCGCAGGTAAGCACGTTCTCATTACCGGCGCCAGTAGTGGAATTGGTCGCCTCATGGCACTCGGTGCCGCGAGGCGAGGTGCCACCCACCTGGTCCTCTGGGATCTGAACCTTCCCGCAGCGAAAGCAGTGGCGAGCGAGGTCGAAGCGCTGGGCGCCAGCGCACTGGCGATGTCGGTGGATGTCTCCAAGAAGGCGCCTGTCTCCACGGCAGCCGCCAAGGTCCTCGACAAGGTTGGTCACCTCGATGTGCTGATCAACAATGCGGGGGTAGTAAGCGGCAAACACTTCCTGGATCTCGAGGAAAAAGACATTTCCCTGACCTACGCCGTGAACACGTTCGCACTGTATTGGACGATTCAGGCATTCCTGCCCTCCATGCTGGAGCGTGACTCGGGACGTCTGGTCACCATTGCGAGCGCTGCCGGACTAGCGGGCTCGTCCCGGCTAACGGATTATTCCGGAAGCAAGCACGCGGCAGTGGGATTCATGGAGTCGCTTCGCTCAGAACTTCGCGATGCTGGCAGCGGAGTCAGTGCTCTGACGGTCAACCCGTTCTACATCAACACCGGGATGTTCGACGGCGTGAAGTCGGGCAGCCCGCTCTTGCCGATTCAAGACCAAGATGAGGCGACAGCGAAAATCTTGGACGCGGTGGAGTCCACGAAACGAGAATTGCTTCTCCCCGGCATGGTCTATTCGGTGCGAGTGTTCCGGCTACTGCCCACAGCTCTGTTTGACTGGATTGCTGATGTCTTTGGCATCAACAAAGCCATGAAAACCTTCAGAGGTCGACGCACATAACGTGCGCGAGGGGGGACTTGAACCCCCACGCCCTTGCGGGCACTGGCACCTGAAGCCAGCGCGTCTGCCATTCCGCCACTCGCGCAATGATGGTCGCCCATCAACCTGCCGAGATTACCACAGGACTAGAGCCCCCAAGCGGGCCAGTCCTCGAAGCTTCATCAGCCAACCGGGCTAGCATCACTAAGCACAACAACCCCATTGCCTGGGAGGTGTCCCGTGGGTTTTCTCGACAGTTTTGAGCGCTCAGTGGAGCGTCTCGTCGGGGGCGCTTTTGCCAAAGCTTTCTCCGCGGGAGTTCACCCGGTCGAGATTGTCGCAGCACTCAAGAGAGAGATGGACTCTAGGGCAACCACAGCGTCCAGAACACGCACCGCGGCACCTCATCTGTACTCCTGCAACCTCTCTACCGAGGACCATTCGCGACTTGCCCAGCTCGGAGAGCCCTTTGTGGGTGAAATCGCTCAGGCACTCGCCGACTACGCCGTGCTCCGTGGCTATGGCCTCGCTGACCGTGTGAGTGTCACCCTCGCGATCTCCGGGTCGCTCTCGGAGGGGATGGTGGAGGTCTCCAGCACCCCCGTGGGACGGGTGGTCTGGATTCCCACTCTCACCTGGGACTCCGTTCGCTATCCCGTGGTCAAAAAATCGACGGTCATCGGGCGGGGAACAGATACCGACGTTCACGTTGTCGCCAGAGGTGTCTCCCGGCACCACTGTGAAATCCGCTGGGACGGCAAGCGCGCCGAAGCGGTCGATCTGGGCTCCACTAACGGAACAAAACTGGATGGTGAGCGCATCACCAGAGCCGCCCTTCCGGACCGGTGCACCCTGGTGATGGGCCAGGCGCGTATCCTGTTTGAGGTGGTTCCGCAGGCTGAAGCCTCGTATCGTGCCTTCGCACACCACACCCCCACCGGCACAGAGGAGACATCGTGAGTGAACTAACGCTGTTCCTGCTGCAACTCGCCTTTTTGGGGCTCCTGTGGGCTTTTGTTTTCGCGATTGTCTACGCGCTTCGCACCGACCTTTTTGGGCCTCCCCGCTATCGACAGGAGGAGGATGACAAACCCACTGCCAAGTCCTCCCCAGACCAGCCACCAACGCTGTCTCCTGCTCCCACCACACCCAGTGGCATAGCCCAGGCCTTGGTCGTGACCTCAGGGCCCAAAGAAGGACTGGAGATTGAGTTGCTTCCCGAGGAGCAATTCACCATCGGCCGCTCGGGTGATTCCAGCCTGGTGATTAGGGACGATGTCACCTCCACGCACCACGCGCGCTTGATGCTCTGGAATGACCAGTGGATGATTCAGGACTTGGACTCGACCAATGGAACGTTCGTGGATGGCAATCGAGTGAGCATCCCCACTCCGGTTCCTCTCAACACACCAGTCAGCGTGGGAAACACAACGTTTGAGCTCCGAAAGTAATCGGATGACCTCTGACCAAATCCTGAGTGCCGCGTCCTCCCACATTGGGAAGATTCGCGCCAGCAATCAGGATTCCGGCTCTGTCGGGCGCAACCTGTTTGTCGTGGCGGACGGGATGGGTGGCCACGCCGGTGGAGATGTGGCGAGCGCGCTCGCTGTGCAGCACCTGTTCACACTGGATCGAACCTACGACACCGTTGAAGACGCTCGCGAGGCCCTATTCCGCGGGGTCCTTGATGCTGGGGCCGACCTCACGAATGCGGTGGTGGAGCACCCGGAGCTGACCGGTATGGGAACGACAGTCAGCGCGATGATTCGGGTCAAGTCACAGATGGTCATCGCCCACATCGGTGACTCCCGGATTTATCGACTCCGCGAAGGCGTGCTGGAGCAGATCACTGCCGATCACACCTTTGTGCAGCGCCTCGTCGACAGTGGTCGCATTACCCCCGAGGAGGCAGCGGTTCACCCCCGCCGCAGTGTCTTGATGCGGGTGCTGGGTGATGTGGACGCTGAGCCCGAGGTAGACACCCACATCGTCGATACTCTTCCGGGCGATCGTTGGCTTCTGTGCTCCGATGGTCTCAGTGGTTACGTCTCGGAGAGGGATATCGCAGAGACGCTCCTCACCGTTGATGATGTGGAGCTCGCCGCCCACAAACTGATCACCCAAAGCTTGAGCGAGGGCGCTCCCGACAATGTCACTGTCGTGATTGTTCGAGTTGCCGAGGGCATCGACACCTCGCCCCCCGCGGAGTCTCGCATGGTCGGTGCAGCTGCAGGTCCGCTCACCTACGAGTCAGGCCCCGTCATGCGCAGGCCTGCCCTTCCCGCACTGTTGCTCCACCCGCTGCGCGCTCTGCCCCCGGCCGACGAGCACTTTGAGCCAGAAGAGGACTACCTCGAGGAGCTGATTCGCGAAGACAGACGTCGACTGATTCGGCGTCGCGTGGTGTGGTCTCTTTCTGTAGTCATCATCATCAGCGCGCTGGTGGGCGCGGCCTTTAGCGCCTACGAGTGGACTCAAACCCGCTACTTCGTCGGGGAGAGCAACGGATTCGTCGCCATCTATCAGGGTGTTCCCGAGGATGTTGGGCCGCTCTCGCTCTCCACCTTGTTTGAAGAGACCGATGTGTCACTTGACTCTCTCCAGGTGTTCGAGCAGGAAAGAATTGCGGACTCCTTGCCCGCTGAATCGCTCGAGGATGCCCAGGAAATCGTCGATCGGCTGAGGCGGTGACACGGTGAGTGAATCCAGCGTTCCCCCTGTTGCACCGGTCACGGGTCGCGTCGTGTTGCGGGTCAAAATGCCTCAGAAGCTTCGCAACCTGGAATTAGTGCTGCTGGTTGTCGCCCTGGGATTGAGTGCGCTGGCTCTGGCCCTGGTCCAGTGGGGAGCACTGGGCACACTGGATTGGAGCCTGCTCACCTACGCTGCGGGACTTGCTGGCCTCACTCTTGGTTTGCACCTAGTTCTGCGCATCGTCGCGCGGGATGCTGACCCCTTCATTGTCCCCATTGCCACCATGCTCAATGGGCTCGGCATCACCATGATCCACCGACTCGACATCGCTGCGGGTTCCAGTGGTTGGGAAGCTGCCGGCGTTCGACAAATGGCCTGGACCGCGGTCGCGTTGGTGATCGCCATCATCGTGCTGATTGTGGTGAAGAACTACCGCGTGCTGTTGCGCTACCGCTACTTAGCAATGCTCGCTGGAGTGATCCTGTTGACCATGCCCCTCTGGCCTGGCATTGGACGGACTGTCAATGGTGCAACGCTGTGGGTCGACATTGGGGGGATGAATTTCCAGCCCGGTGAAATCGCCAAGATTGCCCTCGCTATTTTCTTCGCCGGCTACCTCATGACAGCGAGGGAAAGTCTCCAAAAAGTAGGAAACACCTTTGCGGGGATTCGCTGGCCACGGGTTCGAGACCTGGGACCGCTTCTCATCGTCTGGGTTGTTGCGATGGGTGTTCTCGTGTTCCAGAGAGACCTCGGCACCTCGTTGCTGTATTTCGGGTTGTTCCTCGCGATGCTCTACATCGCGACCAACAGGATTCTCTGGCTGGGATTGGGCGGTGGCCTGTTCGTTCTGGGGGCTGCTGGCGCAGCAAGCCAACTGGGGTATGTCCAAGGTCGCCTGCAAGGCTGGCTGGACTCCTTCAACCCCGAGGTCTACAACGCCCAAGGAGGCTCCTACCAACTGGTTCAAGGCCTCTTTGGCTTTGCTGAGGGTGGCTTCATTGGCGAAGGCTTGGGACAGGGTCAACCTGATTTCGTGCCACTGGCCAACTCGGACTACATCGTCGCCGCACTCGGTGAAGAACTCGGAATCTTTGGAGTATTCGCTCTCCTCGCGCTGTATTTGTTGCTCGTCAGTCGTGGCTTCCGGGTGGGCTTCACCGGCACCGACGATTTCGGGCGCCTGTTGTCCTCCGGGCTAGCGTTTGTTCTGGCCCTCCAGGTGTTTGTCGTCATTGGAGGAATTACTCGCGTGATTCCGGTCACAGGGCTGACGACCCCCTTCCTTGCCGCCGGAGGTTCTTCCTTGGTGGCCAACTGGATCATCGTGGCCCTATTGCTGCGCCTCAGTGACGAGGCGCGTGCCTCGGTTCGCCTTGAAGCGGGGGTTCGAGCATGATCGCGCCTCTGCGTCGAGTGGGGATAGCCGTCATGGCGCTCTTCGTCACGCTCTTTCTCTCCGCTAGCTACATCCAAGTTGTCGCCAGTGAGGAGATTGCTGACGACGATCGCAATGTTCGCAAGCTCTACGAAAGCTTCTCCGCGGAGCGAGGCCAGATTCTTGCCGGCGGTATCCCGATTGCGACTTCCATTCCCGTGGATAACCAATTCCGTTACTTGCGCACCTACCCATATGCCGACCTCTATGCCCCGGTTGTCGGCTACTACACGCTGAATCAGGGCAATGCGGGAATAGAAAGCGCTCTCAACCCCGTGCTCACCGGGCGGGCTAGTTCTCAAATCCTCGACCAACTGACCGCACTGGTCACTGGCTCCACGCCCGAGGGCGCCAGCGTCCAATTGACCCTCGACCCTGAGATTCAACAGATTGCCTATGACGCCATGGGGGACCGGCGGGGAGCCGTCGTGGTCTTGGACCCCGCCACTGGGCGCGTTCTCGCGATGGTCTCCACACCCTCCTATGACCCGAACCTGCTGGCCGCACACTCCACGTCGTCTGTGCTGGGTGCCTACAACGAGCTCTCCGAGGACCCCGATAACCCTCTGGCGAATCGCGCGATCGCGGGAGACCAATACTTCCCCGGCTCCGTCTTCAAGGTACTGATGACTGCTGCGGCACTGGAGTCTGGCGACTACACCGCAGAGAGTGAATTTCTCAATCCCGCCGAGCTCCCACTTCCCCTGAGCACAAAGAGCATTAAGAACTCGGGAGGGAGACTCTGCGGCGGGGAAGAGACAACGACCCTGGAGGAAGCCTTCCGGCTGAGCTGCAACATCCCCTACGCCGAGTTGGGTCTGGAACTCGGCGAAACAGCCATCGGATCGATGGCGGATGACTTTGGCTTCGGTGCCACGCTCGAGATTCCGCTCCAAGTGACGCCCAGCAACTTCCCTCGAGGTCTCGATGATGCGCAGCTCATGCTGAGCTCGTTTGGTCAGTTCGATGTCAGGGTCACGCCCCTGCAGGTCGCCATGCTGAGCGCCGGAGTCGCCAACGGTGGGGTTCTGATGAAGCCCAACCTGGTGGACCAGGTCATTGCTCCCAACCTCCGTGTTCTGCAGTCCTATGAGCCCACGATCTACTCACGACCACTCAGTCCCCAGGTCGCCCAGGAGATGACCCGGATGATGGTCAACAACGTGAGTCAGGGTGTCGCCAGCGCTGCGAGAATTCCAGGCATTAGCGTCGCAGGAAAGACAGGAACAGCGGAGACAGGAATCGGTGATGGTCGCTCATTCTGGTTCACCGGCTTTGCTCCTGCAGAAAACCCTGAGCTTGTCATCGCTGTGGTCATCGAAGGCTCGAGTACCGAGGGGACAGCGAACAGCGTCGCCTCTCCTGTGGCCAAGGCGATCATGGAGGCGGTGATGAGTCGATGAGACCCACCACTGGCCAAGTATTCGGCTCCCGCTATGAACTTGTCTCCCGCATTGCTATCGGTGGCATGGGTGAGGTCTGGAAGGCCAATGACTCCGTCATTGGCCGCACGGTCGCGATCAAGATCCTCAAAGACGAGTACATGGGTGACTCGGGATTCCGGGAGCGCTTCCGGGCTGAAGCCCGGCACGCAGCACTGGTGAACCACGAGGGCATCGCCAACGTCTTCGACTACGGCGAAGAAGAGGGCAGCGCCTACCTGGTGATGGAGCTTGTTCCTGGGGAGGCACTCAGCAGCATTCTCGAGCGCGAGAAGATTTTGCCCGCAACCCGGGTCCTGAGCATCGTCTCGCAAACGGCCTCGGCCCTCCACGCTGCCCACCAGGCTGGTCTGGTCCACCGGGATATCAAACCGGGAAACCTGCTCATTACCCCCGATGGCAGTGTGAAAATCACGGACTTTGGTATTGCCCGCCTCGCTGACCAGGTTCCCCTCACCGCCACAGGCCAGGTCATGGGAACTGTGCAGTACTTGGCGCCGGAACAAGCCGGTGGAAAGCCTGCATCGCCTGCCACCGATGTCTACTCTCTCGGAATTGTCGCGTACGAGGCTCTCGCGGGTAAACGACCCTTCCGTGGTGAATCGCAGGTCGCCATCGCGATGGCACAGATCAAGGAAACTCCACCGGAACTTCCCTCGTCGATTCCCTCAGCAGTCCGCGCTCTCGTGATGTCCTGCATGGCGAAGAAGCCAGAGGGTCGCCCCGCCTCTGCTCATGATCTTGCCCAGGCCGCCTTGGCGATCGCGCGCGGCGATGATGCGGCTGGGTTGGCCTTGATTCCCGAGCAGGGCAGCTCTAAAGACTCAAGCGAGAAGAAGCAGACCGCCACGGTCTCCAGCGATACGTCCTCTGTTGATCAACCTCGCAAGCTGGGTCGGAACTTCTGGCTCTTTAGCGGTATTGGCGCTTTTGTGGCTATCGCCCTCATTGCCACCTCCCTCACTGTTCTCCTGCAGTCACCCCCCTCGGATGTTGTCGAAGATCCGGTAATTCCGGTGCTGCCAGAAATCCCCGACGCGGTCACTCCCTCAGATCCCGAAGAGGAGCCTGTCGCCGAGGAAGAACCCGGTGCAGAAATCACCACAGTGGAGATCGCCGCCTCCGAAATTGTCGGAAAGACTCAATCCCAAGTCCAAGAAGTCCTGAGCCTCAAAGGCCTCCGGCTCGATGCCATTACCGGCAACATTGCTCCCACCCAGGACCTCGTTGCCACCGCGTATCGGGTTAACCCACAGGGCACGGTCGCTAGCAACACCCTCATTGCGGTGTACTTCTATGCCGCCATCCCCCAACCACCGAAACCCCGCACCATGGTGGTCACTCCCGCTGAGGGCCCTTGGGCTCCCGGAGAAGAGGTCCTCCTGGAGTGGCCCGGCTACGCTCAATGCCCCGCAGGCTTTGATCTCGTGAGCTACACCATTCAAATTGTGGGCGGTGAGATTCTCGACAATGACGGCGCGACAGTCCTGGAGCCAGAGCAAACGGCTATCAATGTTCGCCTGGGTGAGGGAGAGAACATGACGGTCAGCTACCTCGTCAAGTGTGGAACCCTGTCCTCCCCGCTTTCCACCGAGTTGTCCGTGGGAATCACAAGCCCGGAGCCAGAAACCCCCGAGGATCCGCCCGTAGACTAACGTCGGCCCACAACGGCCAGATTGAGGATTGAGTGAACACTAACGCTCCAGGACCCTGGACCGGTCGCCTCTTGGGTGGCCGCTACGAGGTGCGCGAGGTCATCGGTCGCGGTGGCATGGCAGATGTTTATTTGGGCGTCGATGCGCGCCTGGGTCGTCAGGTAGCGCTCAAAATCTTGAAGTCGACCCTGTCCTCTGACCCCACTTTCCGTAATCGTTTCCGTCTCGAAGCGATGTCGGCATCGAAGATGTCTCACCCCTCCATCGTCCGAGTATTTGACGCTGGCGATGAGGAAAATGGGCCGGCGGGAGAAACTCCCCCAGGAAGCACCACCCCCTACATCGTGATGGAGCACGTAGAGGGCCACCTGCTGAGCACACTGATGAGGCAGGGCAAGCTCGAGGAGCGCCACATCTTGAAGGTGGCCGATGGTGTCCTGACTGCGCTTGAGGTTTCCCACCGAGCCGGGATTGTTCACCGCGACATCAAACCCGCCAACATCATGATTTCCGAGGATGGCACGGTCAAGGTCATGGACTTTGGCATCGCCCGTGCGGTGAGCGACGCAACCGGCAATCTGGAGCAAACCACCTCGATCCTCGGCACAGCCCTCTACATCTCTCCCGAGCAAGCCAAAGGTGAGGAACCCGACACCCGCACTGACCTTTACTCACTCGGCGTTGTCATGTATGAGTTGCTCTCGGGAGCTCCCCCATTCACCTCGGAATCACCAGTCTCCATTGCCTACAAGCACATCAGCGAGGAACCGAAGCCACTGCGGGAAGTGAACCCCAGCGTCTCAGAGGATGTCGCTCTCATCGTCGAAGCCGCGATGAAGAAAGAGCTGCAGGAGCGCTTCCCCACGGCTCAAGCCTTCCGAGCTGCCATTGAAGATGTCGCTCAGGGTCGCCCTCCCAAGCTCCCGACACCAGGAGCAAGGGTTCGGGTAGAACCAGCAGTCACCGGGAGTGTCCCCCAGGCCACCGTCGAGCCTGAATACCGGACCCCTGTTGAGGGTTTTGAAATCTTTGAATCCCGAGGAATCAAACAACAAAGCGTCCCCACCCTGGCTATCGGCATGGGCTCAGTCCTTGCAGTGTTGTTCGTCATCGGTGTCGTGTTGTGGGTGTTTACTCTCAACCCGTCGACGACCGCCACCAGCGCTGCACCCGCAGTCCCTGGCCTGGTCAATCAAACTGAGGGTGTCGCCACTCAAACCATCTCAGCGCTCGGACTCACGCCCGACGTCGAGTACGAGGCAAACGGAGAGGTCCCCGAAGGGATCGTCATCGAAACCTTCCCTGAGGAGGGCACTCGGGTCGCTCCGGGAGAGCCGGTCAGGATTATCGTCTCAAGCGGTATCGCTCGCTTTGACCTCCCCGATGTTCGCAACATCGACATCGAAGACGCCAGGGCACTCCTCGAAGAGCGAGGGCTTGTCATCGAATCCGTTGTCGACACCTACTCGCCAAGCCTTGAAGAAGGGCTGGTGATGGCGACGACACCCCAGCAGGACACCCCTGTCAGGCCAGGAGATTCCGTCACGATTACGGTCTCCAACGGCAAGGTCCTCGTCCCGAACGTCGTCGGACTTACGGTCGGTGAAGCAAACCCGTTCCTCACCGGTCCCTCGATGCAGCTCTCTGTTCGACTGGAGATTGCGACTGACTGCATCGGTCAGACCGTGCGAAGCCAGTCGCTACCGCCGGGTGAGCACCCCCAGCGCTCTGAAATCACCCTGACCTACTGCGGTGCTGTCGCTACCGAGGATCCTGGAGCGACCGGCTAAACACCAGCAACGCGGGGGCTCAAGGAGCGAGCCACCTCCGCCGCACCGGTGAGACCGGTCACTTCGAGCCAATTACCGATCATCGTGTAACCGCCCTCGGTCATGACCGATTCGGGGTGAAACTGCACTCCATACACCGGAGCACTCTGGTGATTCAGGCCCATAATGACGCCGCCGGTGGTGCGCGCGGTGACCACGAGATCTTCTGGAACCGTCCCGTCCACCACAGCAAGGCTGTGATACCTCGTGGCCTGGAATTGATCGGGAACACCCTCAAAAAGAGTGCTCTCATCGTGGGTCACGGTGGAGGTCTTTCCGTGCATCAGCTCTTCAGCATGGGCGACAGTCGCTCCAAATGCCTCAGCAATGGCCTGGTGCCCCAAGCAGACACCCAGCAGAGGGATGGACTGCGCCACGGCCTCTTTCACGATGGCAATAGAGACACCAGCATCCGCAGGGGTGCCGGGGCCCGGTGAGACCAGAATCCCGTCGTAGCGGGCAATGAGGGCGGGAACCTCGTCGATAGTCACATCGTCGTTGCGAATAACATCGGTGGTTGCGCCCAACTGGTGCAAATAACCATTGAGGGTGTAGACGAAGCTGTCGTAGTTATCGACAACCAAGATGTGGGTCATGGGCTCCGGATTCCTCTAGGCAACGGGCAAAGCCTACCAATCGGAACCCGAGGCTATCTGGCCACGAGGTTGTGCCCGTGGTGACCCCCAGTAGACTGTCCGGCATGGCTAAGCAACCCCGTGATCCTCTTGAGTCCCGCTCTACCTATGAAGAGGGCGATGACAATCCCGTCTGGTTCAAGCCGATCATGTTTGGTCTCATGTTGTTGGGGCTTGCGTGGATTTTGACCTACTACATCTCCGGAATTGGCTGGCCTGTGCCGGCTATTGGAGCCTGGAATATCGCCGTCGGTTTTGGAATCATGTTCGTTGGTTTCTTAATGACCACCCGCTGGAAGTAATCAACGCGGCTTTAGTTACACGGGTGTAGTTCTCCCCACTGGGGAGAAGCTGTGGATAACTTTTAGACCACAACTCCCACAACGGTGAGGGCTACAAGCCCCACAGCAACCAGTGCAAGCCCCTGACGTTGCCGCCGTGGCTCTTCTCCACGCGTTTTCACCATGATGTTCGCCACAACGGCGCCCGTGATGAGGCCACCAATGTGGGCTTGCCACGAGATTCCCGGGACGATAAAGCCCATGACCAAGTTGAGCCCCAGGACAATCAAGAGTTGAGCGTTTGCCCCGCCAAACGAGCGCTGGATGACAAACAACGCTCCGAAAAGACCAAATATTGCTCCGGATGCCCCCACCACCGCAGACGTCGGTGAGAGCAAGAGCACGAGAACAGATCCTCCAAAACCCGAGAACAAGAACAACGTGACGAATCGACTCGGGCCAATCAGCCTCTCCACCAGGGTTCCGAGAATGAACAGGGAGTACCCGTTGAAGAGAATATGAAATACCGAGGAGCCCGAGTGGACAAACATGGTGGTCAGCATCCGCCAGGGCTCTAGTGCCGTGAGAGGTGGCCAATACAAGAACAGCTGGGTGAGAAAACCACCGGTGAGCAATTGCCCGAGATACACCGCAACAATAATTCCCAATAGGACGAACGTCGCAGTAGGCCTTGTGCCGAGAGCTACCGAGCGAGTGCCGCCTCGGCGGAATACTCCGCCGAGGCCACTCGTCTTCCGGGTGCCCGAACAATCAGGGCAGTGGAAACCTACGGGGGCCTGGATTTGGCACTCCGGGCAAATAGTGTTCCCGCACCGCTGACAGAGAACAAAGCTCTCCGCTTTCGGGTGGCGATAACAAAAGTCGTCGCGATTGCGGGAGGGGCTCATTAGGAGACAGCAACCACCGTCACGCTCGTCAAGACGACATCGTCATGAGGGCGATCATTGCCGTCGGTCGCGACACCCTCGATGGCGTCCACCACCTTTTTGGAGTCGTCATCGAGAACAGCTCCAAAAATGGTGTGGTTCCCCTGCAACCACGTGGTTGCGGCTGTGGTGATGAAGAACTGGCTGCCATTGGTTCCCTGACCCCCGCGCTTGCCGGCGTTAGCCATCGCAAGCACGTAAGGCTCGGTGAAGTTGAGCTCGGGGTGAATTTCATCATCGAACTGGTATCCCGGTCCACCCATGCCGGTTCCGGTGGGGTCTCCACCTTGAATCATGAAGCTCGGAATGATGCGGTGGAAGATCACATTTGTGTAGAGGGGGCCTTCGCCAGTCGCTCCGGTAGTGGGATGAGTCCACTCTCGCTCGCCCGTGGCAAGTCCGACGAAGTTGTCGACGGTTTTGGGCGCGTGGTTGCCATAGAGGCCCACCACGATGTCGCCGTGGTTAGTGTGCAAAGTCGCTGTATGTGTATGTAGAGTCATGGTTTCCATTCTGTCAGGGACCACTGAGGGTTCCCTCCAGAGATAAGCCCAGGAACTTCCTAACAATTTCTGGGAGACTAGGGACTCCTCATTGGGAAGAAAGGACGTGAGACCTGTGGATCGCAAGACCCAACGTGAATTGGCTCGCCTGTCCCAGGAAGCCAGAAGGCTCTGGGAAGAACAGCGAGACGTCCTCTCCCACGCGAAAAGTGTCGCTCGGCACGCGTCGCACAGTGCTAGCGAAATCGCAAAGCGCGATGTGCTCCCTAGGGCGCAGGAGACCTACCGCGACTCCATTGAGCCTGCGCTGGCGCGCATCCCCTGGCGCCAGGTTGCTCCCCCGAAGAAATCCTCAAACCCCTTCGTCTATGTCCTGATGGCAATCGGGACACTTGCGCTTGCCCTCATCGGGTATGCCGCCTGGCAAACGCTTCGTGCTGATGATGACCTGTGGGTCGAGGACGAGGACTAAGTTCCTACATTCCCTTGGGCTTGAGATAGCGCTGGGCCACAGCGCTCAGGAAATCAAAAATCAGCGCAAGGATGGCTACCAGAACGGCCCCAATCAGGATGGCTGGGTTCCGATCTAGCTTCAGACCCGAGTTAATCGTCTCGCCAAGCCCTCCGCCACCAATGAGGAAGGCCAGTGCTGCCATACCAATATTGATGACAATCGCGGTACGAATGCCGGCGATAATCACGGGAACAGCCAGAGGCAGCTCGATCTCAAAAAGTACCTGACGTTTGGTGTACCCCATGCCACGTCCGGCCTCGATGACGGCATTGTCTACCTGCTCCAGCCCCACAATGGTGTTGCGAAGGACGGGCAGTAGAGAGAACGTCGCCAATGCCACGATGACCGTGCCAATTCCTGCGCCAAACCACGAGAAGAACAACACAATGAGGCCATAGGCCGGGAGAGCCTGCGCCAGACCCAAGGTGTCAACGAGGAAGTTCTTCAGGCGGGGCAAACCTTTTCGTGTCACGGCGATGCCAATCGGAATCTCAATCAAAATGACTAGTGCCGAGGAGGCAAAACCCAACACCAGGGTTTGCACCAACTGATTCTGCAGCTTCTCCGGCGCGAGAAAAAGTCGCTTGAAAGATCGCTACCACGCTCTCGGGGCGTTGGTAGGGGAATCAGCAGAAGCGTTGTCGTGGGAGCTGGGCTGGCGACCCCAGTCATAGACTCAGAGCATGGGACTACCGCATCGCGCAGTACTTGCACCTCTGGTCGGTCTGGTCATCGGCTGGGCCTTCTTCATGTTTGCCGCCTGGTCAAACCTTTTCGTTCAGCCGGAATATGACGCGCAAGGGATGTGGCTCAACGACGGGCCCATCGTCAAACCCTCAACTTTCCTATTTTTGGCCGGAATCACCGCCTTTTCTCTCGCCTCCCTCCATGGCCTCAAGGTGTCCGCGGCGCACAAAGCCACCCAAGAGACTCCCGATGGGCTAAGCATTGCTGCCTACCGACTAGGAAACCTCAGTGTGATCATTGCGCTGGCTGGAGGAGCGATTTTTGCGCTGGCAAACTTCTTCTCTGCGTTTGGCGGCTCTACTGCCGAGGGATCCCTCGCAGAGCGACTCCTCGGTGTGTATCTGCCGATTGTGTTAGCGACAGCCCTCGTAGTGACCACCCTCCTCTTCGCCTTTGTTCTCCGGAAAGACAAGGCAGACAATTCTGGTTCAGAGGACAAGGGACTGAATGCGCGTCAGAAAGCGTTGGGCCTGGGCTATGCAATCCCCATCATTGCGGCCGCGATTGCCGTCATCTTCGGGCTGGTCGTCTATGACATCACGGGCACTTCACTGGAGGCCTGGGTGTGGGTGATTATTCAGGTGATTATCGCTGCCGGCATCATTTTGGGAACCCGATACGCCCGACTGGCTAAGGCCGAGAAACCTGCGGCGCCTAAACCCAGAACTGCATGGGCCAGCGGGGCCTGGAACCTGAACTTCGTGCTGTCGATCGTGTTCGGGGCCGTTGTATCCGTCATGGCGTTCACCTTCGGGATTGGGTCTTTTGAAGAGCTCCGGGACTACAACTTCGACTATGTCGGATGGGAGATTGAGCCATTCACCCTTGCATGGTTTATCGGCGACTTCGCTCCGGGGTTAGTTCTTATTCTCCTGGCGACGATTGGTCTTTATTCGACCATCACGGAGAGGCACCGGACAGAGTCAGGAGCCTAGAGAGTTTCAGGAATCTCTTGGTCTTTCCGAAGCTTCCGTCGCACGAATTCTTGTCGCCGTCGGCTCGCCAAATAGCTGCCTGCCACCACAAGAGGCAGTCCGACAAACACACCCGTGGTGAGCTGCTCTCCTAAAAAGACAACGCCCAAAACCACCGCAACAGCAAGGTTCACATAGGTAATAAGGCTTGCCCGGGCAGGACCAATCTCTCGGATGACGGCAAAGAAAATGACGAACGCTAACGCTGAACACACGGCGCCCAAAATCATGACGGAGGCCCATGCCTCGAGGCTCGGAACTCCCGCAATATCTTCTGGCAGGCTCACGGCGGCAAAAGGCGCATAGATGACGCTCACCATCGTGAGCGATACCGCGATTACCCCCAGCGTCGGAACCTCGGTGGGCATTCGATTAGCAATGATCGGAGCAACGGCATAGCCCACTGCCGCGGCCAACATCATCAGAACTGGCGTGAGGACCAGATCCCCCGAGAGAACATCAATACCGACGAGAGAGAGGACTCCCGCAAATCCCACGACGAGTCCCAAGATCGTCAGAGGATGCCAGGCAGATTTGTCTCCCAAGAGGCCCACGAGGAAAGCCGCAATGAAAGGCACCGTGGTAATCAGCAGGCCCGCCAAGCTTGAGCTGATGGTGCGCTCAGCTTCGGTAATGAGGAACCAAGGTCCGACCATCTCGAGGAGCGCGAAGGCAAGAACCGCAGGCCACGCCTTCAAGGTAGGACGAATCATCCCGCGACTAATCGCAATGGGCATCAAAATGAGAGCACCCAAGAGGACCCTGAGGAACACGATGCTCGGGGTTTGGAAGTGGTCAATCGCAATCGCGATGAAGAAATACGGCGTGCCCCAAATGGTTCCCACGGCGAGGAAAAGAAGTAAAGCTTTACGAGGCACCAGGTCAGCGTAGTAGAGAAATCCAACGCCGGCGGGACGCTCCAAAAACGTTCCTCCGAGCCGCCGAGAACCCCTGATTCACCGGCCTAGACTGTGCCTGCTAGAGAAAGGATGCCGGTGATCGATACCAGCGTTCTGCTGCCGTTCATCCTGGCTTCTCTCGTCATCATCTTGTCTCCAGGTGCTGACACTTTTCTCCTCCTGCGCTTTGCGATCCGAGGCGGGCCGACAGCAGGATTTGCCGCGATGGCTGGCATCCTTGCGGGACTGTCCCTGGTGTCTTTGCTCCTCATTTCAGGCATGGGGCTCCTCATTTCTCAGGTCCCCTTTGCGCTGGGAGTAGTCAACGTCCTGGGTATTTCGGTCCTCCTGGTGCTGGCGGCTATCAGCACGAGAGCGGGACTGATTCTAGTTCGCGTCCCCGTCGACAGCTCATCGGCTGTGCCTCACGGCACAGACAAACCCTTTCGGATGTCCTTGATCACCAACGTGACGAACCCGAAGGTCCTCATCTTCTATTTAGCTTTCTTTCCCCAATTCTTGGGACAGGCAGAGAGTGCGGTGCTCCAGCTCACACTGTTGAGCGTGGCATTCCTCGTTGTCACCATCATCTGGCTAGTTCCACTGGTCTATGCCGCCAGCGCCGCCCGCAACTTTTTCCTTCGCCCTCCAGTAGCCGTTGCAATGGAGTTCACGGTCGCAGCGGTGTTTCTTCTGTTGGCGATTCTTCTCGCGATCAACCTTTAGGGAGCGGACTCGCCGACTTTTTCCCACATCTTCGCAACAACCCACCACTGGCCATCAAGGTGGGAGAGGTTGAGGTAGTCCTGCATAACTCCACCAAACATCTCTAACTGCATTTTGAGAAGCGCCAAGGTGGGAGAGATTTGGTCAAAAGCCAGGACAGCGTCGCGACGAGGGTTACCCAATTCAGCGGGAGACTGGCGAGCCAGGACAGCATCTCGATATACCGCGCAAGGCCGAATGTTCAGTTCACCCTCGGCGACTCCATAGAGGACTGAGTCCTTGTGGAAGACCCGATCAAAAACCTCCATGTCTTGGTAATGCATGAGGTCGAAATAGTCGTCCACAAGTCGCTGAATATCGGCGGGAATTTCTGGATTCGTCTGCAGTGTCATGTGTTCCAGAGTAGCTCTGTTGAGGCTTCCTCAGCCCAGAGGGTAATAGGCGAACTAGCTAAAGACCCCTGTCAGCGCGATAAATGGCGACAACAGCGTTCGCGTGGCCGCGTCCAAGGCCGTATTCGTTCTTCAATACCCCAACCATTCCCATATGGGGTTTGTCGTGGTGAGCGGAGAGTACGCCAAACCAGTGCGAAACCGGCTGGTCATATTTCTTCTCAATAGAGGGGAAATAGCTCTGTCAATTGCACATACAACTGCACAAGCAGCAAAAACTCCCTCAATAAACGCCTCTACTGAGGCTCTAAATCAAGGGAGTTGCTGGCGGAGAATGGGGGATTCGACCCCTTGCCAATTCATTTCTCGGTTTTCTCGTGGAGCCTAG
>JANQZT010000049.1 GCA_030728325.1 Pontimonas sp.
CGTGGCCCACGCGAAGACTCCTAGGCCCAGAACGAGGGCGCCGGCTCCAGCGCCGTAGGCGAGGACGTCACCGGCGCGGTTGGAATCCACCAACACACCGACAAACACCACCGCGATGATCGCAACAACGACACCGATCAGTTTGGATTTCAGATCATCGAGGTCTTTGATTTGGAGCCAGGCGGGGACATCCAGCTCGGTGTCGACAAAGAGTTCATAGAGTCCATACCCGATGACTAGGAGGACCGTCCCCAGCAAGATGGCATCAACTGCCGTGAGGACTTCGACGATGACGTCCTTGAGAGGGGTTTGCTCGACCACAGAGTTGATGACGGCCACGACCACGGAGATTGACCCCTGAGCCATCAGGAACAGAGCGCCCAGGATCGAGGCAATGGCGGGAACAAAGACTGTGTAGCGGGTGAGACCCACAAGTTTGCGCATGAGGGCAGTGTAGCCAGAGTGTGCGGTGGTGGCTAAAGAGTCTGTCGTAGTGGTCTATGGATAAGCCGTGTCTTTGAGACTCACAGCTGGTTGGCATCCCCTGGACACCCCCAGTACATCTTGCGTGCCTAAGTTCTGAAGTAAGGCGTTATCCGGCTCGTGAGGCGTCCTTGTTCTATCACCCTCATGAGTCATCACTAAGGAGTACTACATGTCAGATTCATCAACAGACCACGCCACCGAGACTGTGGGCGACATTGTCGCCGTTGCCTCGGCTAACGAGTCATTTTCTACTTTGGTTGCAGCCGTGAGTGCTGCCGGCTTGGTCGAGACCCTTCAGGGCGCTGGACCCTTCACCGTGTTCGCACCCACCAACGAGGCCTTCGCTGCACTGCCTGCAGGCCTGGTGGACGCATTGCTGCTCGAGGAGAACCACGAGACCCTGGTCAAGATCCTCACCTACCACGTTGTGGGCGCAAAGGTCATGGCCGCTGATGTCGCCTCCGGTGACGTCGCCACAGTCGAGGGCTCCATGCTCTCTGTTGTGGTGGCCGATGGTGTGAAGATCAACGGATCCGCCACCGTCACGGCAACCGACGTTATGGCATCTAACGGTGTCATCCACGTCATTGACGCCGTCTTGGTCCCAGCAGATGTGGACGCGGCAGCACTGCTCTCCTAAGCATTGACAGCACGCAAGGGGCGAGAGTAATGCTCTCGCCCCTTCGTCGTAGCCAGATTCAAGCTGAGATTTGCACTGGCTTCTCAGGAATTCAGAATTGAGGGGAATCCGGGCAACCGGGGTGCGCCATCGGGCGCTACCGGCGCAGTCACGAGGCCTAATCTCCTGACACATTTCGTCACCCAGGCGCCAGCCTGCCTTGAATCTGGTTACCCTCCCACGAGGAGGAATAATCAGTGACGAGCGAACACCTGCAGGGTTTTGCGACCAGGGCGATCCATGCAGCCTCACCGGGCAACCCAGTGACGGGTGCAGTCATTCCCTCCATTGACCTTTCCGTGACGTTTGGAATTGACGCTCCAGGCAACCCGAGTGGCGGGTATGAGTATTCCCGGGTGGGAAACCCGGGACGAGATGCTCTTCAACACCAGTTGGCAACACTGGAGGGCGCGTCCCATGCCCTCACCTTTGCGACTGGTCTTGCAGCGGAGGATGCTCTCTTGCGCTCGCTCCTGCGCCCTGGTGACACGGTTCTCCTCGGAGACGATGTTTATGGCGGAACCTATCGACTGCTCACCGGTGTTTTCGGACGCTGGGAGATCAACGTTGTCACCGTTGACACCAGTGACCTGGGGGCTGTGGAGAGGGCGGTGGCGGAACATTCGCCCAGCGTGATCTGGTTGGAGACACCGAGTAATCCCCTGATGACAATCACTGACATTGCTGGCGTTGCGAGTGTGAGCGGCGATGCCGTTGTCGTGGTGGATGGCACCTTTGCCACCCCCTACCTCCAGCGACCACTGAGTCTGGGGGCTGATGTGGTGGTGCACTCCACCACCAAGTATTTGGGTGGCCACTCCGATGTGATGGGGGGAGTGGTGGCCACCAACCACGGCCACATCGCTGAGGCTGTGGCGGAGCATCAGAGTGCTGCGGGAGCCGTGCTGTCCCCGTTTGAGTCGTGGTTGACCATGCGGGGAATCAAGACGTTGGCTCTTCGGATGGAAAAGCACTGCGATAACGCAGAGGCGATTGCGCAGGCCCTCGATACTGACCCTCGCGTGAAGCGGGTCCTTTTCCCCGGGCTTTCTGACCACCCGGGTAGAGAGATCGCCCAGGCGCAAATGGTCCGGATGGGTGGAATGCTCTCCTTCGAGTTAGCCAGTGCTGAACACGCCCACGCGTTCGTGACCGCCACCTCGCTGTTCACCCTGGCAGGGAGCCTGGGGAGCGTGGACTCCCTGGTTAACCACCCCGCGACCATGACCCATGCTGCGCTCGAGGGAACACCGAACGAGATTTCCTCTGCCCTCATACGGCTTTCGGTTGGTATTGAGGATGTTGAGGACCTGCTTGCGGACCTCAATCAAGCACTAGACGCCGCCTCCTCGCACTGAGTCACGTCGTTCCCTCGCACCAGGTGCACCATCGGGAAAAGGCCTCATAGGAGAGGTTGTTACCCTAGGACGCTCATTACTTCCACCCTGTACTGAGGACTCAATACCCCATGAACGCAGATCGGTTCGATCTGGTCGCCTAGAGCCACTTCCCCTGAGACGAGAGGGCGCTCGTTGGCTTAAGCCAGTGGGTAGCCCTCTTTGTCATCGAGGCGCTTGATGGCAATCAAGACGATGTCGATGATGGACCAGATGGTGAGCCCTCCGAAGGTCAAGAGCTTGAGAATTCCTGTTCCCACTTTGCCCAGGTAGAAGCGGTCGATACCAAAGACACCAACGAAGACACTCAAGAGGAGTGCCACCAGCCATTCACGCCTGGAGAAGACACCGGGAATTTGCTTCGCCATCCAGGTCTCACCGTTTGCATCCACGACAGTCGTGGTTCCCACAATCTTGCGAGCAAGGGCTCGCATGGTGAGTTCTTCAGTCGTGAGTTCGTAGCTATTGCCGGGTTCTTTGACGGTCCAGGTGGTCATGATGTGTCCTTTTCTGTATGCCTAAACCCTAACAAAGTCGACTCAAGCACTTCCCAAGCGCCATTGAGGTAGGCGCCAGTTGAAGACGATGGCTAGCACTCGCAGCAGGATGGTGGCAATGGCTCCCAGGGCAACGGCAAACACGGGTGCCATTCCCAGAGCACCCAGACCCCACACCAGCCAGCCCCCGGCAAAGGCAATGACGGCATAGAGCTGGTAGCTGGAGACCACCCAGGGAATCTCATTGACCAGGATGTCGCGGATTATGCCTCCAAACGCAGCGGTGACGACCCCCATCAGGGTCGCCACCAGCGGTGTTGCGCCAGACTCGAGTGCAATTTGTGTTCCTGACGCTGCAAACAACCCCAAACCCACGGCGTCTGGCCATTGCATGGCCTTCGCCGTGGGTTCGATGTGTTGAGAGCGCAGAAAGACTGGCCCCACGATTGCCAGTGCAAGAACCGCCCACACCCATCCCTCGTTAGCAACCCAGAAGAAAGGCCCCCGATCGAGAAGGACATCGCGAAGCGTCCCCCCACCAAAGGCGGTCAAGAATGCAATGACGGCAACACCGACGACATCGAGGCGTTTGGTGGCCCCGGCGAGAACTCCCGATGCGGCAAAGGCTAGAACGCCGATTCCTTCCAGAACCACGAGGACAAGGATGAGTGGTTCACTCACCGGTGAGCCATGCTCTCTCATCCTCGGAGAGCTTGCGTGGAGCACCGGTAGTGAAGTTATACGTCACCAGTGCGACAAATCCTTCGGCAAAGACTGTTCCGCTGGCGCCATCAAAAACCCTGCAGGCGAGTCGAAAGGACGAGCCTCCGACGTGGTCCACCGT
>JANQZT010000050.1 GCA_030728325.1 Pontimonas sp.
CGCTGAAATCGTAGGTGGCACTATCTGCATAGGAAGTCCCAGTTCCATCCGCTGCCGAGTTCCAGCCGGAGAAGGTGTATCCAGACCGGGTAAAAGAGTTTGACGAGAGCGCCGCAGATACTTTCCCCGATTGGCCTGACATCGAGCCAGACCCGGAATTTGCGTCAAAGGAAACCACTTTCACCTTCGTAGCAAAAACCTGAATTTCGTCGCCTGCAGCTGCGAGCAGGTGCTGCCCGTTAGGGGTGAGAGCGACCTGATAATTGGTGTCAATGGTGTTGTCATCGACGGTTTGCAGAATCGAAAGACCCCCGTCCCCAGCGACGCCAATAGCCCAGAGCTTGCCAGTGTTAAACCCGGTGGTGTAAATCGTCTCGCCGTCGGGGGCAACTGCAAGCCCGAATCCCTGCTCAGAAAGCTCGAGGGGGGTATGAGGTGTGAAGGCTGGGAGACCCTCCCCCGCAGCGATCGAGAAGGACTGAACGGTGGTAGCTGAACCCGACGAACCCGCCCGCGCGAACATCGTGTTGCCAATTCCCGCTCCGCTAAACACAATTTGCGTTGCTCCAACCGGCCCCGTGACGTCTTTGCGCACATTGTTGTCCGCCGCGCTGACAATCACAATCACGTCGCTATGCAGGTTTGAAAGGGCGAGATACTCGCCGCCCGGGCTGAATTCGCCGGAATAGCCGTTGAGATACTTGGCAGAGCCTGTTCCCGCGTTGGCGTTGCTCAGCTGTGTTGCAGATGACGGCAGCGGGTCGCCATGGGAAAATTTGTAAGAAGGGTCATTAATGATGAACCCGGTTCCATCAGGGGACACGGTTATCCCCCTCGCGTAGGCGCCGCCTTTGTCAAAGCGGGTAACGGCGGGAGCGGGGTCCACGTTTTCCCAGGCTTCCGCCACATCAACCGCATAAACCCAATTAGTGTTGTCATTTCTTGGGATATACGCGTAACTCGAATCCGCAGTAAAGGCGACGTGGCCCAGGTTGAAATTGCCGCTGGCCTCGAGGGCCACGTCTTTCATGACCACACTCGAGGAAGCTGGGCTGTCGGATCCGAGCGTTGAAGCCAAAGATTCCAGGTCGATCAAAGTGATGTAGGAGGAGGAATAATGAAGAGCAACGGCATACTTACCATCAGGTGTAATTTCCACTGCTTGAATTGACGTGAAACTCCTATTTCCTGAGGACGCAACAACCGACAGAACATGCGTCAGCTCCGTTCCGCCGCTCCCATGGGCGGCGGTGGGGGCGAAAAATACGATAGGTGCGAGAAGAGCAGTGAAAATCCCGAAAGAGCTCTTTTTTCTGGGTTTGACGGATGCGTCTCGTTCCCTCCGGATTACCTTCACGACACCCGCGAGTAATGTTCTCATCATCGTGTCGTTCGCGTAATTTTTCACTCGTGAACCCGCTCTAATTTGGCCAACGTGAACTTGTACAAGCGTAAAAATTGGCCCCTATATCCAGGGTCAAATGTTCCGTTCGGAACATTGCTATAGCGAGCCACGAACCGGCGCGACTACTGTTCCAAGGGTGGAATACGACAATCCCCGCGGGCCGGGCCCTCGTCGAGGTTTGATTGTCGAGGATGATTCGCTCACTCGTGTTCTGCTCGAAAACCTGCTCCAGGGGTTTGGTTTTGATGTGGCCACTGCGCAGAACGCATCGGAAGGCAAGAAGCACCTCCGGCTTCATGACCCTGATCTGGCAATTGTCGATATTGACTTAGGCTTTGGGCCCACTGGTCTCGATTTTGCGAAAATGATGGCCCGCACCCACCCGCACGTTGCGACGGTTTTTCTCTCCCGTATTTCCGAGAGCGACTCAGGCATCACCAACGTCCAGAACTTGCCGACCAATGTGGCCTATATCAACAAGCTCGATCTGGACAATGTTGAGGCTGTCAGCGAGGTGATTGAAGCCTGCTTGCGACCAAGCCTCCGCCCGCGCCCCCTCGGTGAAACGCGACCCGACGGGATTGGGCTCTCTCAGTCCCAGTACGAGGTTCTGCTTCAGGTCTCGAGGGGTGTCAGCACCGCAGACATTGCGGTTCAGCGTGGCACCACGGAGCGCGCTGTGCGGGGTATTTTCCGCCGGATACAAGACGAGCACCCCGAAATCCTCCTCGACAGCAAAAGCCAACGCGCCACTTCCGCTGCCAGTTTTCTCAGGGCCTATTCATGACCAAGGAATTTGATGCGCTTCAGGGGGACGACACAGCCGCTCGGAGGCAGCGGGTGGGGTTCCCTTTCGACAACCTGACCCCATGGCTCTATGTGGCGATGTGGTACCTGATTCGCCCTCTCGCGGTCGAAACGGGCGACATCGACCTCCCCCTGTCGGGTGGGTTAATTCACCCTCTGGTCTGGGAGCTGATCTGGCTTGCGACCGTTACCGGGCTTGTTGGGATCGCGAAATTTCTGGCGTGGATAATCAAGATTCCCCTCATTCGACTTGCTATCGCCATCGCAACCTACGTTGCGGTCCCCTACGCAGTGGTGGTCTTCAAGACTCTTGTTGCGCCCCCAACCGGCGGGGAGACCTACTACTCCCAGTTCCCGGAGAGCCTGATTCTCAGCCTCGGAGTAGGAATTATCGCCGTGGTCTGGGCGTCTCCTTTGTCCAGGTTGAAAACACTGGAGCTCGGACTTGATAGCGCGAACAAAGAACTCGTCGGATTACAAAATTCTGTCCTCGAAAAGAAGCAATCGGCCCAGCGCAATTTGGACGCCGAATTGCAAAGCGTTGTCGCTCCAGAAATCGAGAAGGTGGTGAACCTCCTCACCCGGGGCTCCTTGACACAGGCGCGAATTGTGGAGCTGTCCTCGCAAATCCGCACGTCGATCGGTGGCGCACTCCGGCCGTTTGCGAAAAAACTCATCACCGATACGTCGATTACACCTCATGAACCACATGCCACGCGGCCCTCGACCCTTCGACGACTGAGCTTCTTTGAACCGATTACGGCCAGGAACGCGGTGCACCCTGTGCTCCTAGGCTCAATTCCCGCGGCATGGCTCAGCATTGTGTGGGCACGAGATCTCAGCCCCTCATGGCCCGAATCGGGGTATCTGTTTATTTTCACCGGGCTACTCGTGTCGCTCGTTGTGGGTCTGGGGTGGGCAATCAAGGCGCCAATCCCTCGCGACCTGAGGGTCAACCCGCTCGTCGCGTTTGTCTCCGTGGCAGGGATTTCTGCAGGCCTGACCTATCTACCTATCGCGGTGATCACCGCTATCCCCCGTGATTTTCTGGCGTACCAAACATGGGGCTTCCTGACCTCTTTCCCCGCTGCAGCGCTCACAATTGCGATCATCTGTCCAGCGATAGCAATTGGCGGCATTTTGATCGCCCGACAAATTGATGTCATCGACAGCAAGGAACAGACACAACGAGCAATCGTTGAGCACAACGCGGCACTCAACACTGAGCTATGGCACTTGAAACGCCAAACGGCTCTCATGGTCCACGGCCCCATTCAATCGGCTCTGATTTCTACAGGGCTCCGACTAGAAAATTCCTCCCAAGGTGAGGACCGAACCGAGCACCTCGTCTTACGGCTCAAGGAAACTCTCGACAATCTCACGATTACTCAAAGCAGTGAATCTCTGCCCGACTTCCTCGACTCGCTCGAAGATTTGTGGGAAGGAGTCGCGGCACTGAGTGTCCACACACGCCAACAGGCCCTCCAGATGCTTGAAAAATCCCCTGCGTCGCTGCACGCCTGCTCGGAAGTGATCCGCGAGGGCTTAAATAACGCAATATTCCATGGCGCCGCGACGAACATCGCGATTATGGTGACGACACTCAACAGCAGCACCGTGCACGTGCGAGTCGAAGACAACGGCAGCGGGCCCGCCCCCAGGAGAACTCCCGGAGTTGGCTCTGACCTCCTAAACACAGTCTCTCCGGGATGGAACCTCCTGCGAATAGGGGACACGACAGTCCTCACTGCAAACCTTTTTGTCGCCAACGAGACCTAATTCGCACAGTGCGAGAGGGTCTTATGTGAAAAATTTTGACCCTGTAGGGCGGACGGGACTTGAACCCGTGACCGACGGATTATGAGTCCGCTGCTCTAACCAGCTGAGCTACCGCCCCGGATGAATCTGCAAACAGATCATCTGCCCCAGTCTAAAGCGGCATGGGCGCTCGATAGCCGAGTGCCGCGTTTAGACTGAAAACTCATATGCAACTAGGGGATCTTATGGATATTTGGTTTGCCGTCGGTTCGTCTTCTCTTGTCACTGTGAGTATCGCTATTGGCGTTCTTTTTGGAATTTGGCTCTTCGTAAGGATTGCACGAAAGAAAATAGAGTGGCTCACCCCGGCCTATGAGGATATTCGACCCAGACTTCGGTTCTTCGTGCTCACGTTTGCGCTCTTGATGAGCACCCTTGTTGTTAATCGACCCGATGACATCTGGTGGGTTGCCGTATCGCAGGGCTTGCTGATTTTGCTGATTCTCTCCGGCGGATTTCTCATCCAGGAGGTCGTGAACTATTCCGTTTCGCGCGTTATCGAGAGGTTTGAGAAAGGCGATCAAGCAGACGCTGAAGTTCGTCGTATCGCGACCCAATTGCGACTCCTACGACGACTAGCCAACGTCATCATTGCGATTTTGGCGATCGGGCTCGCTCTTTTCACTTTCCCAGCAGTCCAAGGAGTTGGGGCAGGTCTGCTCGCCTCTGCAGGTGTCCTGAGCGTAATTGGCGGGTTGGCTGCCCAATCAGTCCTCGGAAACCTCTTCGCAGGAATCCAGTTGGCTTTTAGCAATGCGATTCGAGTCGGTGACGTTGTTGTCGTGGAAGGCGAGTGGGGCACGATTGGTGAAATCACTCTCTCCTATGTGGTGGTCTACATCTGGGATGAACGGAGGCTGATTGTTCCTTCCACCCACTTCACGAGCAAATCCTTCGAGACATGGACGAGGAAAAACTCGAAAGTCCTGGGAACGGTTTACATGGATGTTGACTGGCGGGTTCCCCTGGATAAGGTCCGCGCTGAGTTTGAGCGGTTCTTGAAGGGTAACCCGCTCTGGGATGGGAGAGCCTCCGGAGTCGTCGTCACCGACGCCCGCGGCGGCTATGTCCAGGTGCGCTTACTCATCTCGGCTGAAGACTCATCGAAGCAGTGGGATTTGCGCTGCGAAGTGCGCGAGCACATGGTGACCTGGTTGCAGAAGAACCATCCAGAAGCGCTCCCCGTGTCCCGTGTGACCCTAGAGAACCCGGACTCTTCGCGGAAAACTCGGATAAAGTCCACTCCGTGACAATTCGCCCCATCCGCATCACCGGAGACCCGGTTCTTCGATCCCCCGCAGCACCTGTCACTCGCTTTGACGACGAACTGCACGAGCTCCTCACCGACATGGTCGACACCATGCGCGCAGCACCCGGCGTGGGACTAGCTGCCCCGCAAATTGGTGTCTCGCAGCAAGTATTCGTCTGGGAATGGACCGATGACGACGGGATCCTCCAGGAGGGTGCCGTCATCAACCCCACCCTTCACGCGGGGCCACTTGAGCGAAGAAAAGCTGACCCCGACGATGACCTTGAGGGTTGCCTCTCGGTGCCAGATTTTCGCTATCCCCTCGTGAGAGCGAAGAGGGTTGTACTGCGGGGCACCACGCCCCAGCAAACCCCCTTACAGATCACGGCAGAAGGGTGGCTGGCGAGAATCTTCCAGCACGAATTCGACCACCTGCAGGGAACTCTCTATGTCGACCAGTTGCCGTGGCGCTTGAAGAGAACCGCGCGGAAGGAAATTCGAGCTGAAGGCTTTGATGCCCCCGGTCAATCCTGGCTACCCGGTGTGGATGATTTCGAGTCAGACCATGAGGCCGAAGAAGCGTAAGCCTGCCGCCACTGCGCCTGCTGCCAGCAAGACAACGAGAAACGGTGCTCGGAAATAGAGCAGAATCGCTGCAACTCCCACCGCAGGCACCCTTGCATCAAGGCCGACGCCCATTCCAGTTTGCAACATTTGGGATACCACTAGCGAGGCAAGAAGCGCGACGGTCACGAGCCCCGCAACTCGTGTCATGAGTGCACCCTCGACAAACCGAGGAGGGACGAGATAGCCCAGGTTCTTCAGTGCCCACACCACCAGCCCAGCGGCGATGAGGGCAATCCACACCGTCACGAATCTCCCCTATCGGTCGGAGCATGCTCGTGTGGCGCGACTCTATGGCGATATATCGCCAAGGCAATCCCTACCGCCGCGGCGGCCAGAACCGGGATACCTGCGGGCACCACGGGGATGAGCACGACCGTGACCGCAGCTGCCGCAACAGCAACCGCAATCGGCTCCTTGGAGACGAGGCGGGGCCACAGGAGCCCCAAGAACGCGGCCGCAGCCATGGCGTCAAGACCCCAGGTGCGAACATCACCGAGCGCATCGCCCGCCAGCGCGCCCACCAGGGTTGCGAGATTCCACCCGGCGTATAGGACAAGTGCCGTGGTCCAGAAACCGTGCCTCGCGGATTCTTGGTCGGTCTGAGAAATTGCGACAGCCGTGCTTTCATCCACTGTCAGGTGCCCGGCAAGTGCTCTCTTCCAGAAACCCGGCCCCACGAGAGGAGACATTCGGAGAGCATAGAGACCGTTTCGGATACCCAGGAGACCAGCAGAAGCTATCGCTGCTCCAGCAGCGGCGACTCCCCCGGTGCCAATGATTCCCACGAAAGCGAACTGTGATGCCCCCGAGAACATCAGGAGACTCAGCACCATGGTCTGCCAGACGCTGAAGCCTAACGCCACCGCCAGCGCACCAAAAGAAATGCCATAGAGCGAGACGGCCAATGCAACCTGGACTCCCTGTGACCGCGCGCGACGGTTATGGGCGGCCTGAGACTCGTCAGTCACTGGACCCCGAGCTCTGCGTGTTCACCCCATGAACACCATTGTGGAACTTGAGTGTGGGGAACGCTGCCGAGACACTGAACCCCACGCCGGGGACTCGGTGAGCCGAGAAAACGCCACCGAAGGTCTCGGTGCGCGTCTGCATCTCTTTCATGCCTCGCCCCGCGAGAATTTCGACGAGGGCCGCCTGGTCATCCTCAATCGTGTACCCGGAATCGTCGGGGGACATAAAGCGGCGCCTCGCGCGAATACCGTCGTCATCGACCCGCACGTGCAATCCTTGCCCGCTCCAGCTCATCCCCACTTTCACGGTAGTTCCAGGACCCCCGTGAGCCCTGGTGTTGTTGAGGCTTTCTTGCAGGATTCGGAAGATGGCGAGTTCTGCGCTGGGGGTGATCGAGAAGGGCTCACCACTTTCTTCAAACTTGACGGTGATTCCCGACTCATTCATGGCTTCGAACAGGTCATGGATGGACACGAGGCTCGGCAGATTAGCAACTTCCTCCGCCCCATCACGAGACACGTTGACGACCCGTCGAATGTCGCTGAGCACCGCCCGAGCAGAGTCCGCAATAGCTTCTGCGGCGCGCGACGCCACTTGAGGGTCGGACACTGCTGTGAATTTGGCTCCCTCGGCCTGAGATATCAGGCTTGTCAGGGTTGCTGCTGCAGCATCATGAACCTCGCTGATCACCCGCATGCGATCTGCCTGCTCGGCAAGCTTCACTTCCAGCTCGGACTTCTCGACATAGTCGTCAAACACGTCGTCGGCTGACGCGTGGGACACCCCCGATGTGGACCGCACACGCAGTGCAAGCCACACCACGAGGCCGAGTGCCACGACCAATAACCCCACCAGTGTGGGAACCAACCACGTGGACTGTGTTGCCAGAAAGTCTGACATGAGTCCCTTTCTGTGGGCATTTCTCGGCGAGGAGGATAGTTGCTCCTCGACTTGGACTCGAACCAAGAACCTACCGGTTAACAGCCGGTTGCTCTGCCAATTGAGCTATCGAGGATTACGACGCTAAGCCACGATGCTACCAGAGCAGCACGGGCCGTTTTCGCCCTCCCAGGCTAGTAGCCAGCCTCAACATCGACAACACCGGCGAGCGCCGCACCCGCAACATAGGAGGCCACATTGGCGCTAATCCGCCTCGCCAGCAGTGGCGCCGTCATCGGAGGAGTGTCGGCAGAGTGTGACGTGATCACAATCCTCTTCTCCTGCCAAATGGGGTGATCATCGGGGAAGGGTTCAGGATCCATCACGTCCAATCCCGCACCAAATAGCCCTCCGGACGCCACAGCTTTCAGGACTGCGTCAGCATCCACCAGCGAACCTCGAGCAATATTGACGAGCACCGCGTGAGGGGGCATCAGCGCAAGCTCTCGCTCACCGATGACGTGAGCAGTCTGGCTCGTCGCCGCGGCCGCAACCACCACCGCATCGGCATTCGGGAGGACCTCATGG
The DNA here is from genome assembly GCA_030728325.1 of Pontimonas sp. Taxonomy (GTDB): domain Bacteria; phylum Actinomycetota; class Actinomycetes; order Actinomycetales; family Microbacteriaceae; genus Pontimonas. The sequence continues at coordinate 8,343 of JANQZT010000050.1, forward strand.
AGGTGCTCGGGTGAAACGGTCGTGGTTGCACCCGGCACATCACCGCTACTTCGCCGCACGACGGTTACCCGCGGACGAAAAGGCGCCACTACGTCGAGGAAAGCCCGTGCTACCCCTCCGGCACCTAAAAGGACGATGTGTCGACCGAACAGCGAGAGGCCTGTTCGCTCGCCTTGCCAGCGCGCATCACGAGCCTTACTCGGCAGTTCTCTCATGGTGCCAAGGAGCAACGCCAGAGCGTGCTCTGCGACAGGCTCTGAATAGGCCCCCTTCGCTGACGTGACCACGGGTCGAGCATTCTGTGGCTTCGCTGCGATACCCGCCAGGACAGACGCGAAAGCATCAACACCAGCCCAGGGAAGCTGAACCCATTCGATTCCGGGATAGCGGTCAAGAATCTCCTGGAGTTCTTCGGCGCCACTGGGGCTCACCCACAGCAAGCCCTTGGTTGTGTGATCGAGTGGCTGGAGTGAACCACCGCCCTGGATGACCGCCTCTGTGAACATCTCTGTGGTGAAAGGCTCCATCGACACCGGACCGCCCTTCAGGGCCGGGTGGGTTCGGGAGTCGCCACTCCACTCCTGGTGTTGAATCGCCATCATTCGTCGCGTAACGCTCGTCGCTGAGCTTCAATGGTCACTAACTGCTCCTGCACCACGCGATGTCCCGCAGGGTCGGCAGCGGCATCGGTGCGTTGGAGAGTGCTCATCAATTCGGCTTTTTGGCGGAGCAAATCTCGGTCCAAGAGCGTCGCTGTGACGCCGAGGCAATACCGCTCCGTTTGAGCTTTGCTTTCTGGCAGTGGAGCGACGGAGAGCTGTCCCACGAGGGGCTGTAGGGCTTCAGGGGTCTCCGCGGTCACTCGAGACACCCATGCGCCATCCTGGTACTTATCGAAGACCGAGAGCATGGCATCGCGCACTAAGGCAAGTGCTGCGTGGGAGAACTGAGTCGATAAGACCGCGGTGGCACGCTCGGCGGGAACCACATCAGGGTGTTGGAGCAACACCATCAACACGTCTCTTTCCAGAGTGGTGACGGGGTCCTTGGAGAGTGACTCCATCGTGTAGGGCTTATCGCCCTCTGGCGCAGGGGCTGTCGGTGATGTTGCCGGAGTGGTGTTTGTGGCTCCAGCCCGAATCTCTCGCAGGACATCATCGGGGTTCATCCCCAGCCATCCCGCCAATTCCCGTGCATAGCCGTCTCGGATTACTCGGTCTCTAATCTTGGAGACCACGGGGGCTGCTGCCCGCAGCGCCAGCGTTCGACCTTCCACGGTGTTCAAGTCACACTGGTTCATGACCTGCTTGATCATGAATTCATACATCGGTCGGCGATGCGCAATCACCTCTCGAAGGGCTTCATCACCCTTTGTGATGCGCACATCGCAGGGGTCCAGGCCTTCTGGAGGAACGGCAACAAATGTCTGTGCCGCAAAACGGGATTCTTCGGCAAAGGCCCGTGACGCTGCCTTCTGGCCTGCCTCATCAGGGTCGAAGGTGAAGATTACCTCGCCTTTCGTGGCTTGTGCAGGGTCATCGGAGTCCCCGAGGACTCTGCGCACCACGGTGACGTGGTCTCCACCGAATGCTGTGCCACAGGTCGCCACAGCGGTGGTAATTCCGGCCAGATGACACGCCATCACGTCGGTATAACCCTCGACGATGACGACCTGTCGCTGCTTGGCGATATCGCGCTTGGCGAGATCCAAACCATAGAGAACACGGGACTTGTGATACACCGCAGTCTCCGGGGTGTTCAGGTATTTCGGGCCCTGATCGTCCTCACGGAGCTTTCTTGCGCCAAAACCGATGGTCTGCCCCGTCACATCTCTAATCGGCCACACCAGTCGCCCTCGGAAACGGTCGTAGACGCCTCGGTCTCCCTGGGAGACCAGCCCCGCATCCAGGAGCTCCTGAATGGTGAAACCCGCTGCAACGAGGTGTTTGGAGAGCGCATCGTAGGACGCGGGCGCATAGCCCACCCCAAAACGCTCCGCCGCGAGAGCATCGAAGCCGCGCTCCCCCAGAAAAGCCCTCCCCAGTTCTGCTTCTGGCTTCCCCAAGTGCTCCCGGAAGAACTTTTCTGCTGCCTGGTTGGCGGCATACAGGCGTGCTCGATTGCCAGCGGGAGCGCCCCCACTGCCGTCCTCATAGGTCAGCTGGTACCCAACCCGCTCGGCAAGACGCTCTACAGCCTCTTGAAAACTCAGGTGATCGATCTTCTGCAGAAAGCTGTAAGCATCTCCGCCCTCGCCACAGCCAAAGCAGTGATAAAACCCTGCTTGAGGGCGAACGTGAAAACTAGGGCTTCGCTCATCATGAAACGGGCATAGCCCCTTCATCGAGCCAACACCTGCGGACTTGAGGGTCACATAATCACCCACGACATCGGCGATGTTGACGCGCTGGCGCACCTCATCGATGTCTCCGCGCTTAATCAACCCCGCCACATCGCCAGTCTAGTTAGACAGCGCCTGTGACACATCGGGTGACAACGGAGGTGTGAAGAACCTAGGAGAGACCGAGCCGCTCATAGAGCGACATGGCTGACTGATCGGTCAACGAGGCCACCTGGTCGACCACGACCCTCTGGCGCGCCGAATCCGAGGTGGCCGCCATATAGTCGGCCTGAAACACAGCGTCCATCAGGTGGGGATCCTTCGCCAGTGCGGTTGCAAGTGCTTTGATCACATCACGCTGGTGGTGATAAATCGGCTGACGAGCGGTGTGTGACATCACATGGACTGCCACGAGGCCTTTCAGCAACGCGATCTCGTCGCGGGTTTCGCTTGGCACCTGGAGTGACTCAAGACCATCGATAGTTTCCACACTGGCGGTGAGCGCGAATCGCCCAATGAGCGTGCTGGTGAGGTTTTTGAGAGACGCAAGCTGTGCCCTGGAGGGCTGGAAACTGCTCACCCAACCGGGAACGCTGGCTAGTCGCTCCCAAGCAGCCACGAGGGAATCCGGTGAGGCTGTGCCCACCCAGGTCGCCATGTCATGCAGGATGTCGCGCCGATCCTTCTCAGAGGCCAGAGCAGCCGGGTCAAGGTACCCATTGACGATGGCGTCCTCGAAGTCATGCACCGAATAGGCCACGTCATCGGAGAAGTCCATGATCTCGGCTTCAATGGTGAGCCTGCGAGGAGGAAGCCCTTGCCGAGCCCACTCAAAGACATCCTGATCATCGGCATACACGCCAAACTTTGCCCGACCGCTGGGGTCAATTTCGGGAGTCTCGGCCCTCCAGGGGTACTTAATGCTCGCGAGCAAGCTCGTTCTGGTCAGGTTCAGCCCCCGAGGAACACCCTCGGTGTCAACCGCTTTGGGCTCGAGCCTCACGAGTAGACGAAAGGACTGAGCGTTTCCCTCAAAACCACCACACTCCGTTGCCCACTCCGACAGCGCTTTTTCACCGTTGTGACCAAAGGGGGGATGACCCAGGTCATGGGCGAGACACGCAGTCTCCACCACGTCAGCGTCCACTCCCAGGCGATTCGCTAGTTCTCGACCAATTTGTGCGACCTCCAGCGAATGGGTGAGCCGGTTTCTCGCAAAATCCAGGCCTGCCGTGGGCGAGAGGACCTGGGTTTTGGCGGCTAAGCGTCGAAGCGCTGAGGAATGGAGAAGGCGACCCCGATCTCTCGCAAAGTCACTGCGGGTAGAAGAATGTGTCTCGGGAACAAAACGTTCACGATCGAAGTCGGAATAGGTCTTAGCCGCCACTGGAATCCACCTCCGCCATGCGCAGGTTGTCCCGCTCACTGGCGCTCAACTCTTGGCTCTGGAGCCAATGTTCGGGAAGAGCAACCTTCTTGGGTGATCCCTGGCGCCCGCGGGGGCCTTCCACGCCTTCTGCGGGATAGGGGGCAGACCAATCCAGTTCACCCAGGAAATCATCCATCTGCTGCAGAGACTCCACTGTCGCGAGACGGGCGCGGACTTCTCCCCCAACTGGGTAGCCCTTGAAATACCAGGCGACGTGTTTGCGAATATCCCGGCACGCACGATCTTCATCGCCGTCGAAAAACTCGACCAGTAACTCCGCGTGGCGACGAAACGCCTGGGCAACAGCTCCGAGCCCCGGACGAATACGGAGGCCCTCACCCTTGAATGCTGCCTGCAGGTCGCCAAAAAGCCAGGGGCGGCCCAGACAACCGCGCCCCACCACCACGCCATCGCATTCGCTCTGCTTCACCATGGCCAGTGCGTCTTCCGCACTCCAAATATCGCCGTTGCCGAGCACCGGAACACCCGAAATCTTCGACTTGAGCTCCCCGATGGCGTCCCAATCGGCGTGGCCGGAATAGAACTGTGAAGCTGTCCGGGCGTGCAGGGCAATCGAGGCCACTCCCGCACCTTCCGCAGCTTTACCAGCCTCGAGGAAGGTCAGATGGTTATCGTCGATACCTTTGCGCATCTTGATGGTGACCGGAATGTCTCCTGCAGCCTTGACGGCGCTCTCGACAATGTCGCGAAACAGGCTGCGCTTCCACGGCAGAGCCGCTCCCCCACCTTTTCTCGTTACTTTCGGGACAGGGCAGCCAAAGTTGAGGTCGATGTGGTCGCAGCGATCCTCGTCCACGAGAAACCGGATTGCCTCCGAAATGGTGGTGGGTTCCACTCCATAAAGCTGAATACTCCGGGGAGTTTCGGACTCGTGGTGCTTGATCAGTCGCATGCTGGTGGGCGTTCGCTCCACCAGAGCCCGACTGGTAATCATCTCGCTGACGTAGAGACCAGCGCCATACTCGCGACAGAGTCTGCGAAAAGCGGTGTTGGTGATGCCGGCCATGGGAGCCAACACAACGGGGACGTCAAGCTCCAGGGGGCCGATAGCGAGCGGCTTCTGGGCGAGAGCTGGCCCCGCCATGATTACGCCCCTACAAGCGCAGCGGACAGATAATCGCGCAGTTTGTCCAAGGAGACTCGCTCCTGGCTCATCGTGTCACGCTCGCGAATGGTCACGGCGTTGTCCTCCAGGGACTCAAAGTCCACGGTGACCGCGAAGGGCGTCCCGATTTCGTCGTTGCGACGATAGCGACGCCCAATGGCGCCGGCATCATCGAATTCCACGTTCCAGTACTGGCGGAGATCATCGGCGACCTTCTGGGCCAGGGGCGAGAGCTGCTCGTTACGAGACAGCGGCAGAATCGCTACCTTGATGGGTGCCAGACGTCGATCGAGGCGCAACACAGTTCTGGTGTCAACGCCACCCTTGGAGTTGGGTGCTTCGTCCTCGTAGTAGGAATCGACCAGGAAGGCCATCAGGGAGCGGGTCAACCCAGCGGCCGGCTCAATCACATACGGGGTCCAACGCTCGTCCACCGCCTGGTCGAAGAAGGACAGGTCAGCGCCGGAGTGCTTGCTGTGTGTCGAGAGATCAAAGTCGGTCCGATTCGCAACGCCCTCGAGCTCACCAAACTCACCCGAGGAGAAGCCAAAGCGATACTCGATGTCGACGGTCCGCTTCGAGTAGTGCGAGAGCTTGTCTTTGGGGTGCTCATATAGACGCAGGTTCTCGGGGTTGATGCCGAGCTCCGTGTACCAGGCAAAACGCTCATCAATCCAGTACTGGTGCCATTCTTCGTCCTCGCCGGGCTTGACGAAGAACTCCATCTCCATCTGCTCAAACTCACGGGTACGGAAAATGAAGTTCCCCGGCGTGATTTCGTTACGGAAGCTCTTCCCAATTTGCGCGATACCAAACGGTGGCTTCATCCGAGCCGTCGACACCACGTTGTTGAAGTTCACAAAGATGCCCTGCGCGGTCTCTGGGCGGAGATAGTGCATTCCGGCCTCGTCATCGACAGGCCCCAAATAGGTCTTCAGCAGCCCGCTAAACGCCCGAGGCTCCGTGAACTTGCCCTTGTTGCCACAGTGCGGGCAAGCAATGTCCGCCAGGCCGTTCTCCGGCGCCCGGCCCTTCTTTTCTTCAAACTCTTCGAGCAGGTGATCGGCGCGGTAGCGCTTGTGGCAACTCAGGCACTCCACTAGCGGGTCAGAGAACACTTCGACGTGCCCGGACGCTTCCCAGACGGCTTTGGGGAGGATGACCGCGGAGTCCAACCCCACGACATCAGCACGAGATTGCACCATCCGCCGCCACCACTGGCGCTTGATGTTTTCCTTGAGCTCAACGCCCAAGGGGCCATAGTCCCAGGCGGAGCGAGAACCACCGTAGATTTCACCAGACTGAAAGACAAAGCCTCGGCGCTTGGCGAGCGCGATGACGTTATCCAGCTTGCTTGTGGCTGCCACTGATGGTGCTCCCTTGATTTCTGGCGGGAAACCCCCGGCACAGAGTCTCTATCTTAGCTAGAGGCTTTGTGTCCTGTCTTCGGTTGGTCCACAGCCCCACCAAATCGCCGTGCTCGTGACTGGTACTGGCTTATGGCCTCCCAGAGAGCGGTGCGGTTCATATCTGGCCACAGCGTGTCCAGGAACACCATTTCGGCATACGCGCTCTGCCACAGCATGAAATTGCTGGTTCGTTGCTCGCCCGAGGTTCGCACAAACAGATCAACATCGGGCTGCGAGGGAATATAGAGATGACGAGCCAGCGTCTTCTCGGTGATGCGCTCAGGCGCAATCGACCCCTCGGCCACCTCACCGGCGATGGCACGCATCGCGTCGATGACCTCTGCTCGACCTCCATAGTTCACACACATGGTCAACGTGAGCGCAGTGTTGCGCGCCGTGAGCGCCTCTGCGGCTTCTAAGTCCTTGATCACACTGGACCAGAGCTTGGGTCGTCTCCCCGACCACCGCACCCGAACTCCCCAGTGGTGAAGTTGATCCCGGCGGCGGCGCAAGACATCGCGGTTGAAGCCCATCAAGAATCGCACTTCATCGGGTGAGCGATTCCAGTTCTCCGTAGAAAAGGCATAGACCGAAAGGTGGGATACCCCTGCTTGCAGAGCCCCGGCCACCACATCAAGCAGGGCGGCCTCCCCGGCTTTGTGGCCCTCAACTCGAGGCAAGCCCCGGGAGTTAGCCCAGCGACCGTTTCCATCCATCACGAGCGCTACATGGGCAGGAATCTTCTGGCGATCAAAGGCTGGAGGTGTCTGTCCTGTCCAATCCACGGGCAGAAAGTCCGGTGAACTCACGAGAGTGCCTCCACCGGCTTGGTAGTGGGTGTGCGATCAAGGTGCACCAGGGATTTCACGTGCCGCTCCAGGTGATACTGCGTGTACGCGGCAATGAGGCCTGAGACTTGCGACCTCGTCAGAGCATCAGAGGCCTCCGCGACAGGCCAGTCTCCCTCCAGGAGCGACTGGAGGAGCGCTTTGGAGCCTTCCCGCAAGCGCGGAGAGCCAGGTGGTGCCACCTCATCGGACACAACACCGCCGAGTGACACCGCGAAAGCACTGTGGTCTCCCACATCACCGGTAACAGCGCACGACTCCAAGCTCGGTGACCATCCGGCGAGCGCAAGAGCGCGCAGAAGATAGGAATCAACAATCAGGCTCGACTCATGATCGCCCGCAGCCAGGGCACGAAGACCCCCCAGAAGGAGTGAGTAGTGCGAGGGCTGGTAGTCGTGATCGGTGAGCTTGTCTGCCGTTTCCACCATCACCATGGCGCAGGTGTATTTGCCGTAGTCCTTGCCGATGGCTTGGCTGTGAGCGCCCAGTGATTCCGCCTGCTGAATAATGTCGAGACTTTTGCCCTCATAAAACATCGCATCAACCTGGTTGAAAGGCTCCAGCCGTGCACCAAAACGGGACGTAGTCTTGCGAATTCCTTTTGCTACAGCCCGGATTTTTCCGCGGCTGCGGCCCAATAGGGTCACAATCTTGTCCGATTCGCCCAGGAGATGGGTGCGCAGCACAATCGCATCGTCTCGGTAGGTGGGCATGACCCTAGTATCCCGCGCGAGACCAGTATTTATCCCCCGGGGCACACCGTTTAGAGAGCTCCGACCAGTTCCTTCGCCGGTGACTCAAAACGCAACGCCCGGTTGACGGCCGACACGATCGCTTTGAGCGATGCGGTGGAAATATCGCCATCAATTCCCACACCCCAGAGGGTCCGTGAATTGACCTCGAGCTCCACATACGCGGCGGCGAGGGCATCCCCGCTGGCGCTCAACGTGTGCTCGACATAGTCGAACAGACGAATTTGAACGCCCTGGTCGGAGAGAATCTTCAAGAACGCCGCAATGGGTCCATTGCCCTCTGCCGTGGCTTCCATCTGGTCTTCTCCAGAGCGAAGCTTGATTTGCAGGGTAACGGTGCCATCCATGTCGCTCGCGGAGCGAGTGGAGAGCAGTTCGTAGTGCCCCCACTTTTCCTCCACCTGGGCAGCCGGCAGATATTCGTCCTGGAAAATGCTCCAGATTTGATCGCTGGTGACCTCGCCACCCTCCGCGTCTGTCTTCGCCTGGACGACCTGCGAGAACTCGATCTGGAGTTTCCGCGGCAGGTCCAGGGCGTGGTCGGTCTTCAGCAGGTACGCAACCCCACCCTTACCGGATTGTGAATTGACGCGAATAACGGCCTCATAGGTGCGACCGACGTCCTTCGGGTCAATGGGCAGATACGGAACAGCCCACTGCAAGTGGTTGACATCCACACCCTGGGCTTGCGCATCGGCTTCCATAGCCTCAAAGCCCTTCTTGATCGCGTCCTGGTGCGAGCCACTAAATGCCGTGTAGACCAGGTCTCCAGCCCACGGGCTTCGCTCGTGAACAGCCAACTGGTTGCAGTATTCGGCGGTGCGCTTAATCTCATCGAGATCACTGAAGTCAATCTGCGGATCGATTCCCTGGGTGAACAGGTTCAACCCCAGCGCCACCAAGTCGACGTTTCCGGTGCGCTCGCCATTACCGAAGAGGCACCCCTCGATGCGATCAGCACCTGCCATGTAGCCCAGCTCCGCCGCAGCAATCGCGGTTCCCCGGTCATTGTGGGGGTGCAAACTCAGGATCACATTGTCTCGGTGGTTGAGGTTCCGTGACATCCACTCAATCGAGTCGGCGTAGAGGTTTGGTGTTGCCATTTCCACCGTCGCCGGGAGATTGATGATGACCTTGCGCTCTGGGGTGGGCTCGAGGACCTCCAACACCTGGTTGCAGACCTCCAGCGCAAACTCCAGCTCAGTGCCGGTGTAGCTCTCCGGGGAATACTCGTAATAGATGTCTGTGCCAGGAACCAGCTCTTCCATCGATCGGCACAGGCGTGCGCCTTCTAGAGCGATGTCGATGATGCCCTGCTTGTCGGTGCGGAAGACGACCTCACGCTGCAAAGTACTGGTGGAGTTGTACAGGTGCACAATCGCTTGCTTGGCTCCCGCCAGTGACTCGTAAGTCCGCTTGATGAGATGCTCACGGGCTTGGGTCAGCACCTGGATGGTGACATCGTCCGGGATGAGGTTGTCCTCAATGAGGCTTCGCACGAAATCAAAATCTGTTTGCGATGCGGAGGGGAACCCCACCTCGATCTCTTTGTATCCCATGCGCACGAGAAGCTCGAACATAATCTTCTTGCGCTCGGGGCTCATCGGGTCAATCAGCGCTTGGTTTCCATCGCGCAGATCGACCGCGCACCAGCGCGGTGCCTTCTCGATGACGGCGTCAGGCCAGGTGCGATCAGGCAACTGGACGGCAAAATTCTTCGTATACGGTCGATACTTGTGAATCGGCATCGATGATGCTTGTTGAGAGTTCTTCATGAGCTGGTATCCCTTACGTCTGATGTGAGCGGCCAACGCCAGTGAGCCGCGACGGGGGGATGGCCTAGATAGACGCCCCGGCGCGGCAAGTAAGAAGAAGCTCGTGTCTCACAGGTTTAGGGTAACACGCGGCCCTGCGTCTCGCTAGAGACCCAGTTTGGTGATCTTTTTGGAGTCTCGCTGCCACTCTTTCGAGACTTTGACCTGGATGGACAAGTAGACCTTGTGTCCTAACAAAGCCTCGATCTCGGCTCTGGCGCGCGAGCCAATGTCTTTGAGTTTTCCGCCACCTTTGCCGATCATGATGCCTTTTTGGCTATCGCGCTCCACCCACAGACTGGCAAAAATCTGGTGCAACCCGTCTTCGCGCTCCCCCATCTCGTCAATGGTGACGGCAATGGAGTGTGGAAGCTCCTCGTTGACACCTTCCAGGGTTGCCTCGCGGATCAACTCTGCGATCCGGACTTCTACCGTTTGTTCGCTGGTGTCCTCGGGAGGATAGAGCGGGTCAGACTCGGGCATCAACGCCAAAATCTCTCGCACCACCACATCAAGTTGCTCTCCGGTTAGGGCGGAGAGAGGAATGAGAGCCTCCCAGTCCGCCAACTGGTCAACTTCCATCAAGCGGGTCGCAATCTGGTCTTTCGTAGCGTTATCGGTCTTGGTAATGAGAGCAATCTTGCGTGCTCTCGGGTATTTGAGGATTTCGTTGGCGATAAACGTGTCACCCGGTCCCACATCATCAGTAGCCGGGACACACAAAGCAATCACGTCTACCTCCGAAAGGGTGGATTGGACCAAATCATTGAGTCGCTGGCCCAACAGAGTTCGTGGGCGATGAACACCGGGGGTGTCCACAATGATGAGCTGGCCATTGTCCCGATGCACGATCCCTCGAATGGCATGCCGAGTTGTTTGGGGCTTGGAGGAGGTAATCGCGACCTTCTCACCCACCAGAGCGTTCATGAGGGTTGACTTACCGACGTTCGGTCGACCCACAAAGGTAACAAACCCTGCCCGATAGCCTTCGGCGCTCATGGGAGGGGCACTTCACCCGTGCTGGCTTGGTCGATTTCTGCGCGAACGGCTTTCCGCTCCAACCAGCCCTCGGTGGGCGATACACGAATCCATGACACTCGTTGGTGTCGACCTTCTGGTTGCTCAGCCACCAAGATCAGGTCCTGGGTGGAAGCCATCGAGCCACCCTCCGGGAGCCGTCCAATAAGTTTGGTCAACAAGCCACCAACCGTATCGACATCTTCTTCGTCGATGTCGATGTCGTAGAGGTCTTCGAGATCATCCACGGCATACTTCGCGGACACGCGATAACGGTCGGCTCCCAGTGGATACATCTCGTCGACATCCGTGTCATATTCATCAGATATTTCTCCCAGGAGCTCTTCGATCAAGTCCTCCAGGGTGACCAAACCTGCAATCCCGCCATACTCATCGACCACCATGGCAAGGTGGTTTTGTTCTCTCTGCAAAAACCGCATGGTGTCATCGGCATTCTTGCTCTCCGGAATAAACAGCGCCGGCTTCGCGAGCGTCGCGATCGGCTTCTTGAGCGCCGCTGCGGGCTTCTCGTGCTTCACCCGCGCCACGTCGCGCAGGTAGCAAATTCCGATCACTTCGTCACTGTCTTTCCCGATGACGGGCATCCGGGAGACACCCCTGTCGAGGAACACCGTCATGACGTCGTTGATACTGTCCTCAGCATCCACGGTGATCATGTCCGTGCGAGCAACCATGATTTCTCGGACGATAGTGTCGCCGAAATCGAAGACCGAGTGCAGAAGCTCTCGGTCTTCCTCTTCGAGCATGTCTCGTTCGGTGGCTTCATCCACCCAGTTTCGGAACTGGTTTTCACTGGTCACGGTGGCAGTCCCGCCGACGCCGGGAGTCACCACATTTCCGAGCACCACAAGGCCTTCGGCCAGCGGTCCCACGGCAAGGCGAACTCCTCGCACAAGTCCGCCAAAAGTCCTCACCATAAACGGCGCATTCCGCGCCCCCACGGCCCGGGGGCTCGAGCCCACGACCACAAAGGAGACACCGGTCACAATCGCGCCGGCGACCAGGAGCACCTGCCACCACTGCGACAACCACATCGAGGCGGCTAACGTAATCAAGACCGCGGCAATGGTGTCCACGACCACGCGAACGAAGCGCAACGCGGTGAGGTGAGCGGGCAAATCAGCGGCAATGCGATGCAGCGCTTGGGGTTTGCGCTTAGTGGCTGCCTCTTCGATGAGATCGTTCTTCCCGACAGAGGAGAAAGCCGAATCAATCGCGGTCAACAACCCACCGAGGACAATCAACAGCACCGCGATAATCACGAACGCTAGGGCCATTAGCGAATCTCCTGAAAACTGCTCAGGATGTCGCCCTGCAAGCCGAACATCTCTTTCTCTTCCTCGGGTTCAGCATGGTCAAACCCGAGCAAATGCAACATTCCGTGGACGGTCAACATGTGGAGCTCATCCATCACCGAGTGTCCCGCTGCTTCCGCCTGCTTTTGGGCGACGCTCGGGCAGAGCACAATGTCGCCAAGGATGCCCTCGGCAGCATCATCGCCTTCAAGGCCTGGGCGAAGCTCATCCATCGGAAAGCTCAACACATCGGTGGGCCCGGGCTCGTCCATCCACTGCAGGTGCAAATCCGACATTGCTTTCTCATCCACCAAGACAATGGCAACGTCCGCATCGGGGTGAACTCTCATCTGAGCCATCGCGTGCATGGTGACGGCCTGGAGCGACTCCTCGTCGACGGGGAAACCCGACTCATTCGTGAGCTCAACGGACACGCTTCTGCCCCTTTGCCGCCTCGTGACGGGCATACGCTTCCACAATTTCTGACACCAACGAGTGGCGGACAACATCTTTGGCCGTGAGGTACTCAA
>JANQZT010000051.1 GCA_030728325.1 Pontimonas sp.
TGGATGGGCAGTACCACGACGTCGACTCATCTGAGATGGCGTTCAAAATTGCTGGATCGATGGTCTTCAAGGAGGCCGCGAGAAAAGCAAGTCCTGTTCTGCTCGAGCCCTTGATGGCCGTCGAGGTGCGTACCCCTGAGGAATACATGGGAGACGTCATCGGTGACCTGAACTCGAGGCGTGGGCAGATTCAGAGCATGGAGGATGCGACCGGCGTTAAAGTTGTTCGCGCACTCGTGCCGCTCTCGGAAATGTTCGGATACGTGGGTGACCTGAGGTCGAAGACTTCTGGTCGCGCTGTGTACTCGATGACGTTCGAGACATATGCTGAAGTCCCGAAGGCTGTGGCCGACGAGATTATTCAGAAGGGCAAGGGCGACTAAGCCCGAAGAATAGGCTCGTGTGGCCTACGAAACAAACAAGACAAGTACCCAACCTCTGATCCCACAAAGCTCAGAGCAACAGTCCCGAGGAGGACCATAGTGGCTAAGGCCAAGTTCGAGCGGACCAAACCGCACGTCAACATCGGTACGATCGGTCACGTCGACCACGGCAAGACCACTCTTACCGCTGCTATTTCCAAGGTGCTCGCAGACCGTCACCCGTCAGCTGTCAACGTTGTGCGCGACTTCGCGTCCATTGACTCTGCTCCGGAAGAGCGTCAGCGCGGTATCACCATCAACATCTCCCACGTGGAGTATGAGACCGAGAAGCGCCACTACGCACACGTAGACGCTCCCGGTCACGCCGACTACATCAAGAACATGATCACCGGTGCTGCTCAGATGGACGGTGCAATCCTCGTGGTTGCCGCTACTGACGGCCCGATGGCTCAGACCCGTGAGCACGTTCTGCTCGCCAAGCAGGTGGGTGTTCCTTACCTGCTCGTCGCGCTGAACAAGGCCGACATGGTCGATGACGCAGAAATCCTCGAGCTCGTCGAGGTTGAGGTCCGTGAGCTGCTCTCCAGCCAGGGCTTCGACGGAGACAACGCTCCCGTGATTCAGGTCTCCGGTCTGAAGGCTCTCGAAGGAGACGCAGCCTGGGGTGACAAGATCATGGAGCTCATGGACGCCGTGGACGCTAACGTCCCCGACCCCGTGCGCGACAAGGACAAGCCGTTCCTCATGCCTATCGAGGACGTCTTCACCATCACCGGTCGTGGAACCGTGGTGACCGGTCGTGCCGAGCGTGGCACGCTGTCCATCAACTCTGACGTGGAAATCGTGGGTATTCGTCCCACGCAGAAGACCACCGTCACCGGTATTGAGATGTTCCACAAGCAGCTCGACGAGGCATGGGCCGGCGAGAACTGTGGTCTGCTTCTCCGCGGTACCAAGCGCGAAGACGTAGAGCGTGGACAGGTTGTGGTTGCACCGGGTTCTGTAACCCCGCACACCGAGTTCGAAGGAACTGCCTACATCCTCAGCAAGGAAGAGGGTGGACGTCACAACCCGTTCTACACGAACTACCGTCCCCAGTTCTACATCCGCACCACTGACGTCACCGGCGTCATCTCGCTGCCTGATGGCACCGAGATGGTCATGCCCGGCGACACCACTGACATGAAGGTGGAGCTGATTCAGCCCATCGCCATGGAAGAGGGACAGAGCTTCGCTATCCGTGAGGGTGGCCGCACTGTCGGTGCTGGAACGGTAACCAAGATTCTCAAGTAGTTCCCTTGCACGAAGGGCCCGGAGGAGACTCCGGGCCCTTCGTCATTTAACGTTCCCGCAATGTTGCATTATTGCTACATAGTATTTATACTATGAATTGTGAGTAGACCATCGAGAGAAGACTCTGCACCGGTCGTCAACCGGATTGAGCAGGCCAGGGATGCGAAGAGCCTTTCGCGGGGTGAGCTCGCTGATCTGGTGGGGGTCCACTACCAAACGATGGGCTATCTCGAGCGCGGTGAATACAACCCGAGTCTCGAATTGGCTCTCAAAATTGCGCGAGTCCTAGAGCTACCCCTTGAGGAAATTTTCTGGTTGCAAGACGGGGGTCTCACACTGAAGACAGAAGGAGAAACATCGTGACAAAGAAGAGTGTGATGGCAACGGTCAATGACTGGCTGTGGCAGACGACCAACCGGCGCGAGGTGGCGAAGGACCTGTCCGACACCTCATGGGACTGGCTGAGGACCCCTCGAGGGCTGACGGCGGTTATTGGCTTTGCCTTCTTCGTGCTGTTCGTTGCCCCCGTCATTGTGTGGTTTGTGGACGATGGGAGCGCCATCATTACTCTGGTCATGGTCGCCGGAGTCTTTTCTGTGTGGTTTCTTCTGCGACGAGCAGTGCGACTGGTTGCAGATGCTCCCGATGAGGCACTGGACGAGCGACTCATTGCGATCCGCAATCGAATTTATCTGACCGCATTCCGGGCACTAGCGACCGTTCTCGGTTTCATGGGGGTGGCCATCCTGGTCTGGGCTTTCCAAGCCGATGACAGCGGTGTGATGACGACAACCCTTTCTCTGACATGGCCGCAAACCAACGCGGTTGTCTGGTTCCTCTATGGCCAGGTTCTTATCTGGCCCTCACTCGCCCTTGCCATCTCCATTCGCCAACGAAAGGTTCGACTATGACTAGTCCCACCCTGAATCAGAGAGACCTGCTTCCCGACGTCCTGAGGGGTTTTGCTCTGCTTGGGATTGTGTTGGCGAACCTTCCCTACTTCTCTCACAGTTCGGGGGAAGGAATCAGGGGAGCTGACGTCGTGGGTTTTGGGAACTCTCTGGCCACCGCGGTGATGATCACTCTGTTCCAAGGGAAGTTCTACCTGCTGTTCTCTTTCCTGTTTGGCTACAGCTCCTACTACGTCACTAACGGAGAGAAATCCGGTGGGCCCCGCTTCGCGCTTCGGTCCGTAATTCTGATTGTTCTCGGTGTGTTTCACTTCACTCTGCTGTGGCACGGGGACATCCTCTTCCTCTATGGCGTCTTTGGATTGATCTTGTTGGCCTTCATGTTCCGCACAGAGCGGACACTGAGGGTCTGGAGCTGGGTACTGTGGGCGTTTTCCACCTTCCTGCTCGTGTCCGTTTCCGTTCTGACCTGGTTGGCAGAAGTCACCGGAGTGGAGCTGGAGGGCTTCGCCAACGGACTCGATCGAGTAATGCTTGGGGGTACCTTCGTCGAGGCGATCGAGCCGCGACTGGAATTGTGGGTTTTGGGCGCCTCTGGCGGAGTGTTGTTGCAAGGCGGTTTGGTGTTTGCAGCGTTCCTGGTGGGTGTGCTCGCGGCCCGTAAGGGCCTACTAGGAGCCAATTCCTCGGGACTTCGTACCCGGAGCATGATGCGCTGGGGCTTTGGCGTGGGGCTGCCGATGCAGTTCCTCGCGGCGATGCTCTACGTGTCGAATGAGGTCTCCACTGGCACATCAGAAGCCGTGTATCTCGGGTCGCTCACCCTGGGCTTCATGACTGCTCCGTTACTGAGCATGGGATACCTCGGGGCCATAGCTGTTTTGGTTGAGCGCAAACCTGCGTTGGTGCGTTGGATGAGCTATCCGGGACGAACTTCCCTGACCAATTACTTGCTGCAATCAGTGTTCCTCAGCATGATTTTCGGAGCCTGGGGGCTCGGTCTTTTCCAGGCAGTGGACTATTGGGTTGCGCTCCTGATTGGTGTGGCGATTTATGTCGTCTTGGCGGGACTGAGTGCCCTGTGGCTCCGCAGATTCTCCCAAGGTCCGATGGAAAAACTGATGGCCGTGCTGACCAGGAAAAAACAGGCATCGGCTGTCTAAAAATTCCGACACGCCCGGGTTGCGGGAAATACCGGGGTGTGGCATAGTTTGTGAGGTT
>JANQZT010000052.1 GCA_030728325.1 Pontimonas sp.
CGAGCGCCAAGAAAATCGAGGTCGATTGACCGGCTGTGCCCTCCATAGGGACGTAAACGTCAAAAGCTACTGAGTTGTCTGCGCCGCCGACGTCTTTGTAAGTCCCCGCTGTCGTCAACGTGCTGGGGTTCTCAGCCTGCTCATTACTGCCTAGGTTGATAGTCCCCAATGTTCCACCCGCAACGTAGTGAGTGGTGCCATCACACAGTTTTGGTAGAGACCCTGCCTCGTCGATTCGGTCATTCGCTAAATCGGGTCCGCCCACTCCGTCGTCGTCCGGGTTTTCCTGGAAGGTCGCATACTGCTTATTCCCTACAGATTCGTCATAAAACGCCCATACCCTTGCCGAGCTGGGCACCCCAGACAGGGTCACACGGGCGCGTTGGTAATACTCTTCCCCACCACCACTGCAAGAAATCTCCTGAATTCCGCCCTGGGCTAGCAGCCTCACGAGCTTCCCGCCACGCTCGGGGAAGAAGCCAGTAACCAAGTCACCTTTGTTGTTGTCGCCTGTTCCCGTCCCACCAAACCCGCCGCTGAAGGGATCCCCGGCATTATTCGTGACGCTCTTGGCGAGGTCGACTGTATTCCCATCAACATCGAGCGTGACGCTCGTGGTCTTGCCGCTATCTAAGGCTGCAAAGGCTGCGGGGAATGCGGCAAACATGGTCGCCACGAGGGCGAGGACGACAACCACAGAAAGGCGCCGAAGCGAAATAGTCATGAATGTGAATGTAGCATAACTTTAGGTTTTGTAGAGCTGAATTAACATCTGTGTCGTGTCGCACCTGTTGACGTCGATGCCGGGGAGGCAAACGCCCTTGGCTCGGGCAATCTTCAGGCTGGGCCAAGCGCAGCATTCTGTCTGCGCTGAGCTCGGTTTTCTGCGGGAGCAGGTTCGTAGAACGCAGTCCCGAGCAATGAACTGATACGGTGCCTTACAGACATGGTCATTCGAATTGGGATCGTCGAAGATGACACTCTCCTGCGAACATCGTTGGCGCAATCATTAGTGGGATCTGAGCGGGAGATTATTTTCTCGGTTGGCTCCGCAAAGGACGCCATTCGTCAATTATCCGAAGTCGGCGTCGATGTTCTGATCGCTGACATTCACCTCGGCACCGAGCTCTCTGGCGCAGATGTCGCGAGAGTGGCCGAGGAGCACAATCCTGGCATTGGTGTCGTGTACCTGACCAGCTACGAGGATCCCCGGCTCGCACTCGGGGGTGCCCCTGTCCTGCTGGTGAAGAACTCGGTGTACTTGGTCAAGCAATCCATAGAATCCGGCACGGAGCTTGCGGAGGCGATTGAGACCGTCAGAAACAACAAGGGAGGCGGGCTCCCGACACCCGCCACTCCACTCGCGAAGCTCACGGATCGCCAGATGCAAACGCTGGCATTGCTCGCAGAGGGGCTTTCCAATAAAGAAATAGCCCGAAAAAAGGGAATCACCGAGCAATCGGTGGCCATCTCCATCAACAGAATTTCGAAGGCGCTCGGTGTTTCCCAGCATCTTGACCGCAACCAGAGAGTCCACCTTGCCCGTGTCTACCTTGGGAAGTAAGGGCCCAGAGACCGCAACGTCAGACTCAAAATTTTGGCGGATTGGGGGTCCGGGGTTGCTCCCCCGACAACACTTCGCTCTCCTGGGCTACATCGCGGCCGGTATTGCTGCCCTCGGCTTCCGGACGGAACCTGGCCTGGCCCTGATGCTGCAGAACCTTGTGCTCAACTTCGGCGTGGTGACCGCGGTCTGGGGGTTGGCGGAAATTACTAGAACAACATTGCTTCGCCATCGCGCTGAACGAGACGTGTCTGCCTGGCTCGTAATCCTCATGGGTGGCGTTCTGGGTATCGCGGCCCACGTAACTCACAAGATTGGCTCAGTGCCGCTGGGGCTCCCCTACCCACCGGTGTCGGGACTGTCCCTCTCGGTCAGTGCACTCTCCGGGGCGGCTCTCATCGTCGTAAGCGCCGCAGTGGAAAATCAGCGGTTGCGTAAACGCAGAATCATGAGACTGCACCAAGTCGATGAAGCAGACGCAGCGGGCGTTGGTGAGCTGCTCCGCAGCGCTTCGCAGGTCTTTGATGAACTCCAACTGCGGGTGACGCGGGTGTTCCGTGAGTCACCGCCGGACACACCCCAGTCAACTCTGTTGGGGCAGGTAATAGACACAGCCATCAAGCCGCTATCCCGAGAGCTCCTTCCCGCAAGCAATGCAAGAAGAGAGCTCTTGTTCGTGCGTGGCGCACTTCGAAACCAGTCCGCCTTCGATCCCTACGTCAAACCCTGGTGGATTGCTTTCCTTTACGCTTGCTCTCTCATTGTGGTGAACAACATACTTTTCCCCGGAGGCGAACGAGCACTGGCATCGTTGCCCGCAGCGGGATTCGCATTTGTCTTCGTCGGTGGCTGGATATCGCTGGCCTACCGCATCCTGGTGTCCCGGTTAAGCGTTCTCACTCCTCGCACCGTTCTTGTGTACCTCGGCTCTTTTCTCCCCCTCACCGTGGTGCAAACATTAATCAATCAGTCGCTGTTTCAGTCGCCTCTGGAGCTCGCCGGAGTGCTCAGCGGAGTTGTGCTGAATTACCTGAGCTTGATTTCTCTGTCGCTGCTCTTTTCTTTATCCAGCCAGGATTCGACGGAACGTTCACGGGGACGCTTCGTCTTGTCGAATTCTGGCGGGATCGCCAGTTGGATGCAGGGTGAGTGGGGGCGAGCAACCGTTCAGGCAATTCTTCGAAACGTCATGCACCATCTCCACGGCACGGTGCAAAACAGGGTGCTCGCTCTGCGCCTCAGCGCCGGGTCGCAACCCGCAAAAAGTCAGCGGGAACTGGAAACAGCAATTTCAGAGATCATCACTCAGGCAAAAGCAGAATTCCAAAGCTCCCAGGCCCGCCCTTTTCAGGAGCGGGTTGAGTCGCTCATCGCTGAGTGGAAACCCATCGCGCAGGTCACGGTGAATTCCCGTCTGGGGGACATGTCAGACCTCAGGCAGGCGGTGCTGTTTATGGTGATTCAAGAGGCAGTCACCAATTCAATTCGGCACGGGCTTGCGCGCTCGGTGACCGTCTCTCTCGACCCGCATGACTCTGAACGACGGGTCCTATGTGAAGTTGTCGACGATGGAACCGGGCCCGCCCACAAAGTTCGAAAACTGGGTGTTGGGCTCGGCTTTCTTGCTGCCTTGAGTGAGGGGTCGTGGAGTTTGGGCACCCGGCCAGGTGGTGGCTCGCGGCTAACAGCGACGTTGTGGTGTTAATCAGAACGGTCCCATAGTTAATCTAAGTTATCACTTTGAGGTATAGTCTCCTTACCGCGAGAGTGACAGTCGCGGGGTTGCGCTCAGCGAGAGGAAACACCAGACAATGGACCGAAAGCGGACAGTTACCGCCGTCCGCATTGGGCTCGCCATCATCGCTCTCACGGCACTAATTTTGGGAGCTTCCTCGGATCTCGTGCTGTGAAAGCAAGACCACCAACACCACGATTGCCAGAGAAAGGACACCCTGTGTCTCCCCAGCTTCTACCCGAACCATCGCATCGAGTGCGCCGAGCCGGAATAGCCCTCTCCCTCCTGATAACGCTAGGCATTCTCGCCGGATGCAGTGAACCCATCACTTCCGACCCAGAGCCAAGCCTCGACAATGAGTCGACACCGTCGACCGAGCAAGCGGAGAGCCCTTCGACCCGAGTCGACATTCCCACAGGGCTCGAAGCGAGAAGTTTTGCCGAAGGTATCGATGACGCAG
>JANQZT010000053.1 GCA_030728325.1 Pontimonas sp.
GCTAAGCGCGAGATTCTTCGGGTGAGAGAAACCGGTGAAAGCGGTGACATCACCGTCATTCACAACCTCATTTGCTCCAAAACTGTCGCCGACGTCATCACAGAAAATGGGGGCACACCGCTTCGAACCCAAGTGGGGCACTCCTTCATCAAGGACACCATGCGAGATTCAGGGGCTGTCTTTGGAGGGGAACACTCTGCTCACTACTACTTCCGCGATTTCTGGGGAGCAGACAACGGCATGCTGGCAGCCCTCCATGTCCTCTCAGAACTTGGTCATGCTGATCGTCCGCTCTCAGAGCTGGTCTCTGAGTACTCCCGCTACGCAGAATCTGGCGAAATCAACTCAGTGGTGAGTGACCAGGGTGCCGTTCAGGAGGCTGTGCTGGGCCAGTTTGGCGATCGAGGCGAAGTGGATCGATTGGATGGTCTGACCATCCGGGGAACAACACACAACCAGTTCTGGTGGTTCAACGTGAGAGCCTCCAATACTGAACCCCTGCTGCGTCTGAATGTGGAGGCCGAGACGACCTCGTTGATGGAACAGATCCGGGACGAAGTGCTGGGGATTATTCGCGCCTAGGCTCCTAGATTCACTGCATACCTCCAGGAAAATACCTGTCAGAATGGAGCAATGCTGACTGCCACCCCACTCCAATACCGTGTTGCCGACCTCGCGCTTGCTGAGGCAGGTCGCCACCAGATTCGACTTGCTGAGCACGAGATGCCAGGCCTCATGGCCATCCGCGAGGAATTTGGCCCCCACCAGCCCCTGAAGGGCGCTCGCATTGCCGGTTCACTGCACATGACCGTGCAGACCGCTGTGTTGATTGAGACTCTCGTGGCACTCGGTGCGGATGTGCGCTGGGCTAGCTGCAATATTTTCTCCACCCAGGATGACGCGGCAGCGGCCATCGTCGTCGGTCGTGGAACCCCCGAGGACCCTCAGGGAACCCCAGTTTTTGCCTGGAAGGGCGAAACACTGGAGGAGTACTGGTGGTGCACCGAGCAGATTTTTGACTGGAGCGCTCACGGTCACTCTGGTCCCAACATGATTCTTGACGACGGTGGCGATGCCACCCTCCTCGTCCACAAGGGCGTTGAGTTCGAAAAGGCTGGCGTTGTTCCGCAGCCAGAAGCTGGTGACCCTACCGAGTGGAAGGTCATTCTGGAGGTTCTTCGGAAGAACCTCTCCGAAAGCCCCGGAAAGTTCACCGAGATTGCTGCGGGAATCAAGGGTGTGACCGAAGAGACCACCACCGGTGTTCACCGCCTGTATGAGTTCTTCAAAGAGGGCAAGCTTCTCTTCCCCGCGATCAACGTCAATGACTCGGTCACCAAGTCGAAGTTCGACAACAAGTACGGTGTCCGGCACTCGCTCATTGATGGTTTGAACCGCGCCACCGACACGTTTATGAGCGGCAAGGTTGCTTTCGTCTGTGGGTATGGTGACGTCGGTAAGGGCTCCGCAGAGTCTCTTCGTGGACAAGGTGCCCGCGTCATTGTCTCGGAGATTGACCCCATCCTCGCCCTCCAGGCAGCCATGGATGGCTACCAGGTGGCTCGTCTGGAGTCCGTCATCGACTCCGTCGATGTGTTGATCACCGCGACCGGAAACCTCGATGTGGTGACCGTTGACCACCTGCTGGCTTTGAAGCACCAGGCCATCGTCGCCAACGTCGGACACTTCGATAACGAGATTGACATGGCGGGGCTTGAATCACTTCCCGGGGCAACTCGCGTGGAGATCAAGCCTCAGGTGCACGAGTGGATTATGCCCAACGGTCGCAGCATCCTGATGCTGAGCGAGGGTCGTCTGATGAACCTCGGAAACGCGACCGGTCACCCCAGCTTCGTGATGAGTAACTCCTTCACGAACCAGGTGCTCGCACAGATCGAGGTCTTCACCAACGGGGAGGAATACCCCTTGGGTGTTCACATGCTGCCTAAGCACCTCGATGAGAAGGTGGCTCGCTTGCACCTGGATGCTTTGGGTGTTGAGCTCACTGAGCTCTCCGACAAGCAGGCGTCCTACATTGGTGTGCCCAAGGAGGGCCCCTACAAGGTGGATCACTACCGCTACTAGGGGAAATGGAACTCCAGTAGGCTTAGGGCCCATCGGGAGACCTTTCGATACTTTGTCGTATTGGGGGTGGCAATGACAGCTCGGATTCTGGTCGTCGACGACGACGTTGCGCTTGCCGAGATGATTTCCATCGTCCTGCGAGGTGAGGGATATATCCCTCACCAGGCTTTCGATGGTCAAGATGCGCTCGCCCAAATCCCCGAGGTGAAGCCTGATTTAGTGCTCCTTGACGTGATGCTCCCCGGTCTGGACGGTATTGAGGTCTGCACCAGAATTCGCGAGTTCAGTGGTGTTCCCATCATCATGCTGACCGCAAAAGGCGACACCACTGACGTGGTGAAGGGTCTCGAAAGTGGGGCTGATGACTACGTCGTCAAGCCCTTCAACCCCAAAGAACTTGTGGCCAGGATCCGCACTCGCCTGCGCCCATCCTCTGAGGGTGCGAACAGTGTCATTTCTGTGGGGGATATCACGATTGATGTTCCTGCCCACGAAGTGAGGCGGGGTGAGGACCGCATCAACCTCACGCCGCTCGAGTTCGATCTGCTCCTTGCGCTAGCACTGAAGCCTCAGCAGGTGTTCACGCGGGAAATGTTGCTCGAACAGGTCTGGGGCTATCACTACAAGGCGGACACCAGACTGGTGAATGTTCACGTTCAGCGCTTGCGGGCAAAAGTGGAAATCGACCCGGACAACCCGCTCATTGTCCAAACAGTCCGTGGTGTTGGCTATCGCGCTGGTGAATCTGTGGGTCAGGCTGACTCAGACTCATGATGCAGGCGGCCTGGCGGGCCTTTCTCCGTGGGCTCGGTGCCCCTCTGAGGCTGTGGCGAGGGTCTCTCCTCACCAGAACGGTGGCAATCACCGTCACGCTCTCGGGAATGGCTGTCACCGTCATTGGCGGATACATGTCGTTGACCATCGCCGACAGCTTGTTTACGGGTCGAAGCGACCAGATTCTGAGTGAGACGGCAAGGGCCGCGACCACCGCACAGTCCTTGTTCGACAACTCGGTCACGCCCGCGGGAACCATCGATGTTGAGACAGCGAACACCGCCGCTCAAACAGCAATTCGCTCCGCGCAATCAAGTCCAGGCGGTAGTGGGTTCGCTATCTTGCGCACCCCGGGCCAGATCACCGCCCAAACCATGACTTCGACCTCTACGGCAGGCCTGGATCTGTCGGTGGTGACCACCGAGCTTCGCTCCCGGGTCGTGGCGGACCCGGATCAAATTCACTACCAATCGGTGTTAGTGACCGTCCAAGGCGAGCAACGCCCCGGGTTGGTCAGTGCTGCCTCTCTCCAGGTTCCAAGCGCCGGACAGTATGAGTTGTATTTGATCTATGACCTGGTGGATGTGCAGAACACACTAACTCTGATTCAGCAGACATTGATTGCCGGTTCACTAGCGCTTGTTGTGACGATCGGTGTGGTGACCTTCTTTGTGGTGAGGTTGGCCATTGGCCCAGTTCGACGAGCTGCTCAAACCGCTGAGCGTCTTGCTCAAGGTTTCCTCGAGGAGAGGCTCTTTGAGAAGGGCGAGGACGTTATCGCCGTCCTCGCCCGGTCGTTCAACAAGATGGCTGACAG
>JANQZT010000054.1 GCA_030728325.1 Pontimonas sp.
ACCCCCTCCAGGCTCACGTGACCAACCTGGATGCCTCTCCGTTCCTCGGTCGTATCGCCCTGTTGCGTATCTTCCAGGGCACCATCGCCAAAGGTCAGAATGTTGCTTGGGTCAAGCACGATGGTTCCATCCAGAACGTGCGCATCACCGAATTGTTGAAGACCCGAGCCCTCGAGCGCTACCCCGCCGAGAGTGCCATGGCTGGCGACATTGTCGCGGTCGCGGGAATCGAAGACATCACCATTGGTGAAACTATCGCCGACGCCGATGATGTCAGGCCCCTTCCTGCCATTACGGTCGACGAGCCCGCCATCTCCATGACCATCGGGACCAACACCTCACCGCTGGCTGGAATTGTGAAGGGCCACAAGCTCACCGCCCGCATGGTGAAGGACCGCCTGGATCGTGAGTTGATCGGAAACGTGTCCATCAAGGTTGTCGACGTGGGACGCCCTGACGCCTGGGAAGTTCAGGGTCGTGGGGAACTTGCACTCGCGATCTTGGTGGAGAACATGCGCCGCGAAGGCTTTGAGCTGACGGTGGGTAAACCTCAGGTGGTCACTAAGAAGGTCGATGGCGCTGTTCACGAACCTTTCGAAGCTCTCACCATCGATGCGCCCGAAGAGTTTGTGGGCGCCATCACGCAGTTGCTCGCAGCACGTAAAGGCCGCATGGACAACATGTCCAACCACGGAACCGGCTGGGTTCGCATGGAGTTCACGGTTCCCTCGAGAGGCCTCATTGGTTTCCGTACTGAATTCCTCACCATGACTCGCGGCCAGGGAATCGCGAACGCGATCGCTGCCGGATTTGGTCCCTGGGCTGGTGCGATTGTGACCAGGAACTCGGGCTCGATTGTCGCGGACCGTCAAGGGGTTGTGACCTCCAACGCCATGATGGCGTTGCAGGAGCGCATGAGCTTCTTTGTGAAGCCCACGGACGCTGTCTACGAGGGCATGGTGGTGGGTGAGAACTCTCGTGCTGATGACATGGATGTGAACATCACCAAGGAAAAGAAGCTCAATAACATTCGCTCCTCCACTGCGGAAGAACTCGAGCGTCTCACCCCACCGCGTCAGCTTTCCCTCGAGGAGTGCTTGGAGTTTGCTCGCGAGGATGAGTGCGTGGAGATTACGCCGGAGGTGGTGCGCATCCGCAAGGTTGAGCTCGACCAGACCCTGCGTGCACGCTCCGCCTCACGCCTCAAGCGTCAAAACGACTAGGTACGCTGGGGCATATGAAGGTCGCCAGATTTAGCCTGGAGGGTGGGGAACCGCTCTTCGGTGTTGTCGATGGAGAAGACCTTGTAGTCCTCTCGGGCGATCCGCTGTTTCACGGCATCAATCCGACCGAGCAGCGAGTGCCTCTCGCCAAAGCGCACCTGCTGGCCCCCGTGATCCCACGCTCCAAAGTGGTGTGTGTGGGGATGAATTACGCCGAGCACAAAGCGGACATGGCCCATGAGGGACCCGATAATCCGCTGATTTTCTTGAAGCCCAACACCGCGGTCATTGGACCGGGAGACCCCATCATCATTCCGCCGGT
This sequence comes from Pontimonas sp., assembly GCA_030728325.1. GTDB lineage: Bacteria > Actinomycetota > Actinomycetes > Actinomycetales > Microbacteriaceae > Pontimonas. Next base: position 1,546 of record JANQZT010000054.1, read on the forward strand.
CGAGGGTCGCATCGTCCACGAGGGTGAACTCGCCATCGTCATTGGCGCAGTGGCGAAGAGAGTCAAGGCAGAAGACTGGCGAGACGTTGTCTTTGGGTTCACGATTGCCAATGACGTCTCTGCTCGGGACGTCATGTTTGCTGATGGTCAGTGGGCGAGAGCCAAGGGCTATGACACGTTTTGTCCATTGGGACCCTTCATTGACACCGAAATCGACCCCTCAAACTTGATGATCGAAACCTTCGTCGATGGTGAGCTTCGGCGCAAAGGCAGCACCAAAGACCTCATCTATGGGATTCCCGAAATCATCGAGTTTGCCTCTGATGTGTGGACCCTGTTGCCCGGTGACGTGATTTGCACCGGGACACCCTCCGGAACGGGCGGCTTTGTCGATGGTCAGACCATCGACATCACCATTGAAGGTTTAGGAACTCTCTCCAACCCCGCTAAGAATCGTGATGACCGCGACTACTGAGGGCGATCTCGAGGTACTCCAGCAGCGGGTTCGGAGGATTCTCATCACGGGCCAAGTCATGGCAGGCCTCGGTATGGGGGCAACGCTCTCCATGGGGGCAATTCTTGCCAGCAGGCTCTCGGGCTCTGAAGCCTGGTCGGGAATGGCAGCAACCATGTCCACCCTCGGCGCCGCTCTTGCCGCAGTTCCTCTGGCTCGTCTCGCGAGCCGTTCAGGGCGCAGGATTTCACTGTTCACCGGTGCGCTCCTGGCAGCATCGGGAGCAATCACCACCATCGTGTCCACGATGGTGGCCTTTTTCCCGCTGTTGCTGGTCGGCCTTGCCCTCATTGGTGTGGGGACGGCTGTCAACCTCCAATCCCGGTTTGCTGCCACTGATATCGCCAACGACAGAACCCGCTCTCGAGATCTTTCCCTGGTGGTGTGGGCGACCACAGTGGGCGCTGTGTCCGGGCCCAACCTGATCACCCCCGGTGAGGCTGTTGGATCTTTTCTGGGTCTTCCCGAGCTTGCGGGGCCTTTCGTGTTCACCCTGGCGGCGCAGACCCTCGCGGCTGTTGTCTACTTTGTGGGACTTCGACCCGACCCTCTGCTTCTCGCGAGGGAGCTAGCGCGCGACCCCAACAGCGCGGGCGCTAAGTCGCTCGGCCCCAGTGTTGACAACGTGGTGGTGGCACGAACTGCCATCATCTCTATCGCTTTGAGCCACGCGACCATGGTCGCGGTGATGGCGATGACCCCCGTCCACCTGGTGAATCACGGTGCGTCACTGGCCATCGTGGGATTCACCATCTCGCTTCACATCGCCGGCATGTATGCGCTGGCTCCGGTCTTTGGAATGCTCTCTGACCGCATTGGTCGTATTCCGACGATTCTGGTGGGGCAGGTCATTCTCCTGGCCAGCTTGCTGTTCACGGGCTTTGGGTCTGAAAACGAGCTCGCGGTCGTCATCGGATTAGTGCTCTTGGGGCTGGGCTGGAGTGCCGCCACTGTTGCAGGATCCACCCTGCTCTCCGAATCGACCATCATCGAGAAGCGAGCAGCCAGGCAAGGAATCTCCGACCTGGTGATGAGTGGCTCAGGAGCGGCTGGTGGAGCACTTGCCGGCGTGGTGCTCGCCTTCTTGGGTTACAACGGGTTGTCGTTTGTGGCGCTTGCATTAGTGGCGGGCGTGGTGGTCCGCATCACTCTCACGCGAGCAACGGTAAGCGCATCACCCTCCGGGGGCGTCGAGCCCATCACCTACGACATCTAGTGCGGGCTCTCCTGACTCCTAGACTGGTGGTCTCATGAGCCTTGACTTTTCGACTGCCACCGGCAGTGACGTCCGTGTCCGTTTTTGTCCATCCCCCACGGGAACACCCCATGTCGGGTTGATTCGCACCGCCCTGTTCAATTGGGCCTATGCCAAGCACACTGGGGGAACCTTTATCTTCCGTGTGGAAGATACTGATGCTGAGCGCGACAGTGAAGAGAGCTACCAGCAGCTTCTCGAAGCCCTGCGGTGGCTGGGGCTCCAGTGGGATGAGGGTGTGGAGACGGGTGGGCCTCACGAGCCCTACCGGCAATCACAGCGCACCGAGATCTATCAGGACTTGATTGCCCGTCTGGTGGAATCCGGACACCTCTACGAGAGCTATGTCACACCTGAGGAAATGGCGGCCCGGAACGAATCCCTGGGCCGTGACCCCAAACAGGGCTATGACAACCACGAGCGCGAGCTCACCGATGCCCAGAAACAGGCGTATCGGGATGAGGGGCGTGAGCCCGCCTTGCGCTTGCGGGTTCCCGACCAGGACTTTAGCTTTGACGACCTGGTGAGGGGCGAGGTGTCTTTCCCCAGGGGCTCCACGACGGACTTCGTGATCGTGCGAGCAGGCGGAAAGCCGCTCTACACGTTTGTGAACCCTGTGGATGATGCCCTGATGGGGGTGACCCACGTCTTGCGTGGTGAAGACCTGCTCTCCTCAACACCCCGCCAGATTGCTCTGTATTTGGCGCTCCAGGATATTGGAGTTGCGACCCACATTCCCCGGTTTGGTCACCTTCCCTATGTGATGGGGGAGGGCAACAAGAAACTCTCCAAGCGTGACCCCGAGTCAAATCTTTTCCTTCACCGCGATCGGGGATTCATCAAAGAGGGCTTGCTGAATTACTTGGCACTCCTGGGGTGGTCTATTGCCCCGGATCGCGACGTTTTCACGATGGACGAAATGGTCGACGCCTTTGAGGTGACGAGCATTAACCCCAACCCTGCACGGTTCGACGTCAAGAAGGCTGAATCCATTAACGGCGACCACATTCGCTTGCTGGCCCCTGAGGTTTTCCTTGAGCGCTGTGTGCCCTATCTCCAGGGCGCCTCGCTGGTGTCGGACCCCATCACTGACGACCAATCAGCCACGCTCACGGAGATCCTGCCCTTTGTGCAGGAGAGGGTTGCACTGCTTGGCGAAGTTCCCGGCATGATCGCATTCCTGTTCACTGCAGATGACGCTCTGGAAATCGAGGACGATGCCAGGAAGACGCTGGGTGATCGCAGTGCTGAGGTACTTGATGCAGCGCTCGGAGCCTTAGAAGGTCTTGAGGGCTGGGATACCGCTTCCCTGGAAGAAGTCCTCCGCGACGCCCTTGTGGAGCGTTTAGAAGTCTCACCACGACACGCTTTTGGGCCACTCCGCGTGGCGATTTCAGGTCGCCGGGTGAGCCCACCGTTGTTTGAGTCCATGGAGGTCCTCGGCCGCAGCTCCAGCCTCCAACGACTAAGAGCTCTGCGACAATCGCTGTAGGCGTGCGCTAGAGTATCGAGGGTCCCGGCGGAGGAAACTTCGCCTCGGTGGGGTGTGGTGTAATTGGCAACACGGCTGATTCTGGTTCAGTTGTTCTTGGTTCGAGTCCAGGCACCCCAGCAAATGTCGAACTAGCGCTGATTCTGGCCTCATAATGAAGTCTTATGTCATCGATGACTCCTCGCCACATTGTCGTGGCCATGAATCCGCGGGCTTCGTTTGGCAAGAATGAGGATGCTGGGCATGAGGTCGCCCGGCTGCTCGCTTCAGCTGGCCACGATGTCATCGCTCTGCGCGAGGAAGACTATCGAGCTCTCGAAAACGCCACCAGAGATGCGCTTCGTCCCGAGTCAGTTCTCGTGGTTGTGGGCGGCGATGGCATGGTGCACTTGGGAGTGCACCTCGCTCGTGAGAAGAACGTGCCCCTGGGGCTCGTGCCTGCGGGAACTGGCAATGATCTCGCGCGGCATTTGGGCTTACCCCTGGGGTCCATCTCCTTGGCCACACAACACCTTCTTCGCGCCCTCGAGGGCGCCCCGCACCGCATTGACCTGGGGGTAGCAACCTCCCTGCAAGGAGTCGAGCACCCCTTCGCGTGTGTTTTTTCTGCCGGATTTGATGCTCTCGTGAACGAGAGAGCTAACAAGCTGCGGTTCCCCCGCGGTCGTCACCGCTACACGCTCGCCTTGCTCATCGAATTGGCAAAGCTTCGCCCCATTACCTACACCCTCACGATTGACGGGGTGGAGGAGTCAGGTTCCTACCTCCTGGTGGCAGTGGCAAACTCGCAGAGCTTCGGGGGCGGGATGAAAGTTACTCCCGATGCTTCCCTCGTCGACGGGAAGCTGGATGTTTTCACGCTTGATCCGTTGTCGCGACTCGCGTTCCTCCGCATTTACCCCCGCGTCTTCAAGGGTTTGCATGTGACTGATCGGCGGGTGCACATTCGCCGTGCCACCCAGGTTCGCGTGGCAAGCGAGGGGATAGTCGCCTACGCCGATGGCGAGCGACTAGAGGCGTTGCCGCTCGAGGTAAGCGTCGAACCTTCTCGTCTCGCAGTCTTTGCATGATCGTTTGCCTGGCGACCAGGGGGCATGTCATACTGTCTTGTTGCGTGATCGGCCCCATCGTATAGCGGCCTAGTACGCCGCCCTCTCACGGCGGTAACGCGGGTTCGAATCCCGCTGGGGTCACGACAACAAAACACGGCCATCATCTGTCCCAGATGGTGGCCGGAGTAGTTTTGTCACCCGTCCAAACCCGAGGAGATGACTGGCGCCCATGTCACTCCCGCTGTGGTTCCAGGTGACATCGCTGATTGTCCTGTCGCTGGTCCTCATTGCGGATCTGTTGCTCATCATTTGGCGACCCCACGTGCCCTCCAGCAAAGAATCCGGGTTGTGGGTAGCCTTCTACGTCACCTTGGCGCTGGTGTTTGGTGGCGTCATGTTTGGGATCGGTGGGGAACAGGCGGGCTCAGAGTTCCTCGCCGGCTGGGTCACCGAATACAGCTTGTCAATTGACAACCTGTTCGTGTTTGTCCTGATCATGGCCTCCTTTGCTGTTCCCCGGAAGTATCAGCAGGAAATCTTGATGATCGGAATCTTGCTGGCGATCCTGTTCCGGGGAATCTTCATCCTGCTGGGAGCTGCGCTGATCGCGAGCTTTAGCTGGATTTTTTATGTCTTTGGGGCGTTCCTGCTTGTCATCGGCATCCAGCAGTTCTTCTCGGGCCGCGAGGATGACGCTGAAAGGGAGAACCGACTCCTCGCTTTCCTCCAACGTCGTCTCGAGATGACGGATGAGTTCCACGGCCTGAAATTCCGCATCAAGGTCGAGGGCAAGAAACTGTGGACCCCTCTGGTGATCGTGTTGGTGGCGATTGGAACCGCTGACGTGGTCTTTGCAGTGGACTCCATCCCCGCCATTTATGGAATCACCGAGAGCCCGTTCATTGTGTTCACGGCGAACGTGTTCGCGCTTATGGGTCTTCGCCAGCTCTACTTCCTGCTGGGCCACCTGATTGACAAGCTCGTCTACTTGCACTTTGGCATTGCGTTCATCTTGAGCTTCATTGGGGTGAAGCTCGTCATGCACGCGTTGCACGAGAACGAACTGCCCTTCATCAACGGTGGAGAGCACGTGGAGTGGGCGCCCGATATCGGAACGTGGGAGTCGTTGATCGTGATTGTGCTGGCCATGGCGGTGGCCGTGGGAGCGAGCCTCTGGAAGCTTCGCAAGGACCGCGTGAATTCTCCCTCCACGGGCTCCACTCGCCCCTGAGTGTTACTCTTGGAGGGTGTTCAGGCTCACACTTCTTGGATGCCGCAGCGGACGCTAATTAGGCCCGAACCGCTGCGGAGTTTCTCCTGTGGCCACCCAACACACGGTATTTCTCAAGGAGAGCACACAGTATGACTACCTCAGAACCCCGCACACTCGCAGAAAAGCTGTGGGCCGATCACCTTGTCCAGAAGGGCAAGGAGGGCGAGCCCGACCTGATCTATATCGACCTCCACCTCGTCCATGAAGTGACGAGCCCCCAAGCTTTTGATGGTCTTCGCGTCGCGGGGCGTCCTGTTCGCAGGCCCGACCTCACCATCGCCACAGAGGACCACAACACTCCCACCATCGACATCGATAAGCCCATTGCGGAACCCACCTCGAGAACTCAAATCGAGACGCTTCGCACCAACGCGAAAGAGTTCGGCATTCGCCTGCACTCTCTCGGTGATATCGAGCAGGGCATCGTTCACGTTGTGGGGCCGCAGCTGGGCTTGACCATGCCCGGCATCACGGTGGTCTGTGGTGACTCCCACACCTCCACTCACGGAGCCTTTGGGGCCATGGCCTTTGGTATTGGAACCAGTGAGGTCGAGCACGTGCTCGCCACCCAAACCCTGCCGGTGAAGCCGTTCAAGACCATGGCCATCACTGTCGAGGGAGAGCTCAAGCCCGGCGTGACCGCTAAGGACATCATCTTGGCCGTGATCGCCAAGATTGGGACCGGTGGTGGTCAAGGCTATGTCCTCGAGTACCGCGGTTCAGCTATTCGCTCGCTCTCGATGGATGGGCGCATGACGATTTGCAACATGTCGATCGAGGCCGGAGCCCGGGCAGGAATGGTCGCACCTGATGAGACCACCTTTGAGTATGTGAAGGGTCGCCCCCACGCTCCGCAGGGGGAAGACTGGGAGAAAGCTCTCGCGTATTGGAAGACCCTGCCCACCGATGAGGGCGCAGTCTTTGACGCCGAGGTGTTCCTCGATGCCAACGAGTTGGAGCCCTTCGTGACGTGGGGGACGAACCCGGGTCAAGGTGTTCCCTTGAATGACGTGGTCCCTGACCCTGCAACCATCACAGACCCCAATGACAAAGCGGCAGCGCTTCGCGCTCTGGAATACATGGACCTGCAGCCTGGAACCCGGATGAAAGATATCAGGGTCGACACGGTGTTCATGGGGTCCTGCACGAACTCGCGCCTGGATGACCTTCGCACCTTCGCATCCATCATCAAAGGTCAGAAAAAGGCGGACCATGTCCGCGTCATGGTCGTTCCAGGCTCTGCCCGGGTCCGCCTCGAAGCGGAAGCGGAAGGCATCGACAAGATTGTCGAGGAGTTTGGTGGGGAGTGGCGATTCGCCGGCTGTTCCATGTGTTTGGGGATGAACCCCGACCAGTTGGGACCCGGAGAGCGTGCAGCATCCACCTCGAATCGAAACTTTGAGGGTCGCCAGGGCAAGGGTGCGAGAACTCATCTGGTCTCTCCCGTGGTGGCAGCCGCTACAGCTATCCGTGGGACTCTCTCGAGCCCTGCGGATTTGATGCAGGAAGCAGGCGTCTAATGGACAAGGTCACTCTGATCAGTGGTGTGGGCGTTCCGCTTCGACGCAGCAACGTCGACACCGACCAGATCATTCCTGCCAAGTTCCTCAAGCGCGTCACGAAGACTGGCTACGACGACGCGCTGTTTTCTGCCTGGCGTGATGATCCAGAGTTCATCCTGAACCAGGAGCCCTACACAGCGGGTCAGGTATTGGTCGCAGGCCCCGACTTTGGCACAGGATCCTCCCGCGAACACGCGGTGTGGGCGCTGCGGGATTATGGTTTCCAGGCTGTCATCTCCTCGCGCTTTGGAGATATTTTCCGCTCAAACTCTGGCAAGCAGGGACTGGTGACCGCGGTGGTTCCGGAGTCCGTGGTGGAGGCCATTTGGGCCGAAATTGAGGCACACCCGGGCCTGGACGTTACCGTCGACTTAGAAGCCCGTGAGGTACGGTGTGGAGCGGTACATTCCGCTTTTGATATCGACGATTACACGCGTTGGCGCCTGATGGAGGGACTCGATGACATCGCTCTCACCCTCCAGCATGCTGAGGCCATCGATGCTTTCGAGGGCTCGCGGGATTCCTGGCGCCCAGCAACACTTCCGCCGAGGAGTCAGTAGATGAGCCCGGCGGGAGCGGCAGCCCAGAACGCTGCGGTGGCCCAGCCGGAAACAGCGGACACCGTCATCTTCGAGGGTGGAAAACCGCTCGTCGGTGAGGTCTCTGTCCGTGGTGCAAAAAACCTGGTCACCAAGGCCATGGTGGCGGCACTGTTGGCTGACACCCCGAGCACCCTCAAAGGCGTTCCCGCTATCAGTGATGTCGCAGTCGTCCGAGGCCTTCTTGAAGCCCACGCTGTCACCGTCACTGAAGACGTCGATGGCGAGCTCGTCCTCGACCCTCGAGGCGTCAAGAGTGCGCATTTTGCGGAGATCGATGCCCACGCCGGGTCCAGTCGAATCCCGATTCTCTTCTGTGGCCCGCTCCTCCACCAGCTGGGGGAGGCGTTCATCCCTGACCTCGGTGGGTGCCGCATCGGAGATCGTCCAATCAACTTCCACCTCGATGCCCTCCGGGCATTTGGTGCGGAGCTCGAGAAGAGCTACGAAGGTATTCGCCTGAAAGCTCCCCAGCGTCTCGTAGGAGCCAAAGTCGATCTTCCCTACCCGAGCGTGGGAGCCACTGAGCAGGTCTTGCTCACGGCGGTGCGAGCCAAAGGTGTGACCGAGCTCACCAACGCCGCCATCGAGCCAGAAATCATCGACCTGATCGCCATCCTGCAGAAGATGGGCGCCATTATCGTGGTGGAACCCAATCGCACCATCGTGATCGAGGGTGTGGAGTCACTCCAGGGGTATGACCACCGGGCCATTGCGGATCGAAATGAGGCGGCCAGCTGGGCAGCAGCAGCGCTTGCCACCCGCGGTGACATTTATGTCCGCGGCGCGAAGCAGCAAGATTTGATGACGTTCTTGAACGTTTACCGGAAAGTAGGTGGTCTGTTCGACATTGACGACGAGGGCATCCGCTTCCGCCACCCTGGTGGAGCGATCAACCCGGTCGTCATTGAAACAGATGTGCACCCCGGCTTCATGACCGACTGGCAACAGCCCATGGTCGTGGCACTCACTCAAGCCGAGGGTCGCTCGATCGTGCACGAGACCGTGTACGAAAACCGCTTTGGGTTTACTGACGCCTTGGTCCAAATGGGCGCCAACATCGAGGTGTACAAAGAGGGCATCGCCAGCATCACCCGCCGTGTGCCCAGGCGCCCTCTGGAGCAGGCGGCTGTCATCACCGGTCCCACACCGCTCCACGGTGCCAACATTCGGGTGCCCGACCTCCGCGGCGGATTCAGCCACGTGATCGCTGCCGTAACCGCCCAGGGCCGGTCCGAGGTCAGCAACATCGGCATCATCTCGAGGGGCTATGAGCACCTGCTGCAAAAGCTTGACGGTCTAGGTGTGAGCTTCGAGCTCGGAGCGTAGCTACGTTGTCGAAGACTCCGGTGACGAGGCGCTCTGCTGAAATTCGGTGGAGGGTTATCGCATTCCTGGTGCTGCCCATCTTTGGGGTGATGGTCAATCTTCGAATTCGTGAGGGTTCCAAACTGCCCACCTCAGGGCCCTTTATCCTTTCCCCGAATCACTACAGCGAGATCGATCCCATCGTCATGGGTGTGGTGGTCTGGAAGCTTCGTCGAACGCCGCGTTTTCTGGCCAAAGCGTCGCTCTTTCGGGTTCCAGCGCTCGGCTGGTTGATGCGCTTTACCGGTCAGATCCCTGTCGAGCGTGATGCGTCGGCGCAACTGGGGCAGCCCCTTCAAGCGGCAAAACTCCTGACGGATAGAAACCAGGGGGTCATCGTCTATCCGGAGGGAACGCTGACGAAAGATTCTGACCTGTGGCCCATGCGAGGCAAGTCAGGTGCGGTGCGGATGGCTTTGGAGCAAAACATCCCCCTCTACCCGGCGGCACACTGGGGAACCCAACACTGGATGGGTCGCTATGCCAAGAAGATCCGCTTCTTCCCCAGGACCACCATCGACGCCGTCGTGGGAGAACCCTTCGATCTCAGCGAATACCAGGGCAAGACCCTCACCCGCGAGCTGTTGCAGGAAGCCACGGACAAGCTCATGCAGGAGATTGCCCGGCTCGCAGGTTCTCTCCGCGGAGAGACTCCGCCCGCAATCTTGCACGATGGCACTGGACCCAAGGAGACCCGATGACTCACATTGCTGTTTTGGGCGCAGGATCCTGGGGGACCACATTCGCCAAAGTCCTTGCCGATGGTGGCTCGGAGGTGATGGTGTGGGCGAGGCGTCAAGAAATTGCTCGCGAGATTCGCGACACCAATCGCAACTCCGACTACCTCCCGGGAATCAATCTGCCGAAGAATCTTGGTGCCACCACTGATATGGCTCAAGTTCTTCAGGGAGCTCACCAGGTCTATCTCGCTGTGCCTAGCCAACACTTGCGCGCCAATCTGCGAGACGCGAGTGCTCACATTGCACCTGACGCCCTCGTGGTCAGCTTGATGAAAGGCGTGGAAGCCGGTACCGGGCTTCGCATGAGCGAGGTCATCGCGGAGGAAGGCATCGAGACGTCCCGGATTGCGGTCGTGAGCGGGCCAAACCTCGCGTTGGAAATTGCCCGCGAGCAGCCCACTGCGGCGGTGGCCTCCTCTGACAACGCTGAAGTGGCCAGTGCTGTGGCGAGTGCCGCCACCAACCCCTACTTCAAGACCTTCATCAACACCGATGTGGTGGGAACAGAGTTCGGCGGAGTGTTGAAGAACCTCATCGCGGTGGCCGTGGGCATCGCCGACGGGGTGGGTTATGGGGAGAACACGAAAGCCTCCATCATTACTCGTGGCCTGGCCGAAATCAGCGCGTTCGCCGCAGCCTTTGGAGCAAAGCCCCAGACCATGTCGGGTCTTGCTGGCTTGGGGGACCTGATCGCAACGTGTGAATCGCCACTGTCGAGAAACAACACCGCCGGTCGTCTCCTGGGTCAAGGCCACAGCTTCACCGACGTGGTCGCCACCATGAACCAAACCGCGGAAGGTCTCTCTGCGGTCAAACCAGTCCTCGACTTAGCAGCCAGCAAGGGCATTGCGATGCCGATTGTGACGCAAGTGGGGCAGGTTCTGGATGGCTCGAGAGACCCACGGGAACTGGCGCCGCATTTCGCCACCGATTCGGACACTCCTGAGGGCGAATAGTCATGCTCACCACAGTGGGGACCAGCTCCCTGGTTGCCGAGAAGTTTGGGTCGGGCCCCATTCGGGCCATCGCGCTTCACGGCTGGGGCAGGAGCGGCGCTGATTTTGCGCACATCCTCGAGGGCCACAGTGCTCTGGCCCTGCACCTTCCAGGTTTTGGGCCAGCGCCCGCGCCCCCGACAGCCTGGTCGAGTGAGGACTATGCGCGAGAGATCGCTGCGGCACTCGAAGGAATGGGTCCCCTCGTCGTGGTGGGGCACTCGTTTGGCGGGCGTATTGCGGTGCGCTTGGCGGCCGCATACCCCCAGCTGGTTTCTCACCTTGTGTTGACCGGTGTCCCCCTCACCCGAGTCAGTGGTCCCTCGAAGCCAAAGCCTGGTTTCCAGGTGGCCAAGGCGTTGTACCGGGCAAAGCTGATTCCTGAGTCGGTGATGGAGTCAGCTCGCCAGAAGTATGGCTCGCTCGATTACCGCATGGCGACCGGTGTCATGCGAGAGATCCTGGTTCGCGTCATCGCGGAGGACTACTTGGATGACGCTGCCCGAGTGACCTGCCCGGTGACCATGGTGTGGGGGGAGCGGGATAAGCCTGCGCCACTGGCTGCCGCAGAGCGTGCTCTCGAGTTTTTCCCCTCCGCAACGCTCCGCGTTGTCTCCGGGGCAGAGCACCTGCTGGAGGGTACCCTCGAGCAAGAGGTCGCATCGGCTGTGGCCGATGCACTGCGCGACTAAAAGGACTGTGATGGCCACCGAGACCCTCATCCTCCTTGCTGCCATCACCACTGGCGTGATCACGGCAGCTCTGCAGAACCTCAAATGGTTGCGCGTGGCGCAGCGCGTTCACTACTTACCCCGCGAAGTTGCCAGGGTGGAGCGGCTCTGGTTTGACCGACGTCCCCTCGGAGCTCTCTGGTGGGGTCTCGCGGCGATTTTTGCCCTGCTCTCAGTTCAAGGAACCGCGTGGCTCGACATGCCCGCGCTTGCCTGGGCGGCCGTGGCTGCCCCGCTGTTCATCCTCCCGACGCCGTGGAAGCTCCCCTTTCGTGGCGTCACCAGCCCATTAGCGTGGACGCCACGGGCGGTGCGGGCGTATACGGGAATTCTTCTGGCCCAGGTGTTGGTAGGAGCTCTCACGGTCTACCTCTTGGGCCCTGCCGGGGTGCTCATTCCCATTCTTTTCACGGCCAACCTGGCTGATCTCGCACTCGGTTTCCTCTGGTACCTCGAGCGCAACCTGTCGATGAAATTTGTGCACCAAGCCCAGAAGCGTCTTGCGAAGGTGAAGCCCACCGTGGTGGCGATCACGGGTTCTTATGGCAAAACCTCCACCAAGGGTTATGTCGCCCACATCGTGGGGGGAGCTCAGAGCACCATGGCCTCCCCGGCAAGCTTCAACAACCTGATGGGACTCTCCCGCACCATTAACGAGCACCTTGTCGCTGGCACCAGCGTCTTTGTGGCGGAGATGGGGATGAACGCGGAGGGTCGGATTCGTGAGCTCACGAACTGGTTCCCTCCCGACATTGCCGCTATCACGGTCATCGGCGAAGCCCATATGGAGCGTCTGGGTTCCCAGGAAGCCATTTTCCGGGCCAAAGCAGAAATCACTGAGAAAGCCCCCATCGTCGTGTTGCCGGTGGATCAGAAAGAACTTCGAGCGCTGGCCGATAAGTGTGAGCGACAGGGCAAACATGTCGTGCGGGTGAGTGCTCAGGGCAAGAAAGCCGACGTGATCGTTGATCCTGACTTAGGGACCGTGACGTATGGTCCAGGGGCAACCCCAGTGCCCCTGGATATGCCACCGTTTGGCCACGCGGTCAATGTGGCGGTCGCACTGGGTATTGCCTGGCAGCTCGAGGTTCCTGCCGATCAGGCGCTCTCGCGCCTCGCGCACTTGCCCGTGGCCGCTCACCGCGCCGAAGTGGCTACTCACGAGGAGGGTGTTGCCATTATCGATGACACCTACAACTCGAACCCCTTGGGTGCGAAGCACGCGGTGGAGTCCGCTGCGCGCCTGGCGAAAGAAAGAAAATCACCGCTGGTCGTGGTGACTCCCGGGATGGTGGAGCTTGGCCCAGTTCAACGTGAGCGCAACTCCCAACTCGCGCAGTCGGTGGTGAAAGCCGGTGGCACCTTGGTCATTGTGGGTCGCACCAATCGCAAAGCCATGCTGAAGGGTGCCGGCGGCAAAGCCGATGTCTTCGACACGCGAGGCGAGGCCGTCACCCATGCCCTCCAGATTGCGGGGGAGCAGGGCGTTATTCTCTATGAGAACGACCTACCCGATCATTACCCCTAAACCGGGGACTGCCAGCAGGCGAGGATGTTGATGAGCCAGAGCACCTGGGCCGTAGTGTTTGGAGGCCCGAGCCCCGAACACGAAATTTCCATCCTCACCGGATTGCAAGCTGAGCGAGTGTTGGTGGATGGCGGCCACGATGTCGTGCCGATCTACCTCGCGGCCAATGGTGCATGGTTTCAGGTTCCCCCCAAGTCTGAGGCTAAAGATTTTCTGACCGGTGCTCCCTCCGGCTCCAAAGAGCTCGAGATTGTGCTGTCCTCCAGTCCGGGGATTTATGCCAAAAAAGGCATGGGCAAGAAGGCTCTGGAGATTGATGCGGCACTGCTGTGCTTCCACGGAGGTTTAGGAGAGGGTGGCGGTGCTGCTGCCCTGTTTAACTTCCTGGAGATTCCCGCCACAGGCTCGAGTGTGTTCGCGGGTGCGGTGGGGATGGACAAGCTCGCCTTTGGTGGCTTGATGTCCCAGGCCGGCGTTTCGTCGCTGCCCAGAGAAGCGGTTCTCACCTCCCAAGATCCCTCGTTCTCCGGCCCCTACATCGTGAAGCCTCGGTTTGGTGGCTCCTCCATTGGTATTGAAATTGTCGACGATATTCAGACGGCACGGACTCTCCTGAGCACCTCTCCACACCTCAAAGCCGGTGCGGTCCTCGAGCCCTACCGCCCCGAGCTCGTGGATCTCAATATTTCGTTTCGGACCTACCCAGAGCTTGAGCTCACCGACCTGGAGCGCCCGCTTCGCTCCGAGGGAGAAAAGACTGGGCTGTATTCCTACCAGGAGAAGTATTTGGCCGGAGGAGGTGCGGGTCTCACCCATGCACCTCGTGAATTCCCGGCGAATGCCCCTGAGGCGATTCACCAGAGAGCGCGAGAGCTTGCCAGCCAGGTGGCAGAGGTGACCCGTTTGAGCGGCATTGTTCGCGTAGATCTTCTCTGGGATGAAAAAGCTGGAGACCTGTTCGTCAACGAGGTGAACACCATCCCTGGAGCGCTGTCCTTGTATTTGTGGGCTCCAAAACACCCGGCTCTCCGAGTCCTCGAGGATGCTCTCACCGAGGCTAAGGATCACCCCGTGGTTCTTCCGCACAGTGGATTTGGCCAGGGTGTGGCCCTTCGGGCTGCCGGCGGTATCGCGGGAAAGCTTGTCGGCCTCGATGGACCGAGAGGTTAGCGTTCGCTAGTCCAGGACGCTGGCGGGGTCAAGACACTGACCAATAGGCGTCGATTGGCTTCCCACAGCGCGAGCGATATCGCGCAACACGGAGGTTCCTGACACCACTGCAGAGTCCACGATGACCTCTGTGGCGGGATCAAGTCCATACGTGGTGAAGACGAAGCTGGGTGCATCGGAGTCATCGCGGAGCCAGTCAATTCCCTCGACCGTGGCGCAGGGGAGCGTGCTGGGTGGTGGAGTGGGAAGGCCGCAGCGCACAATCACGGCGACCGGTTCACCCCATGCCGCAGTGGACTGAGCGTTCACGTTTCGTCTGGGTAATTCGGCAACAGTGTCGGGCAAGCGCACCATCATGTTGGCGCACTCCGGAGTGTTCGCGTTGACCGCTGGTTCCAAAGCTACGGTGGGAGCGCACCCGGCGAGGATGCTGGCACCCACCAGAATCAGGCAAGCCCTCGCAATCGATGACGCTCTCACACAGAAAGGCTAGCGTGGAGGGATGAGTGATTCCCTGGCGCCCCTGGATCTCACCGTGGGTGAGATTGGCGAGAACGCCGCGCTTCGATGGGTGTTGCCGTTACTGCCCACCGGGGACGGAGTCCTCCTTGGTCCAGGTGATGATTCGGCACTGGTGTCGCTACCTGAATCCCAGGTCTTGATTTCCACGGACATGATGATGCAGGGCCCAGACTTCCGCTTCGACTGGTCACGCCCCTCCGATGTCGGGTTCAAAGCCATCGCCAGCAATGCCGCAGATATTGCCGCCATGGGTGGTGTCGTCCTCGGGTTTGAACTGGCCGTGGCGGTGCCAGCCTCCACTCCACTGCGCATGCTGATGGGACTTGCGGAAGGGTTTGCCGAGGGCATTGCTGCTCTCACCCCCGGCGCAAGCGTATTCGGGGGAGACCTCTCCCGCTCCGAGGTGTTCACCATTGCGGTGACCGTCTTGGGGTCGATGCAGGGGTTGGCGCCGGTGGTGCGCTCGGGTGCAACACCGGGAGATGTTCTTTGTGTGGCGGGAGAGTTGGGGCTCTCCCATCGAGGCCTTCAGGCACTCCTCGCCGCGGGTGATGACGAATTGGCGGTTGCGGGGCTGGTGATGAGTGACCCCGCAGTGGCGCATCATCTGCGACCGAGACCCCCGATAGCCCTCGGTCCCCTGGCAGCCCGGGCCGGTGCCACCGCGATGATGGACGTCTCGGATGGCCTCGTGCTGGATGCTTCCCGCATCGCGAAGGCCAGTGGCGTTCGTGTGGAGCTCGATTCGAGCACGGGACTGGATGAGCATGCCCTCTATGGCGGTGAAGATCATGGCCTATTGGCCACGTTCCCGCCCTCCGCCACACTCCCGGAAGGGTTCCGAGCAATAGGTGTGGTCACCGCAGGCGACCCCGGAGTGTTTCTGGGGAAGCGTGAGCTTGATGCTCAGAGCGGCGGCTGGGATCCCTTTAGAAACCTCGCCCAGTAAACGGTGGTGTCCCCATACGTTTTGGGGGTGAGCTCCTCGTAACCATCGGGGAACTGGGGTGGGGTCCCCTTCGAGGAGCGCTCCACGATGACGACCGCGTCATCATCCAGCCACGACATGAGTGCAACCAAGTGATCATCGAGGGTGGCCGAGGAGTAGTCATAGGGCGGGTCCAGAAAGGCAACCGAGATGTCACCGGGTGCCCCGCCAGACAAGAAACTGGCAACGCTGGTAGTGCTTGCCTGCAGAGTTGGAACGTGGGTGAGCGCTTTCGCCACCGACTGGATATTGGCTTTCACCACACTCGCGGCACCGGGATGGTTCTCGACGAGCCAGACCGAGCGTGCCCCGCGGGACGCTGCCTCCAGGCCGAGAGCCCCCGTCCCGGCGAACAAATCCAGCACCGCGGCGCCCTCCATGTCCATCAGAGACTCAAGCCTCGAGAAGATGGCCTCTCGCACCCGGTCGGAGGTGGGTCTTGAGACCTTATCCGGGGCTTTCAGTCGCAGAGAGCCCGCGGCCCCCGCGATGATTCTGGTCATTCCACAACGCTAGCGGGCTTTCCTGGCCCCTCACCCTCCAGGCGATAGCGTGGCAGTGTGAGCGTGGGGTTAGAGACCAAACTGCAGGGGATTCTGGGGGATCGCACCCAGAAGGCTCTGTCCAAAGCGTTTGGGTATGCCACCGTCGGAGATCTTCTGCAGCACTATCCCAGGCGTTACGCGAGCCGGGGTGAGCTCACCTCCATTGCAGGCGTCCCTGTGGGGGAGCAGGTCACTCTGGTCGCCGAGGTGGTGTCCGCTAAACAGCGCCCCATGCGTCAAAAGCGCGGCTCCGTCCTGGAGGTGGTCATCTCCGATGGCACCGGATTGGTCACCCTGACATTTTTCAACCAAGCCTGGCGCCAAAAAGACCTCGTCCCTGGTTCCCGGGGTATGTTCGCGGGGAAGGTTGGTGCCTATCGCGGAGAGCGTCAGCTCGCCCACCCGGACTACGAACTCTTCAGCGATGAGGATGCCCTGGCGCAGAACAGTGAGGAATGGGCGAAGCGCCCCATTCCTCTCTACCCGGCCACCTCCACTGTGGCGAGCTGGCAAATTGCAAAATCCCTCGAGATTGTGCTGGATGTGCTGGATGAGGTGACAGACCCGCTTCCAGACGACATAAGAGCGAGTGAAGGGCTCCTGGGTTTTCGAGACGCACTCCAGAAGGTTCACCGACCTGCTGAAGACTCTGAGTGGAAAGCGGCACGGGAGACCCTGCGCTTTCATGAGGCACTCATTCTCCAGACCGCTCTGGTGCGGAGGAGACGACGCAACCAGTTAGTCCAGAGCACCCCTCGGACACCGGGCGAGATGACCAATACGTTCCTCAAGGGTCTTCCCTTCACCCTGACCGAGGATCAACTGATGGTCGTGGAGGACATCCACGACGATATGGCCAGTGGCCACCCGATGAACCGGTTAGTCCAGGGTGAAGTGGGTTCGGGTAAAACGGTGGTGGCCGCCACGGCGATGGTGACGGTGGCGGGGACCGGCGGTCAAACCGCCCTGCTAGCCCCAACAGAGGTGCTGGCGAACCAACATTTTCGCTCGCTGATTCAAACGCTGGGCCCCGACATGGCGGCCTCTCTGAATCCCGTCTTGCTCACGGGTGCGTTGGGTGCCGCAGAGCGCAAAAAAGCTCTGCTCGCCGCTGCATCGGGGGCGTCCCAGTTGGTGGTCGGAACCCACGCGCTTCTGGGGGAGAACGTGCAGTTTGCGGACCTGGGACTGGTGGTCATTGATGAGCAACACCGGTTCGGGGTGGATCAGCGTGATGCCCTTCGCCACAAGGGCTCACATCCTCACGTTCTCGTCCTCACCGCCACCCCGATTCCTCGGACAGTGGCGATGACAGTCTTTGGGGATCTCGATGTCTCCACCATTGCCGTGTTGCCTCAGGGTCGCTCACCGATTGAGTCTCACGTGGTGGCGCTGGCTGATCACCCCACCTGGTATCCCAGGGTCTGGTCTCGGGTTGCCGAAGAGGTGGCAACCGGGCGACAAGCTTTTGTGGTCACCTCGGCCATCTCTGCCAGTGTTCAGGAGGAGGGTGAGCTGGGTGACGGGGAGCCAGGCGATGAGGAGACAGATGGCACTCCTTCTGTGCCGAGGGCCAGTGTGGAGGAAATACTGCCGATGATTCGAGCCCTCCCTGCCTTTTCGTCCCTTCGAGTGGAGGCCATTCACGGCCGGATGCCCACTGCCGAGAAGGACGAGGTGATGCAGGCGTTTGCTGCCGGGAACA
>JANQZT010000055.1 GCA_030728325.1 Pontimonas sp.
CTGGAGAGCACGAGTCGCTCCCTGGCGCCATACACGAGGGAGTTGAAGAGGCGGAGGTTGTTTTCTCCCTCGAACGCGGGACCGCTCGGCACAACCTGTGCCCAGACGTTCTGGGTCGAGGTGGTGGGCGCTTGGGGGGAGGGTGTGGTGAGGAGTTCGCCGGTCTCTTGGAACCAGTCCGAGACGAACAAGGCTTCGAGGCTATCCGCTAAGGGCCCTTCGACTTTCATCATGACGTCCAGCCACTCCAGACCCTTGGCCTTGTGTCTCGGGTTTCGATAGCTCGGTTCAATGATGTTTTGAGAGCCCGTGTAAGCGACGCGGGAGTCAATGACCAAGAGTTTGCGGTGATTGCGAAGATCAGGACGCTGGTAGACGCCCTTCCAGGGTTGAATCGGCAACATTGCCACATGAGACAGGGCTAGTCGATCGAGTTCAGCCCGAAGTTCCTTGTAGCCGCGAATACGGGCGCTGGCGACCTGGTCGTAGAGAACCCTGACTGTCACACCCCGGTTCCCTGCTCGCTCCAGGGCCCCAAAGAAGTCTTTTGTGACGCTGTCGAAGCTCATGATGTAGAACTCAACATGGACGGTGCTGGTGGCCTCATCAATGGCCCTGGTCATCTCTTCTAGGGAACCCCGGTAGTCAGGGAGAAACGACACATCATTGCCGGTCACCATCGGCATGGCCCCTAAGCGTTCATTCATGTAGACGGTTTGGGAGAGCCAGCGGGGGAACTCTGGTCGATTGAGAAGATTCTCCGGGGTGACGACAATTCCATCTGAGAGCAAACGAGCTCTGGTTCGCAGGTGCTCGTTGATGGCGACCTGGTTATCCCGGCGCTTTTTGGGTAATCGCCTGGACCCAAATGCCACGAAAGCGAGGAAGCCGAAGTAGGGGATAAAGAAGATGGCGAGCAGCCAGGCCATCGCGGTTTGGGGTCTGCGATTTCGAGGAACTACCACGAGCGCGATGACGCGAAAAGCGATATCGATGACGAGCGCGATGGTGACCCAGAGGGCTCCAAGCTCCATCAGCGGCGCTCGCTCACAGCACTAGCGGTAATTGACGAATTGGAGGTCAATGTCGAGATCTGCGGACTTCAACAACGCGATGGTCTGTTGCAGATCATCGCGGCTCTTCGAGCTCACCCGAATCTCATCACCCTGGATGGTGGCCTTCACGGTTTTGGGGCCATCCTGGCGGATGAGTGCTGTGACCTTCTTGGCGTTCTCGCCGGAGATGCCATCTTTGATGGCAGCGTTCAGGCGATAGATTTTGCCGCTCAGCACGGGGTCACCCATCTCCAAGCTCTTGAGCGATATCCCGCGCTTGACGAGCTTGGACTGGAGGACATCGAGGACAGCCTTCACACGCTCCTCAGTGTTGGCCTCCATCACAATGCCGGACGCGTTCTTCTCCAACTTCGCGTCCACACCCTTGAAGTCATAGCGCTGGGTGAGCTCCTTATGGGCCTGGTTGACTGCGTTTTCCAGCTCCATCGGGTCCACTTTGCTCACAATGTCAAACGAAGAATCAGCCATTTCTCCATGGTAACCAGAAAGACCACCCGGGTCACGGGTCTGGAACACCTGACCCGTGACAACGGGAGCGAGAAATACCGTTATCCTGGGATGCGCGCACCCGATTGGTGAATACATTGGTCGGGAGCGCATGGCGAGTTACCCAAGCGGCCAAAGGGATCTGACTGTAAATCAGCTGGCTCAGCCTTCGGGGGTTCGAATCCCTCACTCGCCACCGCATGGCCCACGAATTGCACGACGTCGCAGTGAAGCTCGCCCGGGAAGCCGGCGAGCTCATTGTGACCCGCAGAGCCGGACACATCGAGGTCGCAAGCACCAAATCCTCGGACGTCGATGTGGTGACTGCTGTCGACAAAGAGTCCGAAGAATTCCTCTACACGCGCTTGCGAGAGCTTCGTCCCGGGGATGGCTTCCTCGGCGAAGAAGGCCAGGTGGAGGAATCCACCACCGGGATCACCTGGGTGGTCGACCCCATCGATGGCACCGTCAACTTTCTCTACAACATTCCCCACTACGCGGTGAGCATCGCTGCGGTCACCGGGGACCCATCGCCCGGCTCGTGGCAGGTCGAGGCGGGGGCTGTGTTCAACCCGGCTACAGGTGAGCTTTTTCATGCCGCCAGGGGAGAAGGTGCTTTCTTGGGGGAGAGGCGCTTGCAGATCGGTTCTCCACCGCCGATGAACTTGGCGCTGTTGGCTACGGGCTTTGCCTACTCCACCGCGATGCGGAAAGAGCAGGTTCGCATCCTGTCCCAGCTGATCGGTGAGGTTCGAGACATTCGTCGCATGGGAACCGCATCTTTGGATTTTGCCGCTGTGGCTGCCGGCCGGGTTGATGTCTACTTTGAGCGCACTCTGAGCCCGTGGGATCACGCAGCGGGAGAGTTGTTGGTGACGGAGGCTGGTGGAATCATCACCGGTATTCGCGATCTGCCCCAAGGCCGAGAGGGAATCTTTGCGGGGCATCCCACACTAGTTACACAGCTGAAGGCAAGGATTTCCGAAGTTGGAGGTGACACACTTCTCCAAGACGTGCCCGGGTGGGGTTTGGAGTGATGTGTGAGGTCAGATAGGTTAACCAAACCGTTACTTTTGTCTGGTCACCCGGTGTGCAGAGGGTAATGAGTCTGATTGTCGTGAGATGTCGTGTGGAGGAATATACGTGGTGAACACACCGTCCTCCCCCGAACAACCGTTAACGAGACGACAACTCAAGCAACGTCAGGGGGACAGCATCGCTGCGCCTCCCGCTGTTGTGGCGCTGGAGGAGCGACCCGTTCCCAGTGCGCCTGCGCCCCCTAAACCCAGCCTTGGAAAGCGAATCCTCAGCTGGGGCACGATGATTGCAACCCCGTTGCTGTTCATTGGTGTCTCACTCCCCGTCAACATCTTTTACGGCCAAGCCGACATGACCCCAGCGATTGCGGGGGCACTCGGGGAGGACGAGGTCGTCACCGCACAGTCGTTCACGGTGGCAGGGTCTCAATCCACTCAAGTGGGAATTCAACGTCAGTCGTGGAGTGTTACCTCCTTCGCGGATGTCCTGAAAGCCCGATATGGGAGCAGAAGCTTCTCCTACTCCACGACTGGTACGGGATCAATCCGCTGGCCTTTCCCGACCGCGGTCCCGATTAGCTCTGGTTATGGCGACCGCGTTGCCCCCTGTCGCTACTGCTCCAGTGATCATCGCGGGGTGGACTTTGTTCCCGGCAATGGTGCACCTATCTTTGCTATCGCTGATGGTGTCGTCACCGCAGCAGAGTTTGGTGGCGGATATGGACAATATGTCTACCTCGAGCACGACATCAATGGACGAAGCGTCCTCACGGTCTATGCCCACATGCAGCGAGGGAGCAGCCCGCTACGAGTGGGTGATGTGGTTGAAGTCGGGGACTTCATCGGACTGGTCGGAAATACGGGTATTTCTACCGGTCCGCACCTTCATTTTGAGGTGCGCATCGAAGGAGAATACGTCGACCCGTTTGCTTGGCTCAAAGAAAACGCTTTCTAGGACGC
>JANQZT010000056.1 GCA_030728325.1 Pontimonas sp.
TGGGATCCCGTTCTTCATGAGGTCCACGAGATCAACCGCATGATGGAGCTCGCCGCGGTGTTCCGTTTCTCCCTCCGGGAGGTCTCCTCGAAGGGCCAGGAACTCGGTGATGCCGTGGTCGAGGAAGCTAACAATCAATCCCTCTGCTTCGGTGCGCGTAGTGCCGACACAGGTGAGGTGAGCCAGTGGTTTAGCTGCGGTGTGGTCTTTGATAAAGCTCAACACATCGAGTGAATCTCTGGTGGAAGAGCCTCCGGCACCGAAGGTGACGGAGATGAACTCGGGTGCCACAGTGTCCAGAGCCCTAATCGACTCGTGAAGGCCTGGAAGCTTGTCCGGTGAGCGTGGAGGGTAGACCTCGAAGGAGACGGCAGTGCGCGCAGTCATGGTGTCTCCTCCTGGGTCTCGATAAGAGTGTGCCGGTGGTGGAGGCTTCCACGAAGTTCTCAGTCTAACGGTCGTCGAATTGAGAAGCTCGGAGAGTTGTCACGGGGAGGAACATTCCAGGCTTGCGCTCTACGATGAGGGACACACCATCGCTATTAACACCGAGGAGTTCCCATGTCTGCTGTGTCCCTTGAAGCCGGTTCTGCTGCCCCAGATTTCACCCTGTCCGACAAAGACGGCAAAGCACACTCACTCTCGGACTACCGAGGACAGAAAGTGATTCTCTACTTCTACCCTGCGGCGAGCACCCCGGGCTGCACCACTCAGGCGTGTGACTTCCGTGACAACATGGGCTCGCTGCAAGCGGCAGGCTATGTCGTCTTGGGGCTATCGAAGGACAAACTGCCTGCACTTCAGAAGTTTGCCGAGAACGAGAACCTAGTGTTCCCGCTCTTGAGTGACGAGGACTTGACTGTTCACAACGCCTATGGGGCCTTTGGTGAGAAGTCCATGTATGGGAAAACCGTCATGGGCGTGATTCGCTCAACGTTCGTCGTTGATGAAAACGGGGTACTCGAACACGCGTTGTACAACGTGAAGGCAACTGGTCACGTCGAGATGTTGAGAAAGAAGCTCAACCTCGCACCCTAGCGAAGTGGGCCCCGTCGGGCTCGAACCGACGACCCACGGATTAAAAGTCCGTTGCTCTACCAACTGAGCTAGAGGCCCGCCCCCGAGTCTACTTTCTCCCAGGCAGACATGCTTCATGAGGTCTGCACTGGTCGATTTCTGTAATAGAGTTTGGTGTCTTTGTTGCTCTTCTGTTGAGGAAAACTCTTATGCAGCGTCACTTCCGTTTTGGCATGGCCGCCCTGGCGATTTCCGCTCTTACCGTCGCGGGTTGCGCCGTTCAAGAGGAGCAGGTGCAGGATGATGTCCTCGAGGTTGTTGAAGTTGAAGAAGTCGCGGTTGAGCCCCAGGTTCCAAGACACCCCCTTACCGGTTTTGAGATTGAATCTGAATCGTCCGTGGGTCCGAGTATTGCGGTAAAGATCGATAACACCAGCTCTGGGCGTCCTCAGGTGGGCATTGCTGCAGCTGATTTGGTTTTTGAAGAGCTCGTTGAGGGTGGGGTTACTCGGTACCTGGCCGTGTTCAACACCGCCGTACCCGACGAGGTCGGTCCCGTTCGATCGGGCCGACCGCAAGATGCTGACCTCGTTCGCGCACTGGGTGGAGTCTTTGTTTTCTCGGGCGTGGGAAACAGCAACGTGCGGGAGATAATTCGCGGCACCGGCTTGCAGTTAGTCGAGCACGACACTTCTGGTGGCACCCCTGACGGCGAGTTCTTTTTCAGGAGCACCCGGAAGCCAGCCCCGTGGAACCTCCACATCGAAGCCGCAGACTTGATCGCGTCCTACGCAGCCTTGCCAGCCCCAACTACTCAGTTCGACTACAAGTCAGATGTTGCGGAATCATCGGCGGTTGTCTCAGGAGTTAGCGCTCAGTCAATTCGCGTGGGGTTCAGCAAGGGCGTCGAGTCTGTGTGGGAATGGGACGAGGCGTCGGGAACATATCTGAAGTTCCTCTCCAACGGAAATCCTGACAACGATGCTGATGGAACTCAGATTTCTGCGACGAACCTCGCAATCTTCACTCCCAACTATTTTGATGTTGAGGGTCTTCCATCCGCCCAGATTGCCGGAACCGTTGAGTCAGCCTTCGTAGCGACCGGTGGCAAGATTGTTTCCGGTTTATTCGATGCTTCTGCCGTAGGAGACCCCATCAAAGTTACAGATGGAGACGGAAATCCCCTCTATCTGGCTCCTGGCAAGACCTTTGTTCTGTTGCCTCCCGGTGCTGGTTCCACCGCTGGCGGTGTGACACCAGGGTTCATTACGTACGTGTCAGACGGGGAAACGGTTCGTAGAGACATCTAGTCCTCACTGTTCGCGGCGAGAGCGGCAAGTTTCCTCTCGCGCATGGCAAGAAAAAGCGGGAAGGTGAACGCGAAGGCGGTCACCCCTGAGAGCACGATATAGAGCCACACTCTCTTCATGCCAAGCTTTCGAGCTTCGAAGATCATGAACGCGGACCCCGCGATAGCGACAATCAGTATGTCGAGGGACAGCACCCAGTCGACTGCTGACCCGAACCAGGCATCCAGGTAGTTTTGGCCCGTCACGCTGGCAATGCCGTTGAATACCCACGCGGTGATCAAACCGATGATGGAGAGAATGAGAAAGAAAACAAACCTGGCGTGATGATTAATCGGTGTCATGTCCACAGAGTAGAGCGTGATTCTGAGGCAGCCTCGCAAGGGGAGTGGTTTAGCGTGGAGGGGTTATGAGCGGTGACTACTCCAAACCAGTGCGCATGAGCACCAGTCGTATGGAGGCCGCCATCACGGATCCTGCAGAACTTGTGATGGACCCGGCCGATGTCTCCGCGATTGCCCATGCCACGGCAACGGTGCTTTTGTCGCGAGGCCAATCCAGCGACGACGTGCGGGTTCGAGAAGCTTTGGTTCGCTTCGCCGATGAGCACGGTCTCGACACGTTGGCAGAACTGTGGTCGAAGGCTCATCCGCTCAGCCTTCCTGGAGCGCTGTGGCGTTTGTATCTGGTGCGAGCAGTGGTGCATCACAACCCGCAGGACACCGCACAGCTTTTTCAACGAGGTGTCGATGACCTTCCCACCATTGACGCTGTTGTGGCGGGAGCACCTGATCCACTGAGCGCGAAGGACTTTTCTGGAGTTCTCGACGACATACTTTTGGGCGCTTTTGATGGCGACCTTGCTCACGCACTGGAGCGGGCCGCTGCAGTGGCCACCGCAGTCTCTGCCGGCGCTATCTCTTTAGCCCTTGCCGATGACCGGGAGGCCTCCTATCTGACCTCACGCTCTTTGACCTGGAGCGTTATTGCCCAGGAGCTCGAGGGGTGTGCCTCTCGTGCCAGGAAAGGCACCCTCACCTAGAGGACTCGGGTGTTCCAGGGACACGCTCGATACACTGAGGGTGCCGGACCGCAGTAACCCCGGGCTCCATCACTAGCCGCTTCGAGCGGCCTCGCGCCGAGAGGCGTTCTGCGGTCCGGCTCTCTAGCTGATAGGTGGCTCGTG
>JANQZT010000057.1 GCA_030728325.1 Pontimonas sp.
TTTGCGCTCGAGGGTGACCCTCGTGGGTTCTGTGGTCATGCTGGAACTCTAACGATTCACGACGAGAGACGCTCCCGGGTGGCGCGGAGTTCGCTCACGATCTGCTCCGGCAATCGGTCCCCAAAGCGACCCAAGAACTCTTCCGCGTCATCGAGATCTGCGCGAATCAGCGTCGGATCCACGCTCAACAGAGTCTCGAGTGCATCCTCCGGGAGCTCCAGACC
Source organism: Pontimonas sp. (assembly GCA_030728325.1). Lineage (GTDB taxonomy): Bacteria > Actinomycetota > Actinomycetes > Actinomycetales > Microbacteriaceae > Pontimonas. The sequence continues at coordinate 225 of JANQZT010000057.1, forward strand.
CTCGGTGTTGAGGGACTTTGGCAACCACCCAATGGGGGTTTCCTTCGCGGCAACAGCGCCCTCGAGCCTGTTCACAATCCACTCGACAACGCGGGAATTCTCCCCGAAACCTGGCCAGATGAAGCGACCATCGGCGTCTTTCTGGAACCAGTTCACGTGGAAGATGCGGGGCATCCGACCAACGCCGCGCAACCGGTCACCCATGTCGAGCCAGTTCTGCATGTAGTCGCCCATGTTGTATCCACAAAACGGCAGCATCGCGAAGGGGTCTCGGCGCACTTCGCCGAGAGTCCCTTCGGCGGCCGCAGTTTTCTCAGATGCCATGGTTGCTCCGAGGAACACCCCGTGCTTCCAATCTCTGGCCTCGACCACCAAGGGCATCGTGGTGGAGCGCCGTCCGCCAAAGATAATGGCGTCGACCGGGACACCCTCAGGGTCATTCCATTCAGAGGCAAGGCTTCCACACGCCCCGAGCTTCACGGTGAAACGTGCGTTCGGGTGAGCGGCAGGGGATCCAGTGGTTGGATCAAAGAGTTCTCCTCGCCAGTCGATAAGACCCTCCGGGACCTCTTTCGACATTCCTTCCCACCAGACGTCACCTTCTGGAGTAAGGGCAACATTGGTGAACACGGTGTTGGAGGAGAGCATGTCCATCGCGACCGGGTTCGTGCTCGCACTCGTTCCCGGTGCAACACCAAAGAACCCCGCCTCGGGGTTGATGGCGCGAAGGCGACCATCGGAACCGGGTGCCAACCAGGCGATGTCATCGCCGAGAGTTTCCACTGTCCAGCCGGGAAGGCTGGGTTGCATCATCGCAAAGTTGGTTTTGCCGCAGGCGCTCGGGAACGCTGCGACCACGGTGTAAGTCTTGCCTTCGGGGTTGGTGATTTTCACGAGTAACATGTGCTCGGCCATCCAGCCTTCCTCTCGGGCCAGCACTGAGGCGATGCGCAAAGCAAACGCCTTTTTCGGGAGCAGGGCATTGCCGCCATACGCCGACCCAAACGACCAGATTTCTTTGGTCTCGGGGAAATGGGAAATGTATTTGGTCTCGTGACACGGCCACGCCGTGTCGGCGTCGCTCTCCGCGAGCGGGGACCCCACCGTGTGGAGGCACTTCACCCACGAGGCCCCCTCGGAGATGGCACCGAGCACATCGGCTCTGACTCGCACCATCATGTGCAAGCTCAGCACCACGTAGGGAGAGTCCGTGATTTGCACACCGAGTCTCGCCATTGGAGAGTCCAGGGGTCCCATGGAGAAGGGCACGACATAGAGGGTGCGACCGCGCATCGCTCCGCGGCTGAGCTCCCGCAGGGTGTCCCGCATAGTGCTGGGGTCTTCCCAGTTGTTGGTGGGGCCAGCATCTTCGGGGTTACGGGAGCAGATAAAGGTGCGTGACTCGACTCGGGCCACATCGGTGGGTTCACTGCGAGCCAGGTAGCTTTCTGGCCGAAGCTCATCGTTGAGTCGGGTGAGGGTCCCCTGAGCGACCATCACGTCAATGAGGTGTTGGGCTTCTTCGGGGGATCCGTCACACCACACAACGCTGTGCGGTTCGAGCAGGGCAGTGGCTTCGTTGACCCACTCCTGAACATCGATCGGACGGTGGGAGCCCGTGGTGGGGGTTTCGCTGCTTCGCTGATTGAGAGTCATAGACATAATCGCTCCTCGGTGGTGGTCTCACACCAGTTTTGTCAAGACCAAGGGGTGTGTCTGACCACATTGCTTGTCAAAAAACGCTGTTTTTGCGTTATTGTCAGAGAATGGTCGAAATCTTGGCGCTCGGGCAACGAGTCCGGCATGCACGGCAGCAGGCAGGCCTGACCTTGGAGGAGCTCTCCACTCAGGTCGGTGTCACCGCTAGTCAGTTATCTCTGGTGGAAACGGGAAAGCGAGAAGCCAAGATCGGGTTGCTCTCCTCCCTGGCCACCGCTCTGGGAGTTGAGGTCTCCGAGCTTTTGGATGAGACCCCACCGAATGAGCGAGCACGTCTTGAGCGAGAGTGGGCGAATGCGGCGGCAAGCCCGCTGATTTCTTCTCTGGGGCTTCCCCCGCTTCGGGTGTCAAAGTCGGTCTCTGATGAGCACTTGCAGGTCATGGTGGGCCTCTATCACGAGCTTGTTCGACGAGAAAAGCTAGCGCTGGCAACCCCTGAAGAGGCGCGTCGCGCCAACACCGAGCTTCGCCACCAAATGCGAGAGCTGAACAACTACCGCGATGACTTGGAAGAACTCGCCGAGGACCTTGTCCGCTCGGTCGGGCACACCTCAAGCGGTGCACTCACACACCGCGAGGTGGCCATGATGGCGGGGAAGCTGGGCCTCGAAATTGTTCACGTGGGAGATCTGCCCCGAAGTGCGAGAAGCGTCACGGACTTAGAGAACGGTCGGATTTATCTCCCGCCCGCGTCCATCCCCGGTGGGCACGGTCTTCGCTCCCTGGCTCTGCAAGCCATCGCCCACCAGGTGCTTTCCCACCCTGTTCCGAAAACTTATGAAGAGTTCCTCCAGCAGCGACTGGATATCAACTACTTCGCAGCGGCCTGTCTCATGCCGAAAACCCAGGCGCTCGAGTTCCTCCACGCCTCGAAAAAGTCCAAGAATCTTGCAGTCGAAGATTTCCGCGATGCGTTTGGTGTCACCCATGAGGCAGCCGGTCTTCGGTTCATGAACTTAGCGACCGAGCACTTAGGCCTGCCCCTGCACTTTCTGCGGGTCGGTGATGACGGGGTCGTCTATAAGGCGTATGAGAATGACGGCTTAGCGCTCCCCGAGGACGTCACCGGATCCACGGAAGGCCAGATTGTGTGTCGGCACTGGAGCGCCCGGGAGGCGTTCGTTCGGACCAATCGCACCACGGAGTATTACCAATACACCGACACCCCAGAGGGCACCTTCTGGGAGTCCACCCAAATCGGAACCTCCACGGCGGATGAGTTCTCGATCACCGTCGGTGTGAAGTTTGAGGATGCGAAGTGGTTCCGCGGTCGAGACACGACTGAGCGGAAAGTGTCCAAGTGCCCGGACACAGAATGTTGTCGCAGACCTGTCCCGGCTTTGCGCGAGAAATGGTCGGGCAAAGCGTGGACGAGTGCGCGTCTGCACGCACACGTGCTCTCGCCTCTGCGAGGGGGCATGTTCCCCGGTGTTGATGACGTGGAACTCTTCGAGTTTCTCGAAGTCCACGAGTCACCGGATGAGAGCGCTGAGCGCTAAAAGTGCCCCCAGTAGGATTCGAACCTACGGCCTTCTGCTCCGGAGGCAGACGCT